>DASUBU010000070.1:0-7372 GCA_035763125.1 Ktedonobacterales bacterium
CGCGCGTCGAGCAGGCTGTTGAGGATGCCCTCGCGGTCGCGTAGTGGCGCGCCGCTGCCCTCACGCCGCCAGGCTAGCAGCTCGGCGGCAATCGAGAGCGCGATCTCGTCGGGCGTCTCGGCGCCCAGGTCGAGGCCGATCGGCGCATGGACACGGGCGACCTGTTCCGTGGGGACGCCGGCCTTGAGCAGCGCGCGAAAGATGTTGCGGACCTTGCTGGGGCTGCCGATCATGCCGATGTAGCCGGCGGGAGTCTCCAGCGCGGCGCGCAGGGCGTCCTGGTCGGAGCGGTGGCCGCGCGTGACGATCACCACGGCCGAGGCGGCGTCGGGCTGCGCGGCGGCCAGCAGCGCGGGCAGCTCGCCAACCTGTATGGCGACAGTCTCCGGCAGTCGCGCCTCACGCGTGAACTCGGAACGGTCGTCTATCAGCGTGACGCGCCAGCCTAGCGGCAGGGCCAGGCGCGCAAGGGCCTGCGCGACGTAGCCGGAGCCCAGCACCAGCAGGCGCGGCTCCGGGCGCAGCGGCTCGACGAAGACTTCGAGGGTGGCGCCGCAGCTGCCGACGCTCTCGCCCAGGTCAGGATCGAGGTGATAGGTGAGGAGGCGGGTCTCGCCGGAGGCCAGCGCCGCCAGCGCGTCGTCACGGGCGCGGGTGTCAGTGGTGGCGCCGCCCAGCGTGCCGCCGAGGCGGCCGTCGGCATGCACCAGCAGCCGCGTGCCGGGCGCGCAGGGCGCCGCGCCGTTGACGCGCACGACGGTGACGAGGGCGAGTGGCTTGCCGCGGCCAAGGGCAGACGCGATATCAGCAAACATGGACGCCTCCTGGGAAGCTATGATAGGCAGAGATAGCACGTGCGCCACTACCCTAATTGAAGCACAGCGCGCCCCGCGCTGCCAATCCAATCCGCACTGCGCCTAGCGCTGGTGCATCCTCCTGGGCGGGGCCCGCTTGGCCTGTGGATCCGCCTTGGCTCGCTCTGCCCGAACGCGACCAAAGTGTGACGCATGTCCAACTCAACCGGGGGAGATGCGTTATACTGGTGTGCGCCCATCACGAGATGGGCGGCATGGCGGGATGCGGTGGCGCGGAGCGAATGGGAGCGACGGATGCGCGACGGACTCGAACGGGGATGGGGACACGGCTGGTCAGGTGGGTACCTGCCGAAAGACCTGCGACACGCGGGCACGCGCGGCTGGTGGCGCGGGCTGCTGGCGAGCGTGGCGCTGCTGGCCGTGCTGGCGATGACGCTGGCCGGCTGCAGTGGATCGTCGTCGAAGACTACCAGCGCGAATCCCGGGCTGACGACGCTCTCCTGGTGTGACCGGCCATATCTGAATTTCGTAGACGCCAGCTCGTCGGCCCAGACGCCGATCAACGACTGGACGCAGGTGAAGAGCCAGCTCGGCTTCACGCTCTACCTGCCGCCGTCGCTACCCAAAGGCTCGTGCCTGGCGCTGGCGGGCGGCTCGATCCACGATCCGATCTACGGCGCGCACGTCAGCCTGACGTGGGACGTCGCCCCCGATATGCAGCCGCTGAGCTTCTCGGAGGCGCCCAAGCGCGGCGCCGATGCACAGCCGCAGTGCCAGGCGAGCGCACAGGATGCGAAGGTCGCCGTTTGCCTGGGCACGATCGCCAATACCAGCATTACGGTGGTCGCGCGCAAGGCGCCAGCCGACCTGCAAGCGATCTACGCGACACTCAAGCCCAATGTCGAATGGCTGCCGTCGAATACGCAGCAGAGCCAGACGACACCCACCACGACATCTACCGGGACGCCCACGGCCTGAGCGCGCCGGGCGTCTCACACGCGCTCGCTTGCGTACGCCTGTCTGATGTGGTATATGTTGGCAGCACCCCGGCGGGATCTTCCCGCTGGGGCTTCTCATTGCTTGGAAAGGAGACCGCCATGGAGCCGCAGTCCTCGCATCCTGCCGCAAAGACGCATTCTGCCGTCCATCTCGACTTCGAGCTGCTGCACGAGCAGATCGTCGCCGCGATGCAGCGCCTACACGTTCCCGGCGTCGCCCTTGGCATCCTGCACGAGGGGAAGCAGCATACCGCCGGCTTCGGCGTCACCAACGCCAATTACCCGTCGCCTGTCTCGTCCGACACGCTCTTCCAGATCGGCTCGATTACCAAAACGCTGACCGCGACGGCCATCATGCGGCTGGTGGAGGCGGGCACGCTCGACCTGGATACGCCAGTACGCACCTACGTGCCCGACCTCGCGCTGGCCGATGAGTCAGTCGCGGAGGGAGTCTCACTCCGCCATCTGTTGACGCATACCGCCGGGTGGGAGGGCGACTTTGCCCTGCTGCTCAACACTGGCCGCGGTGACGACGCGCTCGCGCGATTCATCGCCATGCTGCCGCAGGCGCAGCAGCTGACTCCGCTCGGCATGGTCTGGTCCTACAACAACGCCGGCTTCTACCTGGCCGGTCGCGTGCTCGAGGCAGTGACCGGCAAGCCCTACGAGACGGCGGCCACCGAGCTCGTGCTGGACCCGCTCGGCATGTCACACTCGCACTTCTTCCCCGAGCAGGTGATGCTCAACAGCTTCGCGGTCGGCCATAACGCGAGCGCCGAGGCAGTTGAGGTCGCGCGCCCCTGGCCCATCCCGCGCAACGCCAATGCCGCCGGCGGGATCACCGCGACGGCTGGCGATCTGCTGCGCTACGCGCGCTTCCACATGAGCGCCGGGACCGCGGCGGACGGGACGCACGTCCTCTCGCGCGCCTCACTGAACCTCATGCAGACCCCCCAGGTCGAGGCAGGGGCCCGGCGCAGCGTCGGGCTATCCTGGTTCATAGAGGACTGGAACGGCGTACGCGTGCTGGGGCACGACGGCGGAACCATCGGGCAGGTTGCGAGGCTGCGATTCGTCCCCGCGCGCAACTTTGCGCTGGCGATCCTCACCAACGCCGACCGTGGCGGCGATCTCATGCTGGAGGTGACACGCTGGGTGCTGCGACACTATCTGGGCGTGACCGAGCCTGAGCGTATCCATCAGCCACGCACACCAGAGCAGCTTGCCGGCTACGCCGGACACTACGTCGCCACCCTCACCCTCGCCGACCTCACTCTGCGGGATGGCGTGCTGGTTCTGGAGACGCGCGACAGCGACCGAATACGCGAGCTGATCGAGAATCCGCCGCCGCCCCCGCCGCCATCGCCCGTCGCTTTTTATGGCGAAGACATCATCATTGCGACAGAAGGGCCGCTGAAGGATATGACCGCAGAGTTCCTGCGCAACCCCGATGGCGGCATCGCCTGGCTGCGGCTCGGCGGCCGGCTGTACCGCCGCGAAGCGTGAGGAGCGCATCCGCGTCGAGCGTGCGCAGCAGGCGGGTCTCCGCATCACCACACCGCGGGAGTTCCTGCGCCAACTTCAGCCCAACGAGCACGCGCGATCTCATCCCTTCCGCTTTCGCTGGTGTATCGCTCGTCATAACGTGAATCTGGCGCGGTTCGTGCTGCTTGCAGCGTAGCGCGTCACCAGAGCACCGCGCGGCGTCTTCTTCCGCCTCACCGTCCGCTCGGTTCATGAGGGAACGAAAGCTGGTGGGCGCTGGTGAAGCACACACGAACGCGTCGCTGATTCCACGCTGCGAGGGAGGCCCGCCATGGCAATCGTTGGCGTCATGTTGGATGTCGGGGGGACGCTGGTCGCCAGCAACGATGCGCGCGCCCGTGCCTGGGTGGATGCGCTGGCCGAGGCTGGCCGCAGCGTCCCCTTCGAGCGCGTGCGCCCGCTGATCGGCATCGGCGGCGAGCGGCTGCTGCCTGCCATCGCACGGGGGCTTTCCAGCCGCTCGGGTGAGGGCCGGCGCATCGTGCGGCGCGTGGGCGAGCTCTTCCTGGAGCGCTACGCGGCGGGATTGCGGCCGACCCCTGGCGCGCGTCAGCTTGTCGAGCGCATGCGTGACGACGGCTTGCGGCTGATTGTCGCCAGCGATGCCGAGCCGGCGGAGGTCGAGGCGCTGCTACGCGCGGCCGGCGTAGACGATCTGCTCTCCGAGCACTTCACCGCCGCCGACCTCGAGCGCTCCACGCCGCTGCTGGATCTCGCCGAGCTGGCACGCTGCCAGGTGGGCCTGCTCCCCGAGACCTGCGTGATGCTGGCAGATACTCCACACGACATCGAGGCCGCCGCGCGCGCCGGCATGCGCACCATCGCACTGCGCTGCGGCGGCTACGGCGATCGCGACCTTGCCGGTGCGCTGCGTGTTTATGACGACCCCGCCGACCTGCTCGCGCGCTACGATACCTCGCCGCTCGCCAGGAGCGCCCCGCCCCTTATCCCGCCACGCCGGCGCGTGCCCCAGCCGGTTCCCGGCTGGACGGCGCGCTCCTGAATCGTATCCGCCTGCAAGGAGATATCTCCACATGGGCATTCACGGCGTCATCCTAGACGTGGACGGCACGCTGCTCGAAAGCAACGATGCCCACGCCCGCGCCTGGGCCGATGCCTTCGCCGAGTTCGGCGTGTCGGCGCCGTTCGCGCTGGTGCGCCCACTGATCGGCATGGGAGCCGACAAGCTGCTGCCTGCCGTTCGGCCTGACCTTTCGAAAGACGCAGGAGTGGGCAAGCAGATTAGCCAGCGGGCGGGCGAGATCTTCCTCGCGCGCTACGTGCAAGGACTTGTGCCGACGCCCGGCGCACGCCGCCTGCTCGACCGCATGCGCACGGAAGGGCTGCGGCTGGTGGTCGCCACCAGCTCGAAGCAGGGCGAGCTGGATGTGCTGCTGCGTGCCGCCAACGTGGCCGACCTGGTTGACGGGGCGGTGACCGCCAGCGGCATCGAGCATTCCAAGCCGAACCCTTCGATTGTCGAGCAGGCGCTCGCCAGGCTCAATCTCCATCCAGCTTCCGCGCTTATGCTCGGCGACACGCCGTACGACATTGAAGCCGCGGCCACTGCGGGCGTCGGCACCATCGCGCTGCGTTGCGGCGGGCGTACTGATGCCGAGCTAGCTGGCGCCCTCGCCATCTACGACCACCCCGCCGATCTGCTCGCCCATTACGATTCGTCGCCGCTCGCGGGGCGAGATGCGCCACGGGCAGACCTGGAGGAAGGCCGGGCCGCTCCGTTCGCCGATCCCTCGGATGCGTGAGACGTGGCGCCACCCATCAGCTCCGCCATCTGCCGCCGCAGCTCCTCCACCTCTCCGCGCAGCGCCGATAGCTCCTCGCGCAAGTGGAGCACCATCTTGATGCCGGCGGCGTTGATCCCATCGTCGGCCAACGCTGCCACTGCCGCAATCTGCTGCAGATCGTTGTCAGAGTAGCGGCGTGTATTGCCGGACGAGCGCCGGGGAGAGACCAAGCCACCCTCTTCCATGCGCCGTAGCTGCTGCGCCGGCAGGCCAGAAAGATCGGCTGCCACGGCTATTGAATACTTCGGCAGCTCCGGACCATCGAGTGTCCGCTTGGCTGTCGCACGTGTGCGCCGCATCGCGCCCGTCCTTTCTGGCGCGGGCTTGCACCGCGCAAGGCATCGTGAAGTGTTGCGGGCCGGGCGCCCACCGATTATGCCCACTCGGAGGACGCCCGGCCGTGAGGAAAGATAGACCACCCGCTCGTCTCAGCCGACGCCGTTGTCGGCTGAGCAGTTGAGCAGCGCTGTGCTAATTCACCGCGGCCGGCTCGCGCTTGTCTGTCTTGTCCTCGACCATCAGTGGCGGCTGGCTGCTCTCGGCGTCGCGCACGGTGATTCGCTTCGGCTGCGCGTGCTGCGCCAGCGGGATTGCGAGCGTCAGCACCCCACGCTCGAAGCGTGTCTCGACACGATCGCCGTCCACATCCTTCGGGAACGTGATCGAGCGGATGAGCTCGCCGGGACCAAACTCGCGCAGCAGGAACGTGGACTTCTTGAGCAGATCCTCGGAGAGCCACTCGGGCTGGCTGGCTTTGATCGAGAGCACGTTCTGCCGCACCGTCAGATCAATGTTCTCGGGCTTGATCCCCGGCAGCAGCACCTGGACCACATACTGCCCATCCGCCTCCAGCGCGTTCATCTGGCCGAGGGTGCCACTGCCCAGCCCACCGGCGCCCGGCCGCACGAACGCCTGCTCGAAGAGCTGGTTCATGGCATCGTGCAGCGTGGTCACGCCACGGATCGGATCCCATCGGGTGACGGAAGACATGGTCATTCACCTCCTAAGCAACCACTGAGATTCCTCTGCAATCGCGGCATCGCTCGCGGCACGTCTCATTTCTGCTCGCCGCTCGCGATCTTCACAGAGAAAGGTATCGCATCTCGCGTGGAACGTCAAGTTATCTCCTACAATACTAACGAAACTCTAACATATTTTGTTAGTTATACGCGCGTAAGACTCAACGCCCATGGTGCGCGAGGCGGTATCATGCCTATCTATTGGCTTGCTTCGGCAATTCCTTGGATGACGCCGCGCCGGCCGATCCGGTAGCGCCGGCCACGCCACTCGATCGTGCGGCGGAAAAGACCCGCGCCGAAGAGCAGCGGCACCACCAGTAGCTCGTAGGGCACCAGCAGCAGCGGCAATGGCAGCGCCGGCTGGCGATAGACGCGGGCATTCAGCAGCGCGGCACCGCCCACCCGCGCGATCAGCGCCGCACCCAGCAGCGCGAGGCTGAGCGATAACGTTGCCGCTCCGCCTGCCGCAAGCCCAGCCAGCAGCGCCAGCGCCGCCCAGAGCTGCGGATGCCACGTCAGCACGATCAACGTATAGCCCGCCAGCCCTTCCGCCCGCAGCATCGCGATCCACTTTGCCAGGTGCCGCAGCCCGCCACGCAGCGAGAGCCGCTCGAAGGGAATGGCGACGGTGAACGGCGCGAGCACGCAGCGCAGCCCCAGCCCGGCCACTGCCCGGCCACTCGCCGCATCGTCGCTGACCGTGGCCGTGAACTGGTCCAGCCCGCCGATGCGCTCCAGCGTCGCCCGGCGCATCAGCCACAGCGAGCCGACCACCACCGGCTGCCGTGATACGAGCGCCAGCGCCCCAAAGTTCGGCGCGAACGAGTAGTTGGAGTACAGCGCGACCAGCGCGCCACCCTCCGGCCCCGGCGGTCGGTAGCACGGCAGGAAATACGCCGCGCCTGTGCCCGGCTGCGCCAGTGCCGCGAGCCCCGCCGCCAGTGTGCCCGGCCCCACCAGCACGTCGGCATCCACACTGGCGATCACCTCGCCGCGCGCCTCCTTCTCCGCGGCTGCCAGATTGTGCTGCTTGCCCATGCGCTCTTTGGCTGGACCACTCAGCACGACGCGAATCGCCCGCTCGGGATGCGCTGTTCGCACCCGCTCACAGACCGCATAGGCGGGATCGTCCGTGGTCTCCATGGCGAAGAGGTATTCGACCGCAATCCCAGGCAGGCGTGACGCTACCA
>DASUBU010000071.1:0-2118 GCA_035763125.1 Ktedonobacterales bacterium
GATGGATGCCGCGCGACGGCGCATGCTGATCGAGCGCTATAAGGACGGCTACCGGGCCGTGCGCGATGCCGTGGACCAGCTCTCAGCCGGCGAGCTGGATGTGGCGGCTGAGGGGAGCGACTGGACACCGCGGCAGATCGTGCATCATCTGGCCGATAGCGAGACAACGTCAGGGATCCGGCTGCGGCGGCTGCTGGCCGAAGATCAGCCTGTCATCGAGGGCTATGACGAGAATGCCTTTGCCCGCCGGCTGCACTACGACCGGCCAATCGCGGCCTCGCTGGAGGTGCTGCGCGCGGTACGCATGGCCTCAGCGGAGCTGCTGGAGCGCCTGGGCGAGGCGGAGTGGACGCGCGGGGGCACGCATAGCGAGAGCGGCGCGTATTCGGTGGAGACATGGCTGGAGATCTACGCGGCGCACACCCACGAGCACGCCGAGCAGATGCTGCGCGGTCGCGCGCGTCCTGCGTCCAACCCCGGCGCCTGAGTACTAGCTTTCCAGCACATGACACGGCACGCTGCGTGCAATCAGGGATGAATCTTGCGGCCAAATGGCGGAACGATAGACCGATGTGCGGCCGTGAGATCGCTCGGCGCGTGCGGCGTGCCGTACGCGAGTGAGTACCCCTTACGGTGCATGAAAAGGAGGCCCATCGCGCATGCTAGGATTGTTAACGACGCTGGTGGTGTTGATGATTGTTGTGGGAGCGGCGGCGGGACTGCTGCTGCTCGGCCGTGCGCTGGTGCTGTCGCTGGCGGAGCGGCGCCATCGTGAGCTGAACGCTGGCCTCCCGCTCGTCGCGGCGCCGCATGGATACGAAGCATCGCAGGAGGCAGGCGAGGTCCTGCGCGAGACCGTCGAAAGGATCGCCCAGAAGGTCCGGCCGCGCAGGTGAGCCGCAGCCGCGAACGCGGCTACGGCGAGCGCAGGTGCCGGGAGGGAGTGACGCGCGATGCTCGACATGACAATCCGCCCGGCGGCCAGCGATGATCTGGCGGCGATCAATCATATCTTCTACCTCAACGAGGTTCGCGGCGACCCCGCGCCGCCACCTGAGCAGCCAGTGAGCGCGTTCCGTCACGTGTTGGAGACCGGCGAGCTGTTGGTGGCGGAGTCCACGCCGGCCGGCGCGGTGGTGGGCTTCGCCGGGCGGATCGTGCGGACCGGCGTCGCCTTCCTGACCGATCGTTTCGTCGCTCCGGATCGTCAGTCCGCCGGTCTCGGCTCGGCGCTGCTGGCAGCCGTCTTCCCGCCGGATCTGCCGGCACGCTGCACGTTGGCCTCGACCGATCCGCGGGCGCACGCGCTCTACACCCGCGCTGGGATGCGTCCACGCTGGCCGAGTTACTGGGTGCGCGCAAGGCCGGCAGAGCTGCGCACGCTGCCAGTAGAGGGCGTCGAGGCGGTGGAAGCGGCGCCTGATGACCCAGCGCTGGCGGCGTGGGATACGGCGATCTGCGGGCGGGCGCGACCCGCAGAATACGCCTTCTGGCGCGCGGAATGTGACGCGGTGCCGCTGTGGTTCCGGCGCGTCGGCGCGTCGGTTGGCTACGGCTGGATCGCGCGGCGCAGTCCGGCGTCGTTCTGGGCGCCGCAGGCCTATACCATCGGACCGGTCGGCGCCCGAACGCCCCAGGACGCGGCGGCCTGCGTCTGTGCCGCGGTCGAGTGGGCGCGGACACGCAGCGAGGAGCTGCGACTGGCCGTGCCGGGTCCGCACCCCGCGCTCGGCCCGCTGCTGGCCGCCGGCTGCCAGATCGTCTACGTCGAGACGTTCTGCGCGACGGCTGGCTTCGCCGTGTTCGATCCCGAGCGCTACCTGGCCTCGGGCGACTTTCTTTAGGGGAGGCGGAGCGGTGAAAGCGGGAAAGGTGCGGGCCATCGCCCTTTGTGTGTTCCGTGATGGAGATCGTGTGCTGGTGCAGGAGGGCTACGATCCCAGCAAGGACGAAACGTTCTATCGCGCGCTGGGCGGAACCATCGAGTTCGGCGAGCGCAGCCAGCAGACGGTGGCGCGCGAGCTTCAGGAGGAGATCGGCGCGGAGGTGCAAGACCTGGAGTTCCTGGCGACGATCGAGAGCGTCTTCACCTTCGATGGGCTCCCTGGCCACGAGATC
>DASUBU010000072.1:0-30330 GCA_035763125.1 Ktedonobacterales bacterium
CTGGAAGGGCAGCAGCTTGTCGAGCGCTTTCTGGCGCTCCTCCTTGGTCGGCGCGAGGATCATCTCCTGCACGATCGGCAGCCGCTCTTGCTCCATGAACATGTGCTCGGTGCGGCACAGGCCAATGCCCTCGGCGCCGAAGGTGACGGACCGGGCGGCGTCGCGCGGGTAATCGGCGTTGGCCCACACCCCCAGCCGGCGGACATGATCGGCCCAGCCCAGCAGCGTGCGCAGGTCCTGCTCCTCCTCGAAGTTGGATTCGACGGTCTTGATGGCGCCCTGATAGACCGTGCCGCTGGTGCCGTCAATCGAGATCTCGTCGCCCTCGTGGACGACCTGCCCCGTCGCGCGCACCTCGAAGAGCCGCTGCTCGTAGTCTACGCGGATGCCTTCGCAGCCGACCACCGCTGGCAGCCCCAGCCCGCGCGCGACCACCGCGGCGTGGCTGCCGGTGCCGCCGCGGCTGGTCAGAATGCCCTTGGCGACGAGCATACCGTGCACGTCGTCGGGGCTGGTCTCCTGGCGGACGAGGATGATACGCTCGCCGGCCTTGCCAGCCGCCTCGGCGCGGTCGGCATCCAGGATCGCCTTGCCCACGGCGGCGCCCGGCGAGGCGTTGACGCCCTTGGCAAGCTCCTTGCCCTCGGCTTGCGCGCGCTCGATGTCGTCTTCGTCGAAGCGCGGCAGCAGCAGCTGCACCACCTGGCCCGGCTCGACGCGCTGGATGGCCTCCTGCTCGGAGATCAGCCCCTCGCGCACCATGTCCACCGCGATCTTGACGGCCGCGGCGGCGGTGCGCTTGGCGGAGCGCGTCTGGAGCATGTAGAGGCGGCCCTTCTCGATGGTGAATTCGAGGTCTTGCACGTCGCGGTAGTGCTGCTCCAGGCGCTGGGCGATCTGCTGGAACTGCTCGGCGACGCCGGGCATCTCGTCGGCGAGGTGGACAATCGGCGAGGTGTTGCGGATGCCGGCGACGACGTCTTCGCCCTGGGCATTCACCAGATAGTCGCCATAGAGCCGCTTCTCGCCAGTGGAGGGATCGCGGGTGAAGGCGACGCCGGTGGCGCTCTCGTCGCCCATGTTGCCGAAGACCATCGTCTGGACGTTGACGGCGGTGCCCAGGTCGTGCGGGATCTTGTTGAAGTTGCGGTAGTCAATTGCGCGCTTGTTGTTCCACGAAGCGAAGACGGCCTCGATGGCGAGCCGGAGCTGCTCTACTGGGTCTTCGGGGAACGGCTGGCCGGAGACCTCGCGCGCGATCTGCTTGAAGTCCTCGACCATCTGCTTGAGCGCTTCGGCGGGGATCTCGGCGTCGGTGGCGGCGCCGGTCTTCTCCCTATACTCCTCGATCTTGCGCTCGAAGGCCTCCGGCCTGGCGTCGAGCACGATCTTGGAGAACATCTGCACGAAGCGGCGGTAGGCGTCGTAGGCGAAGCGCGGGTCGCCGCTGGCGTCGATGATGCCCTGCACCGTCTGGTCGTTGAGGCCGAGGTTGAGGACGGTGTCCATCATGCCGGGCATGGAGAACTTGGCGCCGGAGCGGACGGAGACGAGCAGGGGATTCTGCGCGTCGCCGAAGATCTTGCCGGTCTGCTCCTCGACGGTGTGCAGCGCGGCGAGGGTCTGCTCCCACATGCCGGGGGGAAACTGCTTGCCGTCGCGGTAATATTCGTTGCAGGCTTCGGTGGTGATGGTGAAGCCGGGGGGAACGGGCAGGCCGGCGTTGGTCATCTCGGCGACGCCGGCGCCCTTGCCGCCGAGCAGGTCGCGCATCTTGGCGTTGCCTTCGGCGAAGAGGTAGACCCACTTGCGCGGTGAGCTGGCAACGGCTTCCTGGAGTGTAACAGCGTTAGCTTTGGTCATCTGTTCGTCAGCCCTCCTTATGGGCGCTCGCTGACTGTGGCGCCGACGGCATTTGCCCCCATTATACTGGAGTCCGCACGAGGCCTGCCGAAAAAGTCAGGGCGCTTGTCGCGATCTGTGATACAATCGCGACGCCACCGCGACGCCGGATTGCTTGATGGCCCAATGCGCGAGCGATTCGCATCCACTGCACATGGCATCAACTGAGCGAGACGGACGACTCAAGCACCATCGAGCCGTCTGATGGGATCGGCGACGCGAGCCAGCCACAAGACGAGCAGGAGGGCCGGGGGCGCGATGTGCGAGGCTTCCATGCGTTTTGCTCGACATAGGAAAGCCGCGCTTTTACTTACCCTTCTCGCCTGCTTGCTACCATTCGCAGCATGCGCGCTGCCAGGACCGTTCCACGATTCGACGGTGCTGACCCAGCATGGTGGGCGGCCGAGCCTGCGGCGTCTCGATTGGGGCTACCCCTACATGGATTCCGGTGCCTGGTCGCCCGACGGCCGGTGGGTTTCGGCCCATGGCGGCTCAGACTATCTCGCCGACAACCCGGTGGTGGTCAGCGCCGACGGCCGTACACGCCACACGCTGACCAGTTGGCATTGTGGCTTGAGCGGCGAGTTCGATTTCGTCTGGTCGCCGGATGGCCGGCTCGGCTGCATTGTCGCCAACGATCTGGTCCCCGGCACCAAGCGCCTCTGCCTCGGCCAGCCACCCAGCTTTGCGTCCTGCCAAGACGTGCGACTGCCGCAGGAGGTGGGGCGACCAGGCTTTGGCAGCACGTGGTCGGCCGATGGGCAGACGTTGTGGATCACCGCCATCCACGACTACTCGGCTGACCAGGTTTCCGACGAGCCTGATCTGTTCGTGGTGACGGCGGCGACCGGCGCATTGGTGCAGGTCTTTCCGTTCGTTCCTGGCCGCGATGGCGGTGCCTACCTGCCGCAGTGGGTGCCGCAGCACCAGGCGCTCTCCTATGAGGTGGGGCTGGCGGGCATCGAGGGGCCGGGGCAGTTGGTGATGAGCACGGTGACGCGTGACGCAGACGGCCAGTTCGTGCTGGGACCGCGGACGGTACTGGCCAGCGATCAGACCCAAGACGGCTATGCCTGGTCGCCGAGTGGACACTGGGTGGCGGTACGTCATGTGAACCCCGACCATGGCGACAAGATCTACCTCGTCAACGCCGACGACCCCTCGGTGACACTGGACGTGACCCATGCCGAGGACGTGGGGCAGATGCTCGATCCCGTGTGGTCACCCGATGGCCAGACGCTGGTGGTCTTCGGGGTGGACGACGAGCGCCCCTACGCCATTGACATCGCCAGCTATCTCGCCAGCAAGGGTCTGCAACCGTGAGCATGAGCGGGTCCGGCGGCAGCCAGCCGCGTCGGTCTACCCCGCGCGCAGGCACCCGCCTTGTCGCGGGCGTCCTCCTCCTCGCCTGCTTGCTCACCTTCGCGAGCTGTGCGCCGCCGCCGCTGCCCATCTTCGGTGTGCGGACACAGCGCGGCGGCCGGCCAACGCTGCACCGTCTCGACTGGGGCTACGCCTTTGTGCGGCGCCCGGCCTGGTCGCCCGATGGGCAGTGGATCGCGCTCCTGGCTGGGCCAGACTTCCCCAGCAGCCATCCCGCGGTGGTCAGCACTGACGGTCGAAGGCGCTACGACCTCTCCTCCTGGAACTGCGATCTGCCATACCACTTTGATCTCGTCTGGTCGCCTGACGGCCAGCTAGGCTGCATCGTGGCCAACGATCTCATCCCCGGCACGAAACGGCTCTGTCTTGGCCAGCTGCCCGCCTTTCAATCGTGTCACGATGTACGGCTGCCGCAGGACCTGGGCAGTACCGGCGCGGGCAGCACCTGGTCGGCAGATGGACAGACGATCTGGATCGCGGCCAACCACGACCTCTCCGCCAACGAAGCCACGCGTGATCCCAATCTGTTCGTCGTGACAATGAGCGGCACCTTCGTGCAGATGTTTGTCTTCAGCGCCGACGAGTGGAATCTGCCTAGCATCGTGGATGGGGGCGTCTATCTGCCGCAATGGGTACCGCAGCGGCAGGCGCTCTCCTATGAGGTGGGGCTGGCCGACATCGAGGGGCCAGGCCAGTTGGTGATGAGCGATGTGACACGCGACGCGGCCGGCCAGTTCGTGCTGGGGCCGCGCACGGTGCTAGCGAGCGGGCAGGTGCAAGATGGCTATGCCTGGTCGCCGAGTGGGCATTGGGTGGCGGTACGGCTGGACAACGGCCAGGGCAACGACCATATCGCGCTGGTCAATGCCGACGACCCCTCGCAAATCGTGGACGTTACCAACGAGCGCGATGTCGGGCAGTGGCTCGACCCTGTCTGGTCGCCCGACGGCAAGACGCTGATCCTCATCAACACCGACGACGACCAGCCCTACGCCGTTGACATCGGCAGCTACCTCGCCAGCAAGGGTCTGCAGCCGTGAGCTACGCTTCTGGCAGCGCGGGCGGATGATCGAGTGCGGGGATGCGCTCGGCGTCGTCGTGGAGCGGGTCGTCGTGGTGGGCGGGGGCGAGCCAGTAGGAGAGGTGCGCCGGCTCCATCGTGTGCTCGACCACGGCGGTCAGCCGCACCAGCAGCGCCTCCAGATCGGTCTCGCCGCGCAGCACGGCGGCAAACTGGGCGAGCGTGCGCTGGGCGTCGTAGCGGCGGCGGTAGAAGCGGCGGTCAATGCCGCGCTGGAGGCGCCCGCGCAGCGGCTGGAAGAGCGCGGCGCTGGCGAGCGTGGCGCCGACGATGGCGAGCGTCGAGCTCTGGCCGGTGATCCCGCGCAGCAGCGCCTGCAGCACTAGCACGCTGCACCCGTAGATGGCGGCCAGCATCAGCGTCAGCGTGCCGTAGACCAGCGTGCGGTTGATGAGCTGGTCAATGTCGTAGAGGTTGTGGCGCAGGATGGCGATCGCGATGCTGACGGGAATCAACAGCGCCGAGAGGTTGAGCACGGCCACCGCGACGCCCTCGAAGAGCAGGCTATCGGGCGTGACGCGGCCGGTGGTGAGCGCGAGGATGTGCTGGACCGTGGCGAGCAGTCCGCCGAAGAGCGCGCCGGCGAAGCCCCAGACGACCCACTTGGTCTGCAGGCGCTGGGCGGCCGAGGCGGCGTAGCGGTAGCGATAGACCTGCGCGGCGAGGCCGGTGCCCAGCCAGCCGACCCACACGACGAAGGTGGCGGCGAAGGCCCACGGCCGGCCAGTGACCCACGCATCGGCGAAGCGGAAGAAGGCGACCACCCACACCGTCCAGGCTGGCAGCAGCCAGCGCGACCAGCGTGGCACAAAGCGGCCGTCGGGGAAGAGATACGCGAAGACCAAAAGCAGCCCCCAGCCGAGCGCCTGCACCGCGCCCGGCGGGACGCGCCAGATAGGCTGATCGCTGATCAGCGCGTACGACGTGCCGGTCAGCCCGGCGCCGAACGCCGCCAGCAACAGCGCGACCAGCGCCGCCATCCAGCTTGCGGGGCTTCGCCAGAGGATCAGCGCGGCCATCGCGAAGAAGCCGAGCGCGCAGATCAGTTCGAGCGCCAAATTGTAGACGGCATGGGCCAGCGGCGAGAGGCCGAGCTGCGCCAGCCCCGCGCGGACGGCTGGATTGGCGGGGTGGGCGAGCGCGGCGGCGCGCCCCGGCAGGCTGGCGAGCAGGAGCGCCAGGCAGAGCACACTGAGGGCGACGGCGGCGAGGCGGGCGAGGGTCAGCAGGCGGGCGGACAGCAGCGGAATATGGGCAGCGTCGAGCGCGGCCGCGTCAGCGGTCAGCGTGGCCGTGACGTCTCGTTGCGGCTCAAGCATCGCGCCGCTCCCATTCGGCCAGGCCGTGCGCGGCGAGCGAGCGCCAGGGCGCGGCGACCGGTACGACGCCCAGGTCGCGGGTAATCTGGCGCGCGGCCAGCCCGACGATCGAGGCGTAGGTGGGATAGGCCAGCTCCAGGTCGGCAAGCTGCTCGATGTGGATATCAGCCGACATCCCGGCGGCGATGAGCTGCAGCACCTCGACGGCCTGCTCCCCGACGACCTGCGCGCCCAGCAGATGGTGCGTCTCGACCGAGACGATCAGCTTGCAGAAGCCCTCGGTGTGGTCGTCAATCAAGGCGCGGTCAATCTGCGCGTAGGGCACGGTGGCGGCCACATAGTCGCCCGCGGCGCGCGCCTGGGCCTCGCTGAGGCCGACGCTGCCGTACTCCGGATCGGTGAAGCCGCCGTGCGGGACGATGCGATGGCGGCCTGGATCGGCGCCGGCCAGCACGGCGTTCTCGGCGGCCAGCGCGCCCTCGGCCGCTGCGCTCTGCACGAGCATCATGCGGCCGGTTATGTCGCCGGCGGCGAAGATGTGCGGCACGCTGGTGCGCAGCGCGTCGTCGGTGCGGATGTGGCCGCGCTCGACGGCGATGCCAGCCGCCTCCAGCCCCAGCCCCTCCAGGTTGGCGGGCCAGCCGACGGCCAGCAGCACAGCCTCAGCCTCGGTCGCGCGTGTCTCGCCGTCCTGGCGGTAGCTGAGACGCAGCTCGCCGGAGCCCAAGCGCTCGATGCGCTCGAGTCCGCTGATGCCGGTCGTCATCTGGATGCCGCGGTCCGCGAAGGCCTGCGCGATGGCCGCCGAGATGTCCTCGTCCTCGCCTCCGAGCAGGCGCGGGCCGACCTCGATCAGGTGGACGCGCGTGCCGAAGGCGGCGAAGATCGAGGCGAGCTGGCAGCCGGTCGCCGCGCCGCCGACGATAGCGATCGAGCGCGGCAGCCGCGAGAGGTTCCAGACGTCGCTGTGGGTGAGGGCCAGCTCGACGCCGGGCAGATCGAGCCGGCGCGCGTGGCCGCCCGCGGCGATGATGATGCGCTCGGCGGAGAGCCGCGAGCCGTCGTCAAGCGCGATGGTGTGGGAGTCCACGAAGTGCGCCGCTCCCCGCCCATCGAAGACGGCGATCTCCATCGCTTCGAGGTGGGCGCGGAGCTGCTTCTTCTCGTGCATGTGCTCGACCACCTCACGCACGCGGGCCAGCAGACGCGGGAAGTCCACCACCGGCGGCTCGCCGCGCAGGCCGAAGCGCTCGTACTGGCTGGCATCGCGGACGAGTCGGGCGGCATGGGCGAGCACACGGGTGGGCACGCAGCCGTCATTGGTGCAGGTGCCGCCGAAGGGGCCGCGCTCGACCAGTGCGACGGAGGCGCCCAGCTCGCGGGCGCGCAGGGCAGCGGTGACGCCGGCGGGGCCGCCGCCGATGACGAGCAGATCAGGCGCGTGCGAGGACATGGAGTATGCTCCTGAACGAGCGAAGACGGCATTGCTGCACGTCGATTGGTGGTGGGCACGGACGCGCACAGTGTCTCAAAGTGCGAGCGCGTCGTCAATCGGCAGGTTCGCGTATGTGAACGTACCGAGATGTCCTTCCGGCACATAGTTTGACTCTTAGAGCTACCGGGCGGCTCAGTCAGAAGCCGACAGATTGAGCCCCACCGCCGTACTGGCTCTGCCGAGGCTTGTGTAGAGTGCCGGTTGGGTGGTATACATGAACTACGTTGCAGCATGCGTTACATTCTTACGGCAACCGGCAGATATAAGCAATAGAGGAGGTGGGGGTCCATGAGCCGGATCATAGGCTGGTTCAACCGTGACAAATCGCAGCCTGCGGTGAGCGGAACCGTCGGCAATGTCGAGTTCACGCGGCTCGATCCGCGCGAGCTCAAAGAGGTCAGTGTCGTCGCCCAGGCACTTGACAACCAGTGGGTCCCGCGCTCGATCCTCAAGACGATGCTGCATAGCCGCAAACGGAGGGGCTTGCGCGACGTGGCGGGGGATCTCCAGCCGGTCGTGCGGGCGGAATACATTCGGTCGCTGCTCACCGCGCAGCAAGTTGTCGTCAACCGCGCCTACTTTGCCAACACAGCGGTCGTTCGTCAAGATCACCTGCCCGGCAGCCCCAACCGTGAGGCATTCAAAGGACTGCTCGCCGCAGGCACGATCGTGCCTAGCCTGTTGTACGAGGATTCTCCCATCGAGCCGCCGGTCTTCAATGTTGATCCGCAGGGCTTCGCAAGCTGGCAGCACATCTGCGAGGAAGTGCGCACGCAGTGTGTGCGCCTCTCGTGGGACGACGCGGAGAACCGGAGCAAGTTCGCGCAACTCGACGTGCGGTTCCGGGCGTATATCTCCTCTCTGAGTGCCATCGCTGAGAGCGGGAACGCCCAGCGTCTCGTCGCCGACCTGGGACTTCCGTTGGAGCAACTGGAGGGATTCAAGCGGCGGCTGCGCGAGGTATCGAGTTGGACTGCCGCGCAGGCCGGTCACGTCCGCCGGAACGATCTCTACAAGCAGTTCATCGTGGCTCCGCGCTCGAACCCCGTAGACGGCGAGTACGATCCCGGCAAGCCCTTCTCTGGGGAGCTCAAGCAGCTGCTGGATCTGAGCTACGCCGTCAATCTGCCCGACGCCCTGGGCCGGTACGCGCTCACGCCGGTAGATTCACTGCCGCGCACTTCTCTGCAGGAGGTCACGGTTCGTTATGCTGAGAATCCCCACAAGGTGACGGCTGGCGAGCTCAAACGCCTGCTGCAGCGCGAGGTGTTCTCACAGGTCATGACGGCGCTCGGTGAGGAGGGATTCCTACGCTCTCTGCATCACCTGTCACTTGCCGAGGTGCAGACGGTCCGCGGCTCGAACGAGTGGGCAGCCTATATCGAAGAAGTGCGCAGACTGCTCGCCGATCCTTTGAGCTTCGAGACGCGCGCCGGCACGATCTTCGATTCCTACGTGGATCTGGCCCGTGTCATCAACCGCGTCTCCACCCAGGCTCGCATCACGGCGAATCTGGAGCGCTGGACGCCAGCCATTACGCTGATGATCAACATCGGCGGCGCGCTCATTACAGCTACCATGAATCCATTTGGCCAGGCGCTACCCGCGCAGGTCGCGTACAACTTCGCCGGCAATGTCGCCCAGGACGCGACGCAGGTGGTGGCGCGCATGATCATCGGCGGTATCTCCAATCGCGGTGCGCAGGCTCGGCTTGAGAATAGCATCGACTTTATGAACGCGCAGATGAACAATGCGCGCCAGCAGTGGGGTGAGCTGATCGAGGAGATCCGGCGCATGCAGGACCAGCAGCGGGAAGAGCAGGCCGCTGAAGCGTTCAGGCGCTCGCAGGACCTATACGATCCGAACATCAACTTCTCGGAGGAGATCCTGGCGGTGGAGGTGGCGCCGTGAGCGATCACTCCGAGTATCTGGCGTTCGCACAGACGCATCCCAAGCTCTTTGAGAATCCCACAGAGCAGGGGATCACGATCCTGCTGAACGAAGCCGACATTCGCGCGGTGGAAGACGAGATGGCGCGTCGGCTGGCGGCCGAGGGCTTGCCAGCGGAGTGGGCGCAGGTCGGCATTGCCTATCAGGACCAGTACGTCTTCTTGCTGCGCGATGCGGTGCGCTTTCCTGACGGCTCACTGGGCACCTACATCCGCTTCGTGGATCCAGACGACTCAGCCCCTGGCGTGGTCGTGCTGCCTGTCTATCAGGGCCAGGTGCTGCTCGTCCACCACTACCGTCATGCGCCGCGGCAGTGGTCTATCGAGCTTCCACGCGGCTTTGGCATTTCAGGTCTGACGCCGGAAGAGACGGCCAGGCGTGAGCTGGAAGAAGAGATTGGCGCTGCTGTCGCGCGCCTTCTACCGCTTGGCCAGACACACCCGGATACGGGGATGATGGCGGATTGCGTCGAGCTCTTCTATGCGGAGATTACCTCGTATGGCAGCCCTGATCGCCGCGAGGGCATTGACGAGATTCGCACGGTCTCGGTCGCTGAGTTCGAGCGATTGATGCGGGAAGACGCGATCACGTGCGGCTTCACCCTCGCGGCCTATGCCCGCGCCCACTTGCGTGGATTGCTCTAGCAGACTCCGGCGTCTGATTGGCCCAAATGGAGGTCACGATTGCCGTGACTCCGAGCAGCGTCTGGCGCCGGGCTACGCGAGCGGGCCTAGCTCGATGCCGCAGGCGGCTCCGGTCTGCTGGATCTGCTCGATGCGGCGCTGCCAGTTGCTATAGGTGGCGAGGGTGAAGGCATGGCTCGCGATGCTGCGTAGCTGATCGCGATCACCGCCGCGCGGAGCGTTGGCAAGCGCCAGCATGCGACTATACAGCGTAGTGACGTAGCCCACGGGGAATCGCTGGCGGGCCTCGGTCTGGGCGTCCGCCAGGATGCTCCAGCAATCGGCATCCCGAAGGATGCCCAAGGCGCGCCCCACCGCCTCGGCGAGCAGGATTCTAGCGTGCGCGTGGTCGGGCCCCAGGCGCTCTGCCATGTGCCGGCCCTTGCGCACAAGTGTCTCGAGCTGCTCGCGCGGCAGCACGTGCATCCCATCCAGGATGATGAGGCGCTGGATCATGGCCGCGAGTGCTGGGTCCGTCTCGCGCCCTCCAAGGTGATGGAGAGCCTCTCGGTGGCAATCCAACGCTGTGGCGTGGCGCGCCTGATTGTGATAGTAGTCGCCCTCCAGATGGAGCGCCAGCGCTTTCAGGTGTGGATCGCGCACGGCTCCGGCTGTCGTGCGCGCCTGCGCCACATAGGGCGCACATGACTGTGCGATAGTTGCGCCTGTCTCGAGTAAGGCGCTCGACTCGAAGAATTCGCGCCAGGCAAGGAGCCACAAGCCATACATCTCATCGCGCTCGTCATCGGACCACAGATCGGCGCCGCAAACGCCCACTTTGACCGCTGTGATTTGGCGTAGGAGCGACTCGGCAAGCCGGCGAGCGGACTGAAGCTCACCCGCGATGTATGCCGCCTGGGCACCCTGCAGCTGCTCGCGCCACACACCGATTGTGGATGACAATGGACCTACCAGAGGAGCCCATGCGCGCATCTCGCCTAGCGTAAGCGGCGCGTATCGAGCCGCGTGTGTTCGGTGTTTCCTCTCCGTACCGCACATCGCAATCAGGCGGTTGACTTCATCTGGGCATAAGCTGTAGAGCTGGCCGATACTGAGGAGGGTGGCACGTGACGGAAGCCCCTTCGATGGATCACCATTCTCCCAGCCATAGATCGTCGAAGCCGGATAGCCAAGCTTGCCGGCCAGCCATTCAACTCGCTGCCGCGGCGCCCCAAGCCGAATACGGAACGCGCGGAGCAGTGTGCCGAAGGTATCACGCTCGCGCATGCGCACAAGCTCCTTTTCGCAAGCGAGTTCGGGAAAAATCTACCGGGCAACTTACAAGCCCCTGCGGTACAAAACAACGAGGCATAGCGACATGCTAGCATGCGTGGCTATGGCACGCCGCGCGATGCGAGCCGCCAGGCCGTCGGAAGATGAAAGGGCACACGATATGAACAATCGGACCGCCTATTTCGCGCTGGCCTCGGACCACCCGGAGCTGTTTGCCAACCCGCCGGGGCCGAGCATCGAGATTTTGCTCAATGACGACGAGATCCGGCAAGCCGAGGCGACCGTCGCCGATCGATTGGCTGAGCGCGGCCAGCCGACCGAATGGGCGCAGGTAGGGATTGCCTACCAGGATCAGTATCTGCTCATCCTGCGCGATGCGGTGCGCTTCCCCGATGGCTCGCTGGGCACGTACATCCGGGCGGTCTCCGCCAACACGGGCACGCCAGGGGTGGTGATACTGCCGGTGTGCAAGGGGAATGTGGTGCTGGTGCGCCACTTTCGGCATGGGTCGCGCGCGTGGCATTGGGAGATCCCGCGGGGCTTCGGTGAGGTCGGCTTCACCGCAGAGGACAACGCACGGCGGGAGCTGGAAGAAGAGGTTGGCGCTGCCGGCACTCGTCTCACGCCTATGGGCCCGGTCAATCTGGACACCGATGCGAGTGGCTCGCCCGATGAGCTGTTCTACGCCGAGATCGAATCGTATGGGCGCCCCGACGTTGCGGAAGGCATCGCCGAGCTGCGCGCTGTCCCGCTCGCCGAGTTTCAGCGTATGATCGCCGAGGGCGACATCAGCGAGGGCTACACCCTGGCCGCATATGCACGAGCCAAAGCGCGTGAATTGATGTGACGGCCTCCAATGTAAAGCTCATCGTTCGCCACCGGCTCGTGTGATTTGGCTTTCCCGCGTTGCCTTGTGGCGTACAGTCCGTTCCTCGTTGAGTGAGCCGCTACGCGCTACTGTCTGGCGCTTGCTCCGCCGCTGTCAGCGTGAGGAAGCGCTCCACCACGTCGAGCGCGACCGCTACGTCGCTATCGGTGACGGCCTCGGCGGGGTTGTGGCTGATGCCGCGCTCGCAGCGCACGAAGAGCATCGCGATCTCAGTCAGCCGCGACATCATCACGCCGTCGTGGCCGGCGCCGCTGGGCAGCTCGAATGGCTCCGCACCCGCCGCGGCCACGGCCCGCGCCAGTCGCTCGCGCAAGCGTGGCGCACAGGTGACGGAGCGGCTGGTGCCCAGGTGCTTCCAGTCTGCCGTCACATTGCGCCGCTGGGCGATGGCCTGCGCCTCGGCTTGCAGACGGTCGAGGGCCTGCTTGCGTGTCGCGTCGTCGGGATGGCGCAGGTCGAGCGAGAGCGTGACACGGCCGGGGATCACGTTGCTGGCGCCCGGCTCCACATTGAGCTGGCCGACGGTTGCCACCAACTCGCTCGTCGCCTGGCCCTCGCGCTCGACCGCCAGCACGAATTCCGCCGCCGCGGCTAGCGCATCCCGCCGCAGCGCCATCGGCACCGTGCCGGCGTGTCCCGCCTCCCCCCTGAACGTCACGCTGATGCGGCTCTGCCCCTGAATCGCCGAGACGATCCCGACGGGCAGGCCGCGCGCTTCGAGCACCGGCCCCTGCTCGATGTGGACCTCGACATAGCCCAGCAGATCGTCCGTTGGGCGCTCGGATGCCCCCAGCGCCGCCGGATCGCCGCCGAAGTCGCGCATCGCCCGCTCCAGCGTGACGCCCTCTGTGTCGGTGGCGGCCAGGTCGGCGGGGTTGAACGCGCCGGCCACCACGCGGCTGCCGAGATAACCCGTAGAGAAGCGCAGCCCCTCCTCGTCGGCGAAGGCGTAGAGCTCGACGGCGTAGGGTAACCGCTCGTCGCGCGCGTGCAGTCGCTCGACGGCGGCTAGCCCGACCAGCATGCCCAGTGGCCCGTCGTAGCGGCCGGCATCGCGCACCGTGTCCAGATGCGAGCCGAGCAGCAGCGACTTTGTGTCTGTTCCCGCGTCTACGGCTTCGTAGCGGCCGATCAGATTGCCGATGGCGTCCTGGCGCACGCTCATCCCCGCCGCGCGCATCCAGTCGGCGACGAGCACGTTGACCTGGCGCATGGCGGGCGTGCCGTAGCGGCGCGTGCGGCGATCCGGCTCCTCGCTGATCGCGCCCAGCGTGTCGCAGCGCTGCATGATCGTCTGCGCGGCGGCGGTCGTGGCGGCATCCATAGCTGACTTAGCTCCCTCGGTAGGTACTGTAGGCCCAGGGCGAGACGAGCAGCGGCACATGATAGTGCGCGCTGGGATCGGCGACGCCGAAGCGCACCGGCACGCGATCCAGAAACGGCGGCTCCGGCAGATCAACGCCCGCCGCGCGAAAGTAGTCCGCGACACAGAAGACCAGCTCGTACGCGCCGGCCTGCAGCTCGTCGCCGGCCAGCAGCGGCGCATCGCTGCGGCCGCCAGCATTGGTGACGACACGCCGCACCAGCTCGGGCGCGCCAAACGCGTCTATGCGCCACAGCTCGACGGTCATGCCGGCGGCGGGACGGCCGTGGGCGGTATCGAGCACGTGGGTGGTTAGTGCGCCGGGCATCGCGTCACTCCTCCGCGTCACTCTCGCCGCGCCGCATCGTCAATTTGATGTTGCCGTAGGCCGGGAAGGGCGCCGCGTAGACCTTCTGGCGCGGATCGCTCTCGGAGACGGCGAGCGGGTCGGGCGTATGGTTCTGCGCATCGAAGCTGACGCTGGCGAGCTGCGGGAAGCGCACGAGCAGGCGCGTGCCCATCTCGTGGACGAGGTGCTGGATGGACTCGCTGACGAACTCGGCGAAGGTCGCGCAGACCAGATCGCGCACCTGCTCGGCGGGCACGTAGCGCTCGTGGCCAGCCGCCAGCAGATCGGCCGGGTCGGTGTACGTCCAGGCCAGATCCATGAAGACGTAGAGCGGGCGGTCGCCGCGCTCGGGCAGGGTCGTGTGGGCGTCGCGCACGAAGCGCGTGAAGGCGCTGCCGGTCACTTTGAGCAGCCGCATGCCCACCAGACCGCAGCGGTGGCCCGTGAGGACGGCGTCGCCGGCTTCGTCGCGAGCGAAATCGAGCGCGGCGAGCGCGCGGTCGACGCGGTTGTTGCTGAAAAGCGTCTCGCTCGGTACGAATCCGCCTGTGCCATCGGGGACGGCCACGGCGTCGAAGGGCATCTCGCGGGCCGAGACGCGCAGTGCCTGCATCTGCGGATAGCTGGCGAACAGGTAGCGGCCGACGTGCGCGAGGTAGCCCTCCAGTGTCGCGCCGCCGTACTCGAGCGCCTGGCGCAGCACGATGTTCTTCATGCTATCGGTGGCGACCACCATCGAGTTGTCGCCCTGGATGTAGGCCGGCAGGAAGTTGTCGCCGAAGACCTCGACATCCACCTCTAGCGCGACGAGCTGGTTGCCGCGGCCGCTGAAGCGCGATTCGGGGATCGGCGCGACGGAGAGCGGGCGGGCGTAGGCGCGGTAGTGCGGCACGTGCAGCTTGCCGTAGCTGATCTCGTAGCGCTGGCCGCTGGACATACTGCGCGCCTCCCTTTCTGACTCTCCTGAGCCAATGAGCCTCTTTGCCTAGCAATGATACACCGCCGCGTATGGAGCGGACGGCGGTACTGGCGGTGCCAGCCCGGACGTCACCCAGGCGAAACAGCCGACGCGTGCCATGAGAGGTCACGTGTCGGCAGCGCATGCCAGAGGAGGCGCCCGTCATCCGCGCGCAAGGCGAAGAGGCCCATGCTCGTCGCCACGAAGACGATACCCCAGCCGGCCGCTATCTGGAAGTCGTTGAGCAGGCTGGCGGGCCGCCGCCATTGCCCATGGATCACCTCGCGCTGCACGATGCTGCGGTCGTGCTGGTCACGGGCGCGTTGGATGCTCCTGCGCGCCCGGCTCAGCGCGAACACGATGACCTGGGGTGTCCTCCTGCCCCACAGCCGCAGCAGCGAGACGAGATGTGCGGGACTGTGCCAGCGCCAAAGCTGCTGCCCGCTGTGAGCGTCGAGCGCTGCCACTACGGCCAACTGTCGTGGCGGCTGCGTCAGCCAGGCACAGTAGAGGACGTCGTCCGTCACGAGCAGGTGCCCCGGCTCGATGTCGCGCGCCCGCCACCGCTCGGCCCGCTCGCCGATTCGTACCGCCACGAGCGCGTTAGGATAGCGTGGCACGTAGGCGATGCCATCATCGGTGAGCGCGATGGGCCGGTCGCCGGACAGCAGGGTGGCGGCGACGGAGCCATCTACCGCATTCCGCACGGTCAGCTCCACAGAACCAGCGGGCGCCGTGTTCGTTCCCACCACCACCAGCTTTCCCTCGGGCGAGAGCTGGACTTGCGGATCTGGCCGCTCATGACGCCACAGAACGTTGCCCGTGCGAGCATTGAGCGCACTCAGCGTGCGAGACTCGTGCTCTTCCCAAACGAACGCGCGTCCGCCACCCGCCGCGATGAGCCGCTGCATGAAGCCCCAGGGCAGTCCGGTATCGTGGGCCCAGCGGATGTCACCTGTGCGGGGATCGAGGCCGTAGACCAGCGCGTCTCCGATCCCCGGAGCGGGCGCGTCGGCCAGCAGCATGCCGCCGTCGAGGCAAAGCTGGGTCGTGCGGTGGATGCTCCAGCCCTCTCTCTGCCAAAGTATGCCGCCGTCCTGGGCACCCAGCGCCGTGAGCAGCGCCGGATAGCCTCCGACCCTCCCGCTGCGCCCGCTCGCCACGACATTGAGCCGGCGCACTGTACCAACCGGGAGAGTCGTCGGGACATAGACACGCTCCCCGTCGTGTGCGAGCGTACCTAGCCGCGGCCCGGTCGTCACGCTCCACAGCGCAGCACCGGTTCGCGCCCCAAGGGCGGTGACCGTTCCATGCCGTGACCCGACGATGATGATTGGCTCCACATCGCCTTCAGGGCCGGAAGCGGTCGAAGCTGCCATAATGCCGCCCCCTTCCCGTGTATAGTTGACGGGAGTTCACCTCCGCATCTTCACAGACTACGATGGCATGCGTAGTGGGGGCAAGGGGACAGATAGTGTACACCATTGGGGGCAGCCTGCAGAGGCGGGAGGGGCGGTCTTCCGGCCCGCGGTGCGAATGTAGTCGCTGGCCCCTGCCTTGCCCGGTGGCGCTGTGGCACGCAAAATGTGTGCGCGGGAGGGGCGGCGGGCGCGCGGCGCCATAGCCGAGCGGACAGGCACGAGGAGACACCCTATGACAGCCAACACCTCATACCCCGCAAGTGGTGAGACCGGCGGCGGAGAGGATGAGACGCAGCGGGACGTCCACGGTTCGCTCCCGGGCGACGAGGCGCACGCGCTGGTTGCCAAGGGTTCCGAGGCGCCGTTGGCGGCGGAGGGCGCGCTGGCGGTAGAGGGCACCGCGGCGGCCGAGCGGGAAAGCGCGGAGGAGACCGGAGCCGAGGCGGTCCGCGCGCTGCTCTTCTCGCCGGGGGTCGAGCCGCGCGTCGTGGCCCTGGACGAGGTGCCGGCACTGGCGCAGGTGGACCGCGACTTCGTTTGGGTGGATCTCGCCGGGTACAGGCAGGAGGACCTACAGCATATCGCCGATCTGCTGGTTCTGCCACGAGACGCCGTGCAGACGACGCTTGCCGAATGGCGGCGTCCGCGGCTGCACGTCTTCGGCGACAGGCTCTACGTCACCGCGACGGTCCCGCAGCTCGACCCCGAGGCCTATCGCGTCGAGGCGCAGCAGCTCGACGTCTTCCTCGGCCCCAACTTTCTGGTCAGTGCCCACAAGCGGCCGCTACCCTTCGGCCAGCGCGTCCTCGCCCGCGCCCGCCAGAATCCCACGCTGCTGGAGCAGGATGCCATCTTCCTGCTCTATATCATCCTCGATGAGCTGGTCGGCTATTACGAGCAGGTCCATGAGCACCTAGAGAACGAGATCGAGCGCGTGGAGGAGCGTGCCCTCGACGACACCTCCGACGAGTTCCTGCACGACCTGGTGCGCTTCAAGCGCTATGCCTTCGCGCTATCGCAGCTCGCCGACCAACATCGTCCGATCTTCGACGCTTTCTTGCGGCCGGACCTGCGCTGGGTGGATGGGCAGGAGGTCGAGCCGTACTATCGCGATCTGGACGACCGTTTGGGCCGTCTGACCGATGCACTGCAAGCCGACAAAGAGGCCATCAACGGCGCATTCGATATCTACGTGTCGCACATGTCGCACCGCACGAACAACATCATGAAAACGCTCACCATCGTCTCGACGGTGCTGCTGCCGGCGTCCGTGATCCTTGGCTTCTTCGGCACGAACAACGTGCAAGAGGTGCCGCTACTCGTCCATACGCCGGGCTTCTTCTTGATGCTGGGGAGCATCATGGCAATCAGCGTGGCGATCCTGCTCGCGTTCCGAGCGAAGGGTTGGCTCTAGTCGCCGGCAACCGACCTGCTTATTGAGAATGAAAGAGACTGCCGCACATGACCGCCTACCAGTTTTCCGACGCGTTAGGCTGCTCCTTCGATGAGCTGGCCGAGCTGCACAACGCCAGCTTCGCCGGCTACTTCTTCCCGATGACCATGACCTCGCACATGACCGCCGACTTCTGGCGCGTCCACCAGATTGATGCGACGCGCTGCGTGGTGATGCGTGATGCGAGCGGCGGCTTCGTCGGCATGGCGCGCGTGGGCACGCGCGGCGACTGCGGCTGGTGCGGCGGCTTCGGCATCGTGCCGGAGTACCGCGGGACCGGCGCGGGGCGGCTGCTGGCGGCGGCGATGGTGCGCGTGGCGGGTGAATCGGGGCTGGCGACGCTGCAACTGGAGGTGCTGACACAGAACGCGCGGGCGATCCGGCTCTACGAAGGCGCGGGCTTCGTGACGCACCGCCGGTTGTTTGGGATCGAGCTGGCAACCGAGGCACTCCCGGCGGACCCGCAGGGGGCCGAGCTGGCGGCGGCCACCGAGCCAGTGCCGGTGGAGACGCTGCTGCCCTGGCTGTTGAGCCAGCCGGCCGAGCGACAGTCGTGGGGGCGCGAGCCGGCCAGCCTCCTCACCATGCGCTGCGAGGGCCTGGCGCTGCGCCAGAACGACGAGTACACTTGCGGACTAATTGCCCAGAGCGGCGGCGAGAAGCTGCGCATTCAGGCGGCGTTCTTCCCGCCGTCGCTCTCGGATGCGACCGTGGCGGGGCTGCTGCGGCGAGCGGCGGGCAGCGCGAGCGGCATCCAGGTCTTCAACGAGCCGGAGGGCAGTGACTTCCTGGCGCGCTGCCGGCGGCTCGGCTTCGGCGAGTTCTTCACCCAGCACGAAATGTGGCTGACGCTATAGAGCGCTCCGGCCAATAGCCCAGAAGGCCGCAGAACGCCAACGAGAGGCGAAGCTGCGTTCGGCCGGACCGCGATTACGCGGTTTCTCAACCATGCACCGAGCAATAGGTGTAGCTCCAGAAGATCGAGCCGTGGCCCGCGTCGCCGCCGTCGTACCAGGCAAAGGTGTCTGACCCCTTCCACCAGGCCTGGTCGGGCACGGGATAGTGAAAACACGCTGAAAGCGCGGTAGGCGGCTTGGAGTACTGCCATCCCAGGGATTGCAGGTGCTGGGTGAAGAAGGCGGTGATCGAGGCGAATGTGCCAATGGTGCAGAGTCCCGATTCGCCGCCCTGCAGCACCCCGCCATCATCGCCCCCAGAGCCAATGCCGTGCTTCGTCTTGGGCGGCGCAGGCAGGGGCGCATCGGTGAGGGTGGTCACATAGCCGGCCTGTTCCGCGTAGATGCCATCGGGATCCGGCTGGCAGGGACTAGTCGCCGTGGGCGAGTGTGTGGGCGTCGCGGTTGCTGTGGCGGTCGCAGTTGGCAGCGGCGTAGGAGTGGGCGGAGGGGTTCTGAGCGCCGATCCAGCCGCGGTCTCCCCACAGCCAGCCAGCAGGACGAGGCCGGTCAGCATGGCGATGGCGATGAAGACACGGACCCGCAGGTTCAGAGGCACCTTCTGGCACTTTCGCCCTGCTGGCGCGTGCTCGCCGATCGAGTCACCCATCTCGCTCCTCCAGACCTCCGTCGCCACCACTAGCAAGGTTGCTTCGCGGGCAGCAACTGTAGCACACGACGGTCTGGCGGAATGTGACGCAGCACACACCTACACGAATGCATCAAGCTGGGTGTGTCGCCGGTGTCTCCGCAACGGCGTCGCAGAGCCGCAGCCAGCAGATCTTGGCGACCTCTGCCAGCGCAGTCGCGATCTCCTGCTCGCGTGTGTGCGCCATGCGCTCCGCGAATCCGGCCAGGATGCTCACCTTCTTGTTCTTGCGCGCGCAGATGACGAACGGGAAGCCGAAGCGTGCCTGATAGTCGGCGTTCAGGCGCTGGAAGGTGGCGATCTCGTCAGGACTGAGGCGATCCAGTCCGGCGGCGGCCTGCTCGGCGGTCGAGGCGGGGGTGAGTGTGCCGGCCAGCGCGGCGCGGCCAACGAGATCGGGGTGCGCGCGGATCAAAGCGACCTTGCGCTCCTCCGGCGCGGCTTCCATCACGCGGCAGAGCGCGTGGTGCAGCGCGTGGCGCGAGGCGAAGGGGCGCGCATCCCACGCCGCCGCGACGATCCACGGCGGCCCCTCGAAGAGGCCGGCCAGCGCGGCGCTGAAGGCGTCGCGGTCCATGGCGTTCAGCTCGGTAAGCATCAGGTCGGGCGTCGGCATAGTGCAGCCTCCAATGCATGCTGATGAGGACAATAGCACACATGCGTACGGGCCTGATGGGTGTAGGCTTAAGCCTGCTGGCGGCGCTCACGATCTCGCGGTACGTATGATAGGCTCGCTGGGCACTGTACAGTGGCGGCCGCACTTGGAATGGCGAGGACATGGCATGAAGCGAAGCCCTGGTGTGCCGATACGATACGGACTCGGATTCGGAGCAGTAGCCAGACAGCGCGCGCGCTCGATCGCTCTATGCCGGCCGTGTCCAGGATTCACTGCCGCGCTTTATACCCGCTTCATGACGCTGCCCTCGGACCTGGCCGCTATGACTCAACATAGAGCGTGCCCCGCATGTATTCGACCTCGGACATCGCGCCTTCCAGCCCATCTGGGCCGTCGCCGCAGGGAGCGTGGCACCTCCAGTCAAAGGCGCCCGCCGCTCCCGTCCGGACGTGAAACTGCACCGTCACGTAGAACATCCCAGGTGGCGCGTGGCCGGGGATCGGCACGTTGAGGTGCAGCGCTGGAACAGTGAAGGTATGGGCGATGCTCCGGCGATCCAGCGCGGTATAGGGGACGCCATTGGCATAGGCGGCGCCGTCCGCAGTCCCGCGCACCTGCGTGTAGGGCGAGCCTGCGGGCAGGGGCGTGGCGTCAAGATCGAAGTTGCGAATGGTGATGGTAATCAGGTGATGCGCCGGCACGCGGAGGGAGGTCGCCGCCACATAGGCAGCATAGTCCTCGGCTGGCCCCCCGGGTCTAACCGGCAGAATATCCAGGACAATGTGATCGGTTGTCACGGCGCGTTCCGGCGGAGCTAGGCTTGCGAACGCCCCGCTGAGGAGCAGCCCGAGCAGAACCCCGCACGCCACGAGGCCCCAGCGTATGCAGCGCAGTACGACGATCAAGGTCGCCTGCACTCTAGGCCAGCGAGTTGGCCTCTCCTGCCGGGTTGTCATGGAGTGCCTCTATGCTCCTCACGCGGTCCCTCAGCAGGCCGACGGTCACAGCAAACGGCCATGCGCCGACTGCTGCTCCCGATACAGCTATGATAGGCGGTCTTGGTTACAGCGGGGTCACAGTTGGCTCGCCGGTATCTCAGGGAAAATGCCATCTCGAAGAGTGGGGTCAGCGAGTGGACCGCCGCACTTACGGCGCCGGGCGCGACCCGGGACGATTGCACGCGCAGAATGCCGCGGGTTCGTCTGATCGCTCGCCTGGCGGCACGCAGCCTCACGTTCTGCGGTGCCGCACTGGCGTGAAATGCGGGCGGCTCGCATCTGGCGCTGGGCCTGCTGTGCCGCGTCTGTGAACGTTGGCGACAGCGCCGTGATCCGCTTGTAGAGGCTACCAGAGGCACTGTGTGGCGTCTGTGAGCGTTATTCCTGCCCCCGTGACGGCCGCGTGACGCATGGTCGGTATTGTTGCTGACAGGAACTGCACACGAGTGCGGATTCACCAATCCGAGTTCTTCCCTACTGGACAGAACCACCGTTATCACCACAGGTCACACGGACCACACACGCTCACAGGAGAAGCGCCATGGAAACCGAACCCGCCACCTCAGCCTTGCGCGCCAAGTCCAGCCTCGTCGTCACGTTCAGCCGGTTCGCTCTGCTCGCCGTGCTCGCCGCGGGCGCGCTGGCAGTACTCGCCGCCTGCGGCAGTGCTTCCGCTGCGAAGACGCCAGTCGCCACCACCACGCACTTGACCCTCGACATCCTCCCCGTCAAGCCCGGCGGCCCGGCTGATGACTGGCCCGCCTACATGCCGAGCAGCTCGACCGCTCTGCCGGCCAACACCGTCGTCACCGTGACAATCCGCAACTTCGACGTCGGTGACGACGCCCTGCCCGCCGGCTCGCCACTCCTCCAGGTGCAGGGAACGACCAATGGCGCCGCCACCGCGGACGGCAAATCCTACACCTCGCTCGATCCACAACGCATCTCGCACACCTTCACCATCCCGCAGCTCAAGCTGAACGTGCCGATTCCGGGCGATCCAGTTGGCGATGCGAATAACGTGGCGGTGACGTTCAGTTTCCGCACGCCGGCGAAGGCGGGCACGTATACCTTCCAGTGCTTCGTTCCCTGCGGAACGGGAACGAGCGGGTTTGATGGTCCTATGTCCACACCTGGCTACATGCGTGGCACCATAACCGTCGTAGCGTAATCACGCTTGCGATAATTGAGCACTCGCACCCGAAGGCGCTCTGTCTCTCGGCTGGTGGCAATGGGCCACTCGCCCGGAAGATGGGGCGCCTCGTCTGTGCTGTCTGCCACTCTTCGTCGTCACCCCGCGGCGGGCGCCTCGACTGGTCCCTTCGGCTCGGGGGGCGGCACGGGTGCCGCCGGCGGCGTGGGCGCTGAGGAGACCAGCCCCAGCCAGCGGGCAACCGCCGGAATCGAGAGGCCCTGCGCGAGCACCGAGACGAGCACGATGAAGAAGACCAGGTCGAAGATCAGGCCCGCGCCCGGCACGCCGGCCAGCAGCGGGAATGTGGCGAGGATGATCGGCGCGGCCCCCCGCAGGCCGACCCACGCGATGAACGTCTTCTGTCCCACGCTGAAGCGCGAGACGAGCAACGAGACGAAGACGCTCACCGGGCGCGCCACCAGCAGCACGAGTGTCATCAGCAGGCCCACGCCTATGATGCTCAGCAGATGCGATGGGAAGACCAGCAGTCCCAGGGCGAGGAACATCGCGATCTCCATCAGCAGCGCGATCACATTGTGGAAGCGCAGCAGGGCATCCTTGCGGGGCAGATTGCTGCTGCCAAGCACGAGCCCGGCCAGATAGACGGCCAGGAATCCGCTGCCACCCAGCAGGGCCGTCCCGCCGTAGGTGGCCATCACCAGCGCGCTGCTCAGAATAGGATGAATCTCGCGAGACCCGAAGCGCAGTCGTGCGATCAGCACCAGCATGCCGAACCCCAGGGCGATGCCCACCACACCACCGATCAGCATCTGCTGCACGAAGAACGGCACCAGTGTGAAGGGGGAAAGCCCTGGAGTGGTGAGCAGCGCGGTGAAGCCGATGGTCAGAAAGACCGCCATCGGGTCGTTGAGCCCCGACTCTAGCTCCAGCAAGGGCACTACGCGCCCTTTCAGCGGCAAGCGCTTCTCGCGCAGGACGGAGAAGACCGCCGCGGCGTCAGTGGGAGCGACGACGGCGCCGAGCAGCAAGCCCTGGAGCAGCGAGAAGCCTAGCACTGGCATGGCGGCGAGGCCGACCAGTATAGCCGTCACCAGCACGCCAATCGTCGAGAGCGAGATGCCCGTCCACGCGGTGCTTCGCACGACAGACCAGCCGGTGCCGAGGCCACCATCGAAGAGGATGAAGGAGAGCGCGACCACGCCCAGCGACTGTGCAAGGCGCGCATCGTCGAAGTAGATGCCGCCAGGCCCTTCCGAGCCGGCGAGCATACCCATCAGCAAGAACACCAGCAGCGCCGGAACGCCCAGCCGGCTGGAGAGCCGGCTGGCGAGCACGCTGAGGAGCAGCAATCCCCCGACGATGACGAGGATGAGCTCGAACTGCTCCATAGTCGTTCGCTCCTGGGATGATGGGCCTTCACGAGCGGAAGCGCAGGCTACGAAGGGGCTAGCGGCCAAGCTCGCCGCGTACCAGCGCACGGGCGAGCGCGTTGTGCCGCGCGATCAGCGGCGGCAGGTCCACGTCCACCAGTTGGCCATCCTGCACGCGCACGCCGCCATTGATGACGCTCAGCTCCACGTTTGGTGGCTGGCAGAAGACCAGCGCAGCCAGCGGATCGTGGACCGCGCCGCCGGCCAGCGCCAGCGTATCCAGCCGGTAGCCGACGAAGTCCGCCGCCATACCGGGCGCGAGCTGGCCGATGTCGTCGCGGCCGAGCACAGAGGCGCCGCCGCGCGTGGCGAGCCACAGCGCCTCATGCGCGCTGAGCGCCGCCGGATCGCCAGTGACACGATGCAGCAGCAGCGCCTGGCGCGCCTCGGCCAGCAGATGCGAGCCATCGTTCGACGCCGAGCCATCCACACCTAGCCCCACGCGGGAGCCCGCCCGGCGCAGCGCGTTCAGCGGCGCGATGCCGGAGGCCAGGCGCATATTCGAGGTGGGGCAGTGCGCGATGCCGGTTCGGCTGGCGCCCAGCCGCGCAACCTCATCCTCGGACGGATGCACCACGTGCGCGTGCCAGACGTCCGGGCCGACCCAGCCCATATCCTCGGCCAGCTCGACCGGCGTCCTCCCGAAGTGAGCCTGACAGTAGGCCGCTTCGTCGCGCGTCTCGGCCAGATGTGTGTGCGCGTGAACGCCTGGATAGGCGCGAGCCAGCGCCACGCTCTCGCGCATCAGCTCCGGCGAGACCGAGAACGGCGAGCAGGGCGCCAGCACGATGCGCGTCATCGCGTAGGGCGCGGCGTGGTGGTACTGCTGGATCAGCCGCTGTGCATCACGCAAGATAGCGGCCTCATCCTCGACCACGGCGTCCGGTGGCAGGCCGCCTCGTGATTCGCCGACCGACATCGAGCCGCGCGCGGCGTGGAAGCGGAAGCCCATCTCCTGTGCCGCCTCAATCTGGTCATCGAGCCGCGCGCCGTTGGGCCAGATGTAGGTGTGGTCGCTGGCGGTGGTGCAGCCGGAGAGCATCAGCTCGGCTAGCGCGATCTTCGTGCTGACGGCGATCGCCGCTGGCGTCAGCCCAGCCCAGATCGGATAGAGCGTCTGGAGCCAGGTGAAGAGGTCGGCGTTCTGTGCGGCGGGCAGATTGCGCGTGAGGGTCTGGTAGAAGTGGTGGTGCGTGTTGACGAGGCCGGGCAGGATGAGCATCTCACGTGCATCCATCACCACGTCGGCGGACGCTGGCAGCGTGCTGGTCGGGCCGACCTGGCGGATCACGTTGTCTTCGACGTATAGGGCGCCATCGGGCAGGCGTGTATCGGCGTCGTCCATCGCTACGAGCAGCGCGGCATGCTTGACGAGCAACGACGGCATGTCGGCCTCCCTTCGCTCCTTCACCCAACCATTATCAGCCTATCACATCTCCTCCGCTTGCCAGGTTGCCTTTGCCTCAAGCGTGCGCCGAGCGAAGCAGGCCTCGCCGCAATGTCGGCATGTGTGCGAGCGTACTCAGGGCCACGTGCGCGTGCGTGGACGGGTGGCCCCGAAGCGGCGGGCGGCACCCGTCGCGGGCGCGAAGCATTCCCCTCGCGATGTGAGTGTGTTATACCAATATCCAAGAGGCCGCGCGGCACCCACTCTGTCCGCACCCGTCGCGTAGTGCGATTCGTCGCATCCATCCCGATACGCCCGTTGCCCCATCAGTCTTACCCGCTCAGACACGATGAACGTTCTCCCCGCCACCAGGAGGCACCGCATGGAGACTCCCCTCACGCCGCTCGACTTCCTGCGCCGCAGCCGGCGCCTCTATCCCGACCGCGAGGCCGTCGTGGATAGCGACCTGCGCCTGACCTACGAGCAGCTCGGCCAGCGCTGCGATCGCTGGTCCGCCGCGCTGCAGCAGCTTGGCGTGGGGCAGGGCGACCGCGTCGCATACATCGCCCCCAACACCCATGCGCAGCTCGAGTCGTTCTATGCCGTGCCGCAGATCGGCGCAGTGCTGGTGCCAATCAACTATCGCCTGACCCCCGACGACTTCGCCTACATCATCGGCCACTCCGGCGCCAAAGTCGTCTGCGCCCACGATGAGTATCTGGAAGCGGTGGATAGCATCCGCGATCAGCTTCCCAACGTCGAGCGCTTCGTCGCGCTAGAGGGCGAGCGGCCGGGCTGGCTCGGCTACGAGCAGTTGATCGCGCAGGCGTCAGCGGATTTCACGCGGCCAGAGATCACCGAGCACGACCTGCTGACAATCAACTACACGAGCGGCACCACCTCGCGCCCCAAGGGAGTGATGATCACCCACCGCAACGCCTACATCAACGTCGTGGGCACGCTGATTCACGTCCACATGACCCCCGGCGACCGCTACGTGTGGACGCTGCCGATGTTCCACGCCAACGGTTGGACCTTCGTCTGGACGGTGACGGCGGTGGGTGGGGCGCATCTCTGCCTGCGGCGGGTCGAGCCGCCACGCATCTTCTCGCTGATCAACGAGGAGAAGGGCACGATGCTCTGCGCCGCGCCGACGGTGCTGATCAGTATCGCCAATAGCCCCGAAGAGCTGCGTAAGAGCGCAAGGCCAGGGCTGCGCGTGCTGACGGCCGGGGCGCCACCCGCCGCGGCGACCATCGAGCGCGTCGAGGGCGAGCTAGGCTGGGAGATCACCCACGTCTACGGCCTGACCGAGACGTCGCCGTTCATCACGGTCTGTGAGCCGCTGCCTGAGCACGAGGGGCTGCCAGCGGCCGAGCGCGCGAAGGTCAAGGCGCGGCAGGGGGTCGAGCTGGTGACCTCGGGCGAGCTGATGGTGGTGGACGAGCACGGCAACGAGGTGCCGCACGACGGCCAGACAATGGGCGAGATCGTGGCGCGCGGCAACGCGATGATGAAGGGCTACTACAACGACCCGGAGGCGACCGCGAAGGCCTATGCCGGCGGCTGGTTCCACTCCGGCGACGCGGCGGTGGTCCAGCCCGATGGCTATGTTGAGATCCGCGACCGCATCAAGGATGTGATCATCAGTGGCGGTGAGAACATCTCGTCCATCGAGGTGGAGGGCGTGCTGCTGCGGCATCCGGCGGTGCAGGAGGTCGCGGTGGTCGGCCTGCCCGACGAGCAATGGGGCGAGTCACCGCACGCCTTCGTCGTGCTCAAGCCCGGCGCCAGCGCCACCGAAGAGGAGCTGCGCCAGTTCGTGCGCGACAACATGGCGCACTTCAAGGTGCCGCGCGGCTTCCACTTCGTGGCCGAGCTGCCCAAGACAGCGACCGGCAAGATCCAGAAGTACGTGCTCCGCGGCAACCGCGCCGCCATCGCGACGCAGTAGGGGCCCTCAGAGTGATTCTGGCGCGGATGTTGGGGTTGTCCTTGCGGGCGTCAGACCACCCTAACGCCCGCGCTCCGGCGCGGCTCAGGGTCAGGATCACGAGCGCAAGGACAGGAGAGAGGGCCTCAGGTGGAGAGGCGCTCGGGTTCGCAGCCGTAAGCCTCCAGCGCCTGGCCAGGCTGTTACTCGCCACCGTATGCCTAATCGCGGGACTACGCTAGGTCTCGCAAGGGTGAAAGGTATCCAATAGCAGGACTGGCCACGGAGAGTCCTCCGGCCAGCCAAGGCGCAGGCCCACGGGAGGACGAAACCATGGCAGAGCCGGCGCTGTATGAACGTCTGGGGGGCATCTTCGCCATCGCGGCCGTCAGCGACGACTTCAGCGACCGCCTGCTGAAGAACCCCAAGATCACCGGAGCGAATCCCGAGCTGCACGAATGGCACACCGTCACGTACACCGGGCGGCTGCCGGGCCTCAAGTGGTTACGCACCTTGTGGCTCGCCTCCTTAGCGGGAGGCCCGTTTTAATACACCGGCAGAGAGCTGCGCGATGCACGTTTCGACCTGCAGATCTCACCCGCCATGTTCGACGAAGTCGCTGCGGAGCTTAGAGCCTATTAGGGACTTGAGATGAAATGAAGCAACTGCGCGAACATCAGATAGGCGAAGACGACGAAGTGCAGGCCGGCCAGCACCGTTGGCAGCCGCTCGTAATCGCAGACGAGGCGGCAGAAGCGCGCGCTCCACGCGAAGTCCCGCTCGACCACCCAGCCTCAAGATCTATTGGACATGTTGCACCTGCAACCTGCAGGTGCAGGTTCATGGGCTCGCTTCGACATGGCTTACTCCTACTCCGTTTCTGTGTGGGTCCAGCGGCGACGAGTTTCGTGCGCACTGCGCACGGCCGCGCAGGTGATACTGGCGCAAACGCTCCACCTCCGCAGGGACTATGGGTTAGCGAGACTCGACCGCCGCCACTCTCGGAGTGGGTAGGCCACTGGGCATGAGCGCGCTGGCGCTGATAGGGAAGATCACGACGGACAGCAGCCCCGCCGCCACCAGCGCCGCGCCAGTCGTCTGCGTGAGCAGCCCAAGCGCGAGGCCGATCTGGACCGCCGCCACAATGAACGGCAGGGAGATGGCCTGGAGCAATCCCGCGACCACGGCGCGGCGCATGCCCACCTGCCACCGGTAGAGCAGGGCCGGGGCACCCCGGATCACGAGGAGCGCGAGGAGGAAGAGCGGCACCCGCGTGAGCGCCGAAGGACTTGTGACCAAGTCGCGCAGGTCGAACTGGACGCCACTGGTGACAAAGAACACTGGAATGAACACGCCGAACCCAACCCCCTCGAGCTTCTGGCGGAACTGCGGGTGCATCAGCAGCTTGTCCTGATCGATGAAACGCAGGATCACTCCCGCCGCGAAGGCGCCGAGAATGACTTCCAACCCGAGCGTCTCAGCCAGCGCGACCACTGTGGCCAGCAGCAGGAAAGCGCCACGGATGCGGATCTGGGCGGTCGTGTCTTGCAGACGGCGCAACGCAACCGCCAGCCGGGCCGAACGTTCGGCCTGGAACACGGCGAGGCCGGCGACGGCGGTGAGCGCGGCGAAGATGGCGAGAAGGACCACCTGTGTCCCAAGGCCGGCAGCCGCACGCGAGAAGAAGAGTGACAACAGGATGATCGGACCGAACTCGGCGAGCGATGCCGCCCCGATGACGAGCTGCCCGAACCGTGACATGCTCTCGCCGCTGTCCTTCAGCAGCGGGACGACGACACCCAGCGAAGTCGCCACGAGGATGATCGCGACGAGTAACGGTGACTGCACCAGCCCGATGGCCTGAAAGCCGAAGCCGACTGCGAGCGCCAGGAGGAACGACGCGAGGAAGCTGACGCCGATCACCCTGAGCAGCGATCCCCTGAGCTGTTCGAACTCCACCTCCAGGCCGGACAGGAACAGCAGGAAAGCCAGGCCAAGGAGTGATAGCACCTGGAGCGGAATATCCACGTGGACCCAGTTCAGCACGGACGGGCCAAGGAGAATACCCGCGACGATCTCGATGACCACCGAGGGGAGCCGGCGCGCGCGGGTGAGCTCAGTCAGGAGCGGGGCGAGGAACGCCACGCCTGCCACCAGTACCAACCCCGAGAACGAGAGCGGGGGCATCTTGACCTCCTGCCTGCCAGCCGGCTCAGTCCAGCGTCACGGCATGCCCCTGTCTGTGCCTGTGGCGCTTCCCGCCGCGAGGAGGCGTCGGGGCGATCACGGTGAGACACCCGTCCGCGCACACGCTCCGCCGATGTACCGACTGCCCTGCTGTATGGCCGCCGGTTGACCGGTGCATCGGAGGCGGGTGCTGTCGCTCTCGCAACCAGGTGCGTGACCCGAAGCCCGAACGAAGGCGGCGGGTTCAGCAGTGCGCGGCGGAGGCATCCTGACGTCTGTCGGGTACAGCTCCCCGTCGTGTGCCGCAACGTGTGCCGCGCCGCCGGGCGGGCCGAACCCGGCGGCGGCGATCGCCAGCGTCATCCTCGCACCAGCTCCGCCGTGCCGCCGGAGTCGACATGCGACCGTTTCCCGCGCCAGATGGTGTCGAGACGCTCTCTTCTTCCACCTGGTGGGAGTCGAGCTTAGTCGCGATTCGGCATCACGCTTGGCTCAACGCCAACGGCGCCAATTGACCGCCCCAGGCTGAGAACCGGCCGTCACTTCACCCTTCTCTCCGGCGAAGGCGGCCAACACTTCCCCCTTCTCGCGCTCAGGCACCTTGAAATCATCAAGAGCGTTGGCAAGTTCCGCAGCAACTTCGTCGAACACGTCGGGTGGGATTTTCAGGTCGAAATGCGCATCGCGCATCTCCCGGCCGGTGTACTCGAATGGCCCCCCCGCTACCGAGGCGAGCCACAAGGCGCGTAGCCACTTGAGACCCGGCAGCCGCGTGTGGTACGTCACGGTGTGCCATTCGTGCAAGTCGGGGTTCGCATTGACGATCTTTGGGTTCTTCACTACTCGTTCGCTGAAGTCGTCGCTGACGGCCGCGATGGCGAAGATGCCACCCAGTCGCTCATACAGAGTTGGCTCTGCCATGGTTTCGTCCTCCCGTGGGCCTGCGCCTTGGCTGGCCGGAGGGCTTCCCCTGGCCAGTCTGTCCGTTGCCGGATACTCTCCGCCCACGTGAAGGTCCGGATGCCCGCGAGGCCGGCGAGGCCGATAGCCGCGCCGGGGCGGCCCCATCGCAGCGCCCGGGCGACCCCCAACGTGGGTGGGCCATCCGCAAGTATAGCGCGGAGATGGTGCGGGCGCCCGTCATCGGGGTGAGTGGCGGGGCTAGTCTTCCCCTCGCCCTTGGGTGAGGTCCCGCGCCGGGTCCATGCTCCGGGCCGCCGCGCGCCTCCTCGGCCGGCGGGGCGCATGCCGTCCCGCCGTGCTCGCGCTGTTCCCGGGCACGATCTAACACAGACTCGGCTCCCAAGGAGCGAGAATCCTCTACCGCGTCCGCGCGCTAGCCCGACGCCAGGTCGCGCACCTGAATGGCCTCATCGCGCAAGCGGGCAACGTCCACCATGATCCCGGCTTTAATCAGACCCATCGACTGATGCACGTCCTTCCCGCGGTTCATTCCAACGGTTGCGAGGATCCGCCCACCTTTCAGGTAGAAAGCGATGAACTTTCGTTGCTCGAGACTTCCCCGCACGATCAACTCGT
>DASUBU010000073.1:0-38330 GCA_035763125.1 Ktedonobacterales bacterium
CGCCAGACGAACGTCAGCGCGAAACCGAGCAACGAGACGCCGGAGAGAAAGGCGATCGCGCGCAGCAGCGCTGGCAATCGCTTCAGGGACACGCGTGCAAGGCCGATCAGCCCCGCCAGAATGACGAACCAGAGCGCGCTACCGAGCGAAATGCTCACGATGACGCCAAGCGCCTTGATGGTTGGGAGGCGGAGCAGGTTGGCGGCGATAAAGGCGACGCCGAACGACATCCACGTGGCGATGGCCACCGGATTCACCGTGCCCAGCGCGAAGCCGAGGAGCAGCGGGCTCCGCCGCCAGTTGCTCGTGCTTGCCGCTGGGGAGGACTCTCCAGACTTGCGCACTTCTTCGCCCGCGGATATGGCGGCGGGTTCGGTGGAGAGCGCTGCTGGCGCCTGCCGGATTGCCTCGCGGATGGTGCTCCATCCCATGCGGGCGAGGATGGCCGCGCCCACCACGTACAGCAGCGGAAAGACCCAGGGTATGCGGATGAGCAGGGGCGTGATGCCGATATAGGCCGATACGATATAGACGAGATCGGAGAGTGTGGCGCCCAGGCCGAGCAGGAATGTTGCGCGGCTGCCGTGGGTCAGGCCGTTGCGAATGGCGGCTGCGCCGATGGGGCCAATGGGCGCGGCAAGCGCAAGCCCCAGGCTCACAGAACCCAGGACAAGCGTGGCGTATGGGTCCACCCACTGACCTCCACAAGGGCATCGAGCTCGTGCGCGACACGTAGCAAGGGGTGCACCCGCACAGAACGGGACACACCCCTCGCGAACGCTACGGTGATAGATGCGGCGCGCGACCAGGGGGCGGCCGCAAGACGCCCGTGCCAGAACGGCACGCTCTCGCTGTCTTGCCTATGCGTCGTAGTAGAGCGCGAACTCCTGCGGCGACGGGCGCAGGCGCACCTCGGCGGACTGCTCGCGCTTCATCTCGACGTACTTCTCCAGCAGGTCGCTGGTAAACACGTCGCCCTGCAAGAGGAACTCGTGGTCCAGCTCAAGCGCACTGAGCGCGTCGTCTAGCGAGCCCGGCACCGACTTGATCTCGCGCTTCTCCTCGGCGCACATCTCGTAGATGTTGCGATCAATCGGGCCGAAGCCATGCGCCTCGGGCGCGATCTCGCGGCGGATGCCGTCCAGGCCGGCCATCAGCAGCGCGGAGAAGGTGAGGTAGGGGTTGCAGGTGGGGTCCGGCGGGCGGAACTCGACACGCTTGGCCTTCGCGTGATCGGAGTACATCGGGATGCGCACGGCGGCCGAGCGGTTGCGCTGCGAGAACACCAGATTCACCGGCGCCTCGTAACCGGGCACCAGCCGGCGGTAGCTGTTGGTGGTGGGGGCGGCCAGCGCGAGCACCGCCGGCGCGTGAGTCAGCAGCCCGCCGATGAAGAAGCGCGCCATCTCGGAGATGCCGGCGTAGCCCTCTTCGTCGGCGAAGAGCGGGGTGCCACCCTGCCACAGACTCATGTGGACGTGCATGCCCGAGCCGTTGTCGCCGTAGATCGGCTTGGGCATGAAGGTGACGGTCTTGCCGGCACGCCGCGCGACGTTCTTGACGATGTACTTGTAGAGCATCACCTTGTCGGCCATGCTTAGCAGCGAGTCAAAGCGCATGTCAATCTCGCATTGCCCGCCGGCGGCGACCTCGTGGTGCTGAGCCTCGACGTGGATACCGCAATCCTCCATCATCAGCACCATCGCCGTGCGCAGGTCTTGCAGCGTGTCGTTGGGGGCGACGGGGAAGTAGCCCTCCTTGGGACGCATGCGATGGCCGAGGTTGAAGGCGCTGCCGTTGCCATCGCCGTTGCGGCCGGAGTTCCAGTGCGCCTCGTCGCTATCCACGACCGCCCATTGCTCGTTCTGGCTGGAGCGATACTTCACGTCGTCGAAGACGAAGAACTCAGCTTCGGGGCCGAAGTAGGCGGTATCGGCGATGCCGCTCTTGGCGAGATAGTCCTCGGCCTTGCGGGCGATATAGCGCGGGTCGCGGGTGTAGGGATCGCGCCGGGAGCCGGGTTGCGTGACATCGCAGACGAGGCTGAGGGTTGGCTCGGTGGTGAAGGGATCGAGGATGGCGGTGCTGGGGTCGGGGACCAGCAGCATATCGCTCTCGTTGATCTGCTGGAAGCCTCGGACGGAGGAGCCGTCGAACCCGATGCCTTCGGCGAAGAGCTCGGCGTCGAGGTTGCGCGCGGGGGTTGAGAAGTGCTGCCAGGTGCCAGGGACGTCGGTAAACTTGAAGTCCACCATGCGGATGCCACGCTCTTGGATCATCCGCAGCACGTCGTCGGCTGTCATTGTCATGCTCGCTGCTCCGTCCAGAGGAATAGGTGTTGGCGGCGTGACTTGTCCACACTGCACAACAAAACCGTCTCTCAAATAAGAATACAGCGCGCGGCGCACGATGTGTACGGCAGACATGCCCGACTTCTTCGGGTCAATTTTGTGCATATTGCACATCATTTCGCTGCGGTGACCCTGGCAGCCGACGTGCAATGGTACGCTTTGCAGGGCGGCGAGTCGCGGCTGACGGCGGGGGCGGCCAGCCGAGCCGGCAGAGAAGGAGAAGCCTGGTGGCCGAGTGGTATGTGCCGGAGGGCGTCGAGCGGGAGCGCGAGCGGCGGGGATGCTGGGGGGTACCGGTCGCCGTGTTGCTCGCTGGCCTGCTCGTCGGCGCCGGGCTGACGCTGCTGGTGCAGGTGCTGTGGGTGCCGGGGCCAGCCATGCCGGCGGCTCCGCGGGCCGCTGGCGATGCGACGCTGACGGTGGACGACGCATTCCTCTCGCAGCTCGCCGCGGGCGGTCTGGCGCAGGGCCAGTTGCCCTTCAGCGTCTCGAACGTGCGGGTCCGTGTGCAGGCGGGCAACGTGATGACGATGACCGGAACGACGAGCCCGGCGGGGTTGCTGCCGGCCCGCGAGCTGAGCGTGACCGGGCAGCTCGCGGCGAGTGGCGGGCGTGTCTCGTTCCACGTGACACAGGCAACAGTGGGTGGGCTGCCGCTGCCTCCGCCAGTAGATGCCGCATTGGAGCAGGCATTGAATGCTCGACTGGCCACGCTGGCTGATATACTTCAGGTAGGCAACACGCACTACAGCGTGACTGGCGTGCGGACGACGGATGGACAGCTCACGGCGGTGCTGGCCGCGCAGTAGGCTTCCTCACCGCAGGGCAGCGCCGTCGCTGTAGGCCGCGAGCTGGCGGACGAGCGAGGCGCGCAGGCGGATGAGGCGCGCAAGGTAGGCGTCTTCTGGTTGGAGCGTGCCGGCTTTGGCGGGATCACCGCTGGCGACGTGCCAGGCGCGGAAGGCGAGGCCGATGGCGGTCTGGTGCAGCGCGCGGGCGGTCAGATACGGGCGCAAGCCAAGCGCAAAGAGCAGCCGGCGCTCAGCACGGGCGCGCAGTGTGGCATGCTGCAGCAGCGCGTATTCATCCGGGGTGACACTGCCGGCGCAGACTTCGCCGGCCAGATACTCGCGGATGATGGCAGCCTCACGGCGCAGGGCGGCAACCAGGAGCGCCAGCAGCACAGCTTGCTCGGCAAAGAGTGGCAGATAGGTCAGCGCCAGCGCGCCGCCCACTAGCAGCGCAGGCGAAGAGACGGCCCGCGCGGCGTCGGAGGCGTCGGCGGCATACGTGGCAAAGTCGAACGCGGTATGGCACAGCACGGCGCCGCAGAAGCCGAGCAGCGGCAGCAGCCAGCGTGTTGGGCGGCTGTGTGTCTCGCGGGCGAAGCCGAGGCCGGCGCCGAAGAGTCCCGTGAACGTGGAGTGGCTGAGCCAGCCAAGGCACACCCGGCCGGCGATCAGGAACGGCAGATCACCGCGCGGGCTTTGCGCGAAGTAGGCGTAGTTCTCCACCAGGGCGAAGCCGGCGCCGATTAGCAGGCCGTAGAGCACGCCGTCGGTCAGGTTATCGAACTCGTCGCGGATGGCGAGCAGCAACAGGAGCAGCCCGGCGCCTTTGACGGATTCTTCGACCAGCCCAGCACTGAGCGCGCGGATGAGGGCGCGGGTGAGATCTGCGGGCAGCCCCGCGGCAGTGACGCCGGAGAGCAGGAGGTGGGTGATGGCGCGCTCGGCGAGCAGGGCCGGGGGGATGGCGATCAGCGCGCCCCACAGAAACGCACCCAGCAGCACCAGCGGTGGCTCACGCTCGTAGCGATCCAGCAGGGCGACCAGCAGACCGGCGCCAAGGGCGGGGGCGAGTGGGATGGCGAGCGCGGCCAGCACACGACCCAGGCCGTAAGCGGCCAGCGCACCCGCGCCAATCAGCGAGGCGGCACCAAGCGTGACAATTGCGCAGGCCAGCGCCAGGCCGAGCGCCACAGCGGCGGCTGCGCCAACGGCGCGGGCGCCCGGCCGTTGGCGCAGCGCGAACTCGAGCGTCACTCCCAGTCCGAAGACGTGCGTACCCGACTCTTTTCTCCCGTCACTCGCCGTGGCCGACGGGTCAGCGTCCATAGGGGCCTGCTCGTACCTATCCGGCGCGACGACAGTTGTGCCGCGGGCAATGTCATTCGGCGCGCGCACGCCGGTTGTGGAGGCAGGCAGCGGCGCCAGGAACTGGATGGCGCTCTGGCCGAGTTGCAGCACATCGCCAGGCATCAGCAGGGTATCCTCGCCGGTCGCCAGGCGCCGCCCGCCGATCCATACTGGCGCGTGCGCCGAGACGTTGACGGCTCGCCAGCTCGCGTTCTCGTGCAGGAAGTACGCGTGCTCGCGCGAGACGGCTGGGTCAAGCAGCACGGCGCTATTGTCGAGCGAGCGGCCCAGGGTGAAGAGCTGGCCGGCGACGGCGCAGGCGTAGCCGCCGTTGAGGAAGAGTGCGACGCGCGAGCGTGTGGGGAAGAGGCGCACCTCGGTCTCGCGCGGATCCAGCACGCGCAGCACGGCGCTGCTGGAGTCGGCGAACTCGAATGGGAGCGGGCCGCGGGATCTGTCGGCGGCGAAGGGTCCGCTCGCAGGCGAGCGAGGCGAGTTGCGGCGCGAGGACAAGCGCATACTGGCTATCCGCGGCGCGCGCGCGCCGGTGCGCGGCGACGTGTGGAGGAGCCGATGGCGGCCGGAGGCAGTGCCGGCGGGCGGTACGGTGAGGAGCGGGGTGGACCGTCGAGCGGCTGGAGGCATGCACGTGGCGCACGCCACACGTACTGGTAACCAGGGGGCAGTGGGTGGCCGGATTCCCAATCGCCGAGCCATTGCGGCGGGACGAAGACGAGAACCCCGCCACTGCTATCCGCCCTACCATCGTTCGCGCTTCGGCCGCTGCCTTCAGCTAGCAGCCCGGCCAGCACGTCCACCGGCGGCAGACTGCCACCCGCGTCGTGGCCGAGCCAGCGTACGTAACGCGCGATGATGCCCATAATGAGTTCCGCCTCCCAGATGGCGTATGTCGGATAGACTCACAGCGGACGTGGAGACACAGCGGTTGGTGAGAAGGAGGCCGGATGCGATCTTCTGGCCTCTGGTTCTCGCGCCGCACTCCAGAATCGGTTGCACCGTGCGCAGGCCTATGCTACCCAGCCAGCGCGAGATGTGCAAGTGGTGGCCGCCACCACTCCCTACGGAAGCTGTGTGCCGCGTGCCGGCTGGTAGCGGTTCCTGCTGATTGTGCGGCGCACTGGTCCGGCTCTGGCGCGAGCGTGATGGGCGTCGTCTTCGAGTCAATGTGCTCGTAGAAGAGCCAGTCTAGTGTGCCGGACCAGTGGCTGCTGGCCTGGCGGTTGAGCGAGGAGCATAGACCGCAGCAGATGTGCAGGCATTGCGCGAGCGCGGCAGCGTCTTCGCAGGCCATTCGAGCGCCTAGCCTCCATGTGCTCTATCCACACCAGGCCATTGTCGCCAGGCAGACCGCGTGGGCTTGCGGCAGGATGTACACTGCTCGCAGGGTGATAGAGTTCTCCCCTATGCTGTCATCGCGCACGGTATTTGCTTCAGTGAGCCTTGAAAGGCCGACCCGCAACCACGTCGCGATGAAGTCGAGGTGACAGACGATGCAGCAGCTCCAGGGATACGTGCGGGCGACGGTCGGCAACGGGGCCGAGCCGCGCTACTGGCCGGTGGCGCAATACGGCGCGATCGGCGATTGCCGCACGGCAGCACTGGTGGCGCCCAACGGCTCGATTGATTGGCTCTGCCTGCCGCACTTTGATAGTCCCGCCGTCTTTCTGCGATTGCTAGATGCCGAACGCGGCGGTTTCTTTCGCATCAGTCCGGTCGGCGAGACCGAGGCCTCGATGACCTACCTGCCCAATACTAATATCCTCGAGACGACCTTCCGTGGGGCAGGTGGGCGTCTGCGGCTGGTAGACTTCATGCCGATCCGCAAGCGGGCCGACGAAGCCCGCTCCGGGCGGTGGCGCCTGGGTGGCTTGCTGCGTCGACGGCCGATGACGCCGAGGGAGCAGCTGGAGCTTCAGACCGTCAATGATGTGGCGGCGGCGCACCGCATCGCGCGGATAGCAACCTGCCTGGAGGGGAGCGTCGAGGTAGAGCTGACGCTGCGAGCCACCTTCGACTTTGCACGCGTGGAGCCGGAGATTGCCCAGCGGGCGCTGCCTTCCGGTATGGTTGGCGCGATCCTGCGCGCGGGCGAGCGCTATCTGGTCTTCATCGCGCGCGAGCAGCGCGGCGCGGGTGGCGATGAGCCGCCGATTCGGCTCGAGCGCGCGGGCGACACGCTGCGTGTGCGGCTGCGGCTGCACGCTGGGCAGGGACTGGTGGCGGCGGTCAACTATGCGCGCACGCTTGCCGAGGCGGCGACGCTGCTGACGCAGCTGACGGCGCATCCTTTCGAGCGCGACCTCGACGAGACGCGCTTGTATTGGCGTGAGTGGGCGGCAAGCTGCCGCTACGACGGCACCTATCAATACGCGATAATCCGCTCGGCGCTGGCGCTCAAGCTCTGCACCTTCGAGCCGACAGGGGCGATCGTCGCCGCGCCGACCACCTCGCTGCCGGAGCAGATCGGCGGTGTGCGGAACTGGGACTACCGGTACACGTGGCTGCGCGACTCGGCCTTCACCCTCGGCGCGTTGGTGCGGCTCGGCTATCTGGGCGAGGCACGCGACTACTTTCACTTTCTCAACGACCTGCAAATCCAATCCGGAGCCGATTTGCGCATCATGTACGGCATCCGCGGCGAGATCGGCGTGCCGCTAGAGGAGCGCGATCTGGGGCATCTGGAAGGCTATCAAGGCTCGCGGCCGGTGCGTGTGGGCAATGGCGCGGCGATGCAGCGGCAGCTCGACGTGTATGGCGAGCTGCTCGATGCGGCGTACCAATATGAGGAGCACGAGGGCTTCACGCGGCTCGCGGGCCGCAGCAAGCGCGATCTGCGCACGCTCTCGCATGTGGTGGCGGAGTATGTGGCGGGACACTGGCAGGAGCCGGATCGTGGCATCTGGGAGGTGCGCGGCGAGCCGGGCGCGTTTGTGTACTCACGGGTGATGTGCTGGGTAGCGCTCGACCGGGCCTGCCGCCTGGCCGAGCGGCAGGGGCATCACGTCGAGAAGCTGCGCTGGGAGACGGCGCAGCTGGCAATTGTCAACGATGTCGTGACGCACGGCTACGATCCGCAACTGGAGAGCTTCGTACAGGTCTATGGCTCTCGCGTGCTCGATGCGGCGAATCTGCGCATGGGGATGGTGGACTTTCTGCCATGGGAGGACTCACGCATCGCCGGGACGGTAGCCGCGACACAGCGCTATCTCTCCGGACCGCACGGCCTCGTCTATCGCTATCGTCTGGCGAGTGATGGCATCACTGCTGGCCACGCGGCCACGGGCGGCGGCATCACGGAAAGCGAGATCAACCCTGCCGACGGGCTGCCCGGTGCAGAGGGCACGTTCCTGGCCTGCGCCTTTTGGCTGGTGGAGAATCTGTGCCATCTGGGGCAGGTGGAAGAAGCGCGCGAGCGCTTCGAGGCGCTGCTGCAGTTCGCCAGTCCGCTCGGCCTCTTCTCGGAGGAGGTGGACCCGGCGACCGGCCTCGCGCTGGGCAACTACCCGCAGGCGTTCACCCATATCGGACTGGTCAACAGCGCCGTCGCATTGCAGAAGGCCCAGGAGGGGACGCTCCCGACGCATCCGGGGCTGGCCGGACTCTGAGCAGACGGAGAGATTTCACCGCAGAGGAAACAGAGGAAACGGAGGAGAGAGTATACAGAGTTTACAGGGAGAACACAGAGGGCACAGAGAGGGAGAGAGGGATGCGGCAGACGGAGAAGGGGCGGAGAATCGCGCGGTATGGCGGAGGCCAGGCACACGGCGGCGTCAGCTGGCGCCGTGCACCGACTCGGCGGTTGACGGGCCATCCAGGCGCGCATTCGCTCTCCGGATCTGTGTCTCTCGCCTCTCTCGACGCCGAAGCGCAGGCACGATAGAATGAGCAGCGACGCGGCGAGGTCGCAAGCGCGCAATGGCGGCGGGCGAGGGATCAGGCCCGGCGGGCGCCGGTGGAAGCGGGACGGTGAGCATATGGACAAGGCGGAGAACGGCCGGATGACCACTGCCGAGGATGGGCGGCCGACACCGCCGCGGGCGGTGGATCTGCGGCGGGCGCGGCGCCCAGAGGTGGAGATCTCTGATGGGGCCGCCTTCGACTTTCTGCTGAGCGTACACGTCTGTGTCGCCTCGCCGGAGCAGGACTACACGGATTACGATGTTGGCCGCGAGTGGATCGCACAGGCGCGGGGGCGGTGTGCGGAAGCCGATCCACACGCGCTGGGGCTGTTGGACCGCTGCTTTGGTGGGGCGGTGCCGGGATCGCTGCACGCGACGCTGCTATCGCTGGTGGCACTGGCGCCCAAGCCGCGCGATGTCGAGGATTTTCTCGGCTTGCTTGAGACGGCGCCGATCGAGCAGGTGCTGGAGACGCTGCTCGACCAGGAGGGACTGGACGACGATTGGCGCGCTGACTTGCACGCGGCGCTCGACCAGCAGCAAGGGAAACGCGAGGCCCATGCGGCGCGCGAGCGACTGGCGGCACGCTACGGCGAGGAGGTCGGGCCGACGCTGCTGGCGCTGCTGGAGGACCCTGAGAGCACGCGGCGCGACCTGCTGGCGGCGCTGCGCGTGTGGGATACGGCGGTCTTCGCGCCGGAGCGCGCGCTTGTGTTGCCGCTGATCCGGCGGGAGGCGGAGCTGCTGACCCGCCAGCGCGCCGAGATGCCGCCTGAGCGCTTCGTGCAGATGGCGATGCGCGGTGTGGAGTGGCAGCGGCCGGCGAGCCTGCGCAAGATCGTTTTCGCGCCGAGCTATTTCGCGCGCCCGGCCGTCTACTATCACTTCTGGCACGGCACGCTGACGTTCTGCCTGCCGGTGGAGGCGACAATCCTGGAGGAGGAGCAGCGCCAGGCGGACCCGCGCGCGCCGGGGGAGGAGATTCTGCGCTACTTCGAGACGCTCGGCGATAGCACGCGGCTGCGCATCCTGCGGCTGCTGTGCGAGCGCGAGATGTATCTGACGGAGCTGGCGGAGAAGCTGGGGCTGACCAAGGCGACGACCAAGCACCATATGGTGCGGCTGCGGGCGAACGGCTTCGTCACGCTCTACGACCGCGACCGGATGACGTTCTACGCGCTGCGGCCAGGCATCGCGCGCCAAGCCACGCGCCTGATCGAGGAGTATCTGCAGCGCGCACCGTAGCTAGCACATTCTTCCCACGAGGCAGGGAAGCCAGGACAGGCCACGGAGTCCGAAGGGATGCGGCCGGAGGGATGTTTGCGGACGGGCGCGGGGATGCGCGCACGGAGTATGCTTGTGTGCGGGTGTGGGGTGTGCGGGTGGTATGGCGGCGGCCGGTTGCGGGAGGGCTGGCCAGCGCACGCCAGCAGAAGTGCGGAGCGGCGCAGCGCGGAGCAGTGGGGGCAAGTGTATGACGACAAACCCGAAAGCGAAGGCGATCCAGGGGAGCGCCACCGATGCCGCAATGGCGGAGGATGAGACGGCGACCCGCCAGGAGATCGCGGCTCTTGGGCGCGCAACGGCTGAGCTGCCAGTGATGGATGGTGATGGAGCGTCTGGAGCCGACGCTTTAGCGGATTCGGTGGACGCGCCAGCGGATACGGCGGATGATGCGCTGCTGGACGAGAATGCCTTCGACGAGACAGACGAGGGATTGGCGCCCACGGTCGCCGCGACGCCGGCCGTCCGCGCGCCCCAGACGCCACGCGAGGAGCTGCCCCCGCCACTCACCCCTGACTCCGCGCCGGCCACTGCCGAGGCGCGAAGTGCGGATGGGGACTGGACCGCGGATGAGGCTGACGATGGCGCGGAAGAGGATGCTGAGGAAGATGCTGAGGAAGACGACCTTCCGACGGTGATCGCCCAGGCCACCCCGCGCCCGCGTACGCTCTCCGCGATGCTCAAGCGGCCCACTGAGGCCGACGCGACGCCGCCACACGCCGACGCCAATGTCGAAAGGCGTGGCGCCGGGGAGGAAGGTGACGAGTTCGACGAGTTCGACGAGCTCGATGCGTTCAACGAGCTCGATGCGTTCAGCGCGCTTGACGACTCCGCGGATGATATCGCCGACGAGGTGGATCCTGAGGAGGAGTGGGCCCTGGCGGATCAGCCGACGATCTACCTACCGCCGCGGCGACGGCAGGACGCGCAGAGCACGCCGGTTCCGGGCGGGCCAGATTGGGCTGCTCCTCCCGCGGGCCGACCCGTAGGTCCGCGCCTGGCTGACGTTCCGGGCGTGCGCCGCTTCGAGCCGCCGTCGCGCAGAGAGTTGGGCGTGCCGAGCAGTCCGGCCTTCCAGCGCGGCCACCCCGGCCCACAGCTCGCCTCGCCGGCTGGCAAGGCGCCGGTGCCTCCCCCTCCAGGGGTATCACCCGCGGCTCTGCCCGACCCGCGCATGCAGCGCTTCCAGCGGCTGCGCGAGCAGATCGAGGCCCACGGCGAGGGACAACGCGTACCGGGCGACCAGCGCCCGGTCGCTGAGATTGTGCGCCAGTGGTGGGGAGATCTGCTGCCAGGTCTGCGTGGTGGGTTGCGCCACCAGCACGAGGCGATGGCGAGCGGCACGCACCCAGTCCCAGCCTATGCGCCGGAGCCTCAGTCGCGGTTGGGTGACGCATTCGGCCGGCTGGCGAAATCAGCGCGCGGTCTGACAGACCGTGCACGGCCGGCGCTTCAGCGGCTGCACGACCAGGCCGAGCAGGCGGCGCAGGCAATCGTCGGGCGCTTCGAGCAGCCGACGGCGGTGCAGCAGGCGCCGTTGCTGGGGCCAGGGCGGATCGCGGTTTTCTTCCGGCAGGGGGTCACGGTGGGGCAGGCGCATGGGTTGCTGATGAAGCGGCAAGCGCGGCCGATGCGCTTGATCCCACGCAAGCATGGGTTCCTCGCCGTGGTGGCGCCGGGGCGTGAGGCCGAGATCAGCGAGGGGCTGCGCGCCCATCCCTACGTGCGCGACGTCGCGTACATCGAGTACGACGGCGACGAGGTTCACAACCCGCAGGCGCGCTAGAGCATACCGCCCGAACGCTCCGGCAGCCACGTGCCGGGACCGCCGGCTGCCGGCGCGCAAATGCACACGGATCGTACGACATCTCTGGCGGCCAGGCTGCGGGATTGTGTGAAGTTGCGCTGGCCGCCGCACTGTTCCACGGCACGGCCGTGCTACAATGAGTTGTAGCACGCCTTATATGTTGCGGCACGATGGCGCTGCGGTGGCTCGCTCCGCAACGGTGGGGGGGCAGTGTCGGATGGACCTCAGCATTCAGCGCGAAAAGCTCGACCAGGCCACTGGATTGCTCGACCAGTATGGTGTGGACTGCTGGCTAACCTTTGCCCGCGAGACCTCTGAGACCCCCGACCCCGCTCTCAAGCTGATCTTGGGCCACGACGTCACGTGGCAAAGCGCGTTTCTCATCACGCGCGGCGGCCGGCGTATCGCTATCGTGGGCGGCCCCGAGGGGGCGCTGATCCGGCAAACCGGCCTGTACCCTGACGTGCATACCTATGACGAGAGCATCGCGCCCGTGCTGCGCGAGGTGCTGCGCGCGCTCGATCCCGCCCAGATTGCCATCAATTACTCACTGGGTGATGTGGCCGCCGACGGCCTGACCTACGGCATGTACCTCCAACTGCGCGATGCCCTCAAACGCACTCCTTATGTCCGCTGCCTCTGCTCTTCGGCTGCCATCGTCGGCGCGCTGCGCAGCCGCAAGACGCCCACCGAGCTGGCCCGCATGCGCCAGGCGATCCAGATCACCGAGGAGCTCTTCACCGAGGTGACGGCATTCCTGCGGCCGGGGCGTACGGAGCGCGAGGTGGCCGCGCTGCTGCACGGCGAGCTGCGCCGGCTGGGACTGGATACCTCGTGGGAGGCCGACCATTGCCCCGCCGTCAATGCCGGTGCGCGCTCTGAGGCTGGCCACGCGGGCCCAACCGACAACGCCATGCGCGCCGGTGATCTGGTGCATCTGGACTTCGGTGTCGCCTACGAGGGCTATCGCTCGGACCTCCAGCGGATGTGGTATCTGCGCGAGCCGGGTGAGGAGCAGCCGCCAGAGGCCGTGCAGCGCGCCTTCGATGCGTGTGCGACAGCTATCGAGGCCGGGCGCGCAGGGCTGCGGGCGGGCGCCGTGGGCTGGCAGGTGGATGCGCTGGCACGCGAGTCGCTGACGAGCGCCGGATATCCCGAATACAAGCACGCGCTCGGCCACAGTGTGGGGCGCGCCTGCCATGACGGCGGACCGCTGATCGGTCCGCGCTGGCCACGCTACGGCGAGACGCCCGAGCGCCCGCTCCAGCCAGATTCCGTGTATACCCTGGAACTGGGTGTTCCGACCGAGCGGGGCTATATCGGCTTGGAGGACGAGGTGCTGGTGACGACAAAGGGCGCGGAGTACCTCGCGCCACCGCAGCGCACGCTGATCTGCGTTGGCTGAGGGCGCTTGCCGCGGCTGGCCGGACGATGCTTGGAGATACGCATGGAGGACTATCACTAGGACAGGGGACCTGGATGCGGGTGACGAGGGACCGCGACAAGACTAAGGACCAGCTTATCGCCGAGCTGGAACAGCTCCGGGCGGAGCTGGCGTCTCGCGCCGACCACACCGCGACAGCCGCCACATCCACCGGGCGCGCCGATGCCCTTCACTCCGACATGGCCTCTGGCGACGAAGAGCGCATCACGCCCGCGCTCGGCCGTGCTCGACTTTCTGGGAGTGGGAGCGAGCACCAGGCCCATCAGCAGCTCGCGATCCTCTCCGAGGCCTCCGCCCGCCTGGCTAACTCACTGGACTACGAGGCCACGCTAGGGCAGCTCACTGATCTGCTAGTGCCGCCGCTTGCCGATTGCTGCATCGTCCTGGCGCCCACCGACGACAAGCTCCGGGCAATCGCAGCGGCCTTTGCAGATGCGCGCATGGGCAAGGCACTGCAGGCGCTCACCACGCAGTACACCGCTGTGGACCTTGACGCGCCCTTCGGGGTCGGCCACGTCTTGCGGACAGGCAAGCCGGAGCTGGTGCCCGAGGTCACGGAGGACCATCTGCTGGCCCTTGCGCGCGGGGATCGCCGCCATCTGGAACGCCTGCGGCGGCTGCGCCCGCAGTCAGTGATTGCCCTGCCGCTGAAGGCGCGCGAGCGGGTCGTCGGCGTGCTGATCCTCGTTTCCACCTCTCCCAACCGCCGCTACACGGTCGAGGACCTCGCGCTGGCTCAGGAGATTGCCCGGCGCGCCGCCCTGGCGATGGAAAACGCGCGTCTGTATGGTGAGTCGCAGCAGGCGCTGGGGCAGGTGGCGGAGATTGCCAGCCGGCTCGGCCAACAGGCCAGCGAGCTGAATGCGATTATCGAGGCCATTCCGGGGGGCGTCTTCGTCTGCGATGCCGCCGGTCTGATCGTTCGTGTCAATGCCGCCGCCGCCGCGCTGGCAGGCTTCCCACCAGACCGGGCCTGGCAGCCGATCCCCAGCCGCGCTCAGCACCAGCTGCTGCTCACGCTGGACGGGGCGCCGTTGCCGCTCGATGCGTATCCACTGGAGCTGGCACTGCGCGGCGAGACCCGCATGGATGCGCGTTACCTCTTCCAGCAGCCACAAGCGGACGGCTCCCAGCGCAGCATTCCGATCCAGTGCAGCTATGCACCCATTCGCGATGAGCGAGGCGCATTCGCGGGCGCCGTGGCCGTCGCCACCGATATTGGCGAGCTCTACCGCCTGGAGCGCCAGAAGGACGAGTTCCTCAGTGTGGCGTCGCATGAGCTCAAGACGCCGCTCACCACCCTGAAGATTCTGACGCAGCTTACGCGCAAGCGCCTGGACCGGCTCGGCCTGCTGGACATTGGGCATGTCGCGCGGATGGAGCGCGCCATTGGGCGCATGGAGCGCTTGATTGGCGATCTGCTCGATGTCTCGCGCATTGACTCGGGCAAGCTGCTGCTGCGCGCCGAGGACTTTGATCTGGTCGCGCTCTGCCGGGCAACCGCCGCGGAGCAGGAGGAGATTACCGAGCGCAGTGTCACGCTTGATCCGCCCGCCCAGCCGGTGGTCGTCCACGCCGATAGCGAGCGGATCGAGCAGGTGCTGACCAACCTGCTCTCGAACGCGCTGAAGTACTCGCCGCCGGATGCGGCCGTGGTGCTGCGGCTGCGCACGCGCGGCAGTGAGGCGGTGGTCTCTGTCGCCGATTGCGGCGAGGGCATCCCCCGCGACGCATTGCCGCACCTCTTCGAGCGCTTCTATCGCGTGCCGTGCATTCAGGTGCAGTACGGCTCGGGAGTCGGCATGGGGCTGGGGCTCTACCTGTGCCGCGAGCTGGTCGAGCGGCACGGCGGCCGTATCTGGGCGGAGAGCGAAACTAGCACTGGCAGCACCTTCGCCTTCACACTGCCGCTGGCGCACGGGCGCTCTCCGGGGAAGAAGATACAGCCGCACACGACGTAGGCGTGGCTGGCGCTGCGTGAGCTGCGTGAGCTGCGGGCGGTAACGGCCGGAGGAAAGGTCGGCTGCTGGCCTAGCGGGACGTGGTCTCCGGCGTCTGTTCGACAGCATTCTCGCCGCGCTCTTTGTTCTGGGTGATGTCGCCTTCCTTGAAGAGCACTTTCTGCAGCGCGACCTTCCACTTCGGCGTGCGGCGGCTCAGCCATTCCAGGTCCATCGCGAAGTGCAGGAACTCCTCCTGCTGTGCGTCTTCCATAATGGCCCGCGCTGATTGGTCCCGCTCGACTGAGATGCGCTGCTGGTACCAGTTGATCGCATCGGCTTCTTCGATCATCGAGACGATCATGCGGGCGAAGGTGCGTGTCTCTTGCGAGAGCTCGCCGGCTGGCTCGTGATATTGCTCGAAGCCCATGGTGGTCTGTCGTTCCTCTCTGCGGTAGCTGTGCTGGGCCGAAGCCATGCGACCCCTGGCGCATCGAGCGCACAATCGGTGCCAGCCCGCGAAGATACTCGGGCTGGCAGACGTGCATCTGCAGATGAGCAGCAGATCACTCGCTTGGGACGAGGTGGTGTCGCATGGCGAGAACGGCGGTCTCGGTGCGGCTGGAGGTGCCCAGCTTGGAGCGAATGCTACGCGTATGGAACTTGACGGTAGCCGAGGTAATCACCAGCCGCTCGGCAATCTGCTGGTTGGTGAGGCCGGCGGTCAGCAGCGCGAGCACCTCGCGCTCGCGCTGAGTCAGATCCTGCCCGATCTTGGGCGGCCGGCTCGCAACCGCATGCACCAGCGCCTGCGCTGCCGCTGGCGCCAGTGTCGGGATGCCACGCTGTGCCAGGCGGATAGCTTTGGCAAGCTCCTCGACGCCAACATCTTTGAGCAAGTATCCAGTGGCTCCCGCTCGCAAGGCCTCCTCAACCAGGTGGCCCTCCTGAAAGCTGGTGAGCGCCACCACGTGCGTTTCGGGCGCGTGTGCATGCAGCGCGGCGATGGCATCCATGCCTCCCATGCCGGGCATCAGCAGATCCATCAGCACCACATCAGGATGGAGGCGGATGCATGCGTCAATCGCCTCCTCTCCGCTGCCCACCATCGCCACTACCTCAATATCCTGGGTGTCAAGCAGGGCGAATTGAATGCCACTCCGTACAATCGGCTGATCGTCTACCACCATCACGCGCACCAGCTGCTGCGGCTGCTCCGTTGGCGGCGGCATCTGAGGAGCGGGAACGGGACTGGACATGGGTTCGGCAGGTGCCTGTGGCACACCTGATTGGGCAAGCGGGGAGGCAAACGACCCGGTCGAATTCAGTGAGACGGTCGGAGGGGGGATCGCAGTTGACCCAGTGCTGGGAAGTGAGAGTTGTTCCGTCATGCGTTGGGCTCCTCCATGCGGTGAGCCTGACCGACCGCTCTCCGTTGGTCGCCATGGCCCTTGAATGTCTCCATCAGATGCTCACAGACGCGCTTGTGCTGCAGACTTGTCTGCCCGCAGCGCCCAGAATGCTCATCCGATGAGGGTACACTCCTCCCTCACCATTTGGATAGGTTCACCCTAGACGGTAAACATAACACAGGAATCACCGCGTCAAGAGTGGCATATCACAGGGCCATCACAACGCCACTCAGCGGCAGAGGCGCGGGGGTGCTTCACCTCAGCTCACATTCGCAGATCTGCTCGCGCGCATCCCTCGCGCTAGCGCTGCGATACGCGCACCTCTCCTTTGGGCGAGGCGGCGACTCACCATCCGGGCTCTCTCATCTGACTCGGCCTGCTCGATCGTCTTGCTCTCTGGCAGCGGCGGCATGCGGCCGGGATCGCTGGAGGGCGTGCAGCTCGTCGTGCCCGACATCGAGACTGCCCGCGAGGAGCTGCTCCAGCGCGGCGTGGAGGTCGGCGCGGTGCAGCATTTCGAGGCCGGCGCCATGGTGCCTGGGCGCGGCGAGGACTGGAACTCGTTCGTCTTCTTCAGCGCCCCTGATGGCAACGCCTGGACCGTGCAGGAGCACCGCGCAGGCGACTAGGCGATCCAGCCACCGTCCGTCGGGTGTGCGATAGAATAGTCCTGACGTATTCCGCGTGCACAATAGGAGGAAGAGATGCAGCAGCGCATACACGCGATCACATTGGCGGTCAGCGACCTCGACCGGGCGCTCGCCTTCTACCGCGACGGCCTGGGACTGGAGACATCGGGGATCATCGGCACCGAGTTCGCCGGCGACGAGACCAATCCGGACGGGACCGTCGCGATGTTTCATCTACAGGGTGGAGTCACCCTGGCCTTATATCCACGAACCGAGCTGGCGAAGGACGCGAACATCCCCCCTGGGCCGCGGCAATCCGGTGAATTCAGCATCGGCCACGCCGTGGCCAGTAGAGCGGCCGTAGACGAATTGCTGGCCCAGGCAGCGGCAGCAGGGGCGGCGATAACCGATCAGCCGCACGATCGTCCCTGGGGAATCTACTCGGGCTATTTCCGCGACCCCGACGGCCACCTGTGGGAGATCATGTGGAGTCCTGAGCTCGATGGGATCTAAGCAAAGATCGTGCTCCGCATCGCCGATGCGTGAAGATGGGGTCCAGTGCCGACACACATGGTCCAGATCGAGGCGGCGGCCGAGATTTTGACACGCCCGCGCCCGCGCGATAGAATGCCAGGGATGGCACAGGAGCGCGCCGCCGATGAACGAGAACGCACTAGCCGAACAGCGCGCAGCCGTTTCGCGGCTGCCGTGGTTGGTCCCTACTCTGGAGCGCCGGCTGCGCGCCTTGCCGCTGCTCTATAAGGTGCTATTTGCCAACAGCGTTGTCATCCTGATCGGCGCCACCCTCGGCACCTATCTCGCCTCACAGCTCCAGGGCGATAGCCGGCCTGTCGTGCTGGTCTCCTTCGTCGTGACCGGCCTGCTGATCAGCGTCGGCATCAACTTTGTCCTGCTCAAGCTTGCTCTCTACCCCCTCCAGCGGCTGCGCGAGACGATGAGCGCCGTGCAGGGCGGCGAGCTCTCGCGTCAGGCCCCCGTCACCGGCCAGGACCCTGACGCCGATCAGCTCGCCATCGCCTTCAACACCATGCTGGCCGCCCTCGATGATCTCTCGCGCTCGCGTGCCAGCCAGATCCTTCACGCCCAAGAGCAGGAGCGCAAGCGCATCGCCCGCGAGCTACACGACGAGACGAGCCAGGTGCTCACCTCGCTGCTCATCAGCCTCGCCCTGCTCGAAGAGACCGTCTCCAGCGAAGAGGGCCACCGCCGCATCGCCGATACCCGCGCGCTGGCCCATCAAACGCTGCGCGCGGTACGTAACCTCAGCATTGATCTGCGACCCAGCGCCCTCGACGACCTCGGCCTGCTGCCAGCGCTACGCTGGTACATCAAGGAGTACCAGCAGAAGTGCGGCATCGAGGTCGAATTCGCCGCCACCGGCCTCAAAGATCGCCTGCCAGCCGAAATGGAGACCGCCATCTACCGGATTGTCCAGGAATCACTGACCAACACCGCCAAGCACGCCCGCGCACACAAGGTATGGGTGAAGGTGGCCGGCGACGGCGCCGAGGTGCGCGTGCATACCCGTGACGACGGCGACGGCTTCGACGCCCCCGCCGTGCTAAAGACACCCTGGCAGGATCGCGGGCTGGGGCTAGCCGGCATGCTCGAACGCGCCGCCTTGCTGGGCGGCGGAGTACGCATCACGTCGCAGCCCGGCGCCGGCACCCGCGTGGACGCCACCATTCCGCTCGCTGGTGCCGCCGCTACATCCTCCGGCTCGGCTGCGGCTGCGTCCTCATTGTCGTCCTCCACTATTCCCCCAGCCCCGGCGATCCCGGCCTGACCTGAAAAGAGTTCCTCCGTGCGCGACGACCTGATCAACTACATCAAGGCCAACACCGCAACCGACGCGCCGATGCATCCCACTGGCGAGTGCGCCAAGGTGCGCGTGCTGCTGGCCGACGACCACACCATCTTGCGCGCCGGCCTGAAAATGATGCTCAACGCGCAACCCGACATCGAGGTGGTCGGCGAGGCCAGCGACGGGCGCCAGGCCGTGGGCGAGGCCCAGCGGCTGCAGCCTGACGTCATCATCATGGACATCACCATGCCGGAGTGCAACGGCATCGAGGCCACCAAGCAGGTCAAGCGCCTGATGCCCGAGACACGTGTGCTGGTGCTGACCATGCACGAGAACGAGGAGTATCTCTTCCAAATGCTGCGCGCGGGCGCCTCGGGCTACATGCTCAAAGAAGCCGCCGACACCGAGCTGATCTCGGCCATCCGCGTCGTCTCCTCCGGACGCTTCTACCTCTCCCCCTCGGCCCAATCCATGATGGTCAGCGACTACCTGCAGCGCGTCCATACCGGCGAGGAGCGCGACAGTTACAGCGCGCTGACCGAGCGCGAACGCGAGATCCTCAAGCTGGTGGCCGAAGGCCACACGAACAATCAGATCGGCGAGCTGCTCTTCATCAGCCCCAAGACCGTTGACACCCACCGTACCCACATCATGGATAAGCTCAACCTGCACAACCGCGCCGAGCTGGTCAAATACGCCATGCGCCGCGGCCTGCTCGAAGATTGACCAACGCCCTGCACGTGCCCACTCAACTCACATCCGCCAGCCGTACCAGCCTCCAATGCGCGGTTAGTGGGCTGGCGGCCACAGGGGCGGCTCACGAGAAGGAGTCAACCTCTTCTTCTTCGTCCTCCTCATCTCCTTCATCCGCCTCTTCCTCGAATTCGTCGCCTGCGCCCAGCGTCAGCTCCTCCTGGTCGGCACGGAACGAATCGTTGAAGAAGCCGAGCTCGCGGCCCTGGTAGACGCTGACGAGGAAGTCATCGCGCGGGGTATCGGACGACAGCACGAGGTCTTCGTCTATCTGCTCGATCAGCTTGGCGAGGTCTTCGCGCGCAAGCTCGCGCTCCAGCACGAGTGTGCAATGGACGGTGGTTGACGTGAAGTGCAGGTCCACGTTCCCGACGCGGGCATTGCCCAGCATCATGTGATAGCCCTCGGAGTAGGGCGTGCGAAACTGGCGGTCGAAGCGGACGTCTTCCATTAGAGCTGCGCGGCAGATGGCGGCCGCGCTCCTCCTTCCGGCGGGTGCCTGGCGCGCATCTGGTGGCCGTGCGACGGCCGCGCAGTGGCGGTGTCTGGTAAGCAGCGTTGAGCGGGACAGGATTGGCGCCGTGGCATTGTCGCACATCGCAGGCCGCCGTGCAAAACGGGACTGACTGGAAGACAGACGGACGCGGCGACCGGATGCCGAGGTCCGGACCGCCGCGTTATTGGGACCGCATCTATATCAATCGGGTGAAGGAACGGATTCTGGCGCGCGCACCCGGAAAACGCGCTAGCCCTGGAGGTTGGCCGGGCGCTCGCCCAGCGTGACGGTGATGGTGAGCTGGCTGGAGCCGCGGTGGACGGTCAGCTTGACCTGCGTGCCAGGCGACTGGCTAACCAGCGCCGAGGCAAGGTCGCTGCTGCTGGCGATCTCGGTACCGTTGACGGCGGTGATGATGTCGCCGGTGCGCAGGCCCGCGGTCTGGGCGGGGCTAGCGCCGGCGGCATCGTTGGCGAAGCCGGTGATCAGCACACCGCTCTGCACCGGCAGGTTATAGGCGGCGGCAAGCTGGGGGGTGACGTCCTGGCCGGAGATGCCGAGGAAACCTTGCCCGGTGTTGACCAGCTTGCCGTTCTTGATGAGCTGGTCGGTGACAAACTTGACGCGATCGGAGGGGATCGCGAAGCCGATGCCATTGGCCGCGCCGCCGGTCTGCGGCGAGCTGGCGCCGAGCGTCGGAATGCCGATAAGGCGGCCTTGCAGGTCCACCAGGGCGCCGCCGGAGTTGCCCGGATTGATCGGCGCGCTGGTCTGGATCAAGCCCGTCAGGGCGCGCGCGCCGCCAGGGCCTTCGTCGGCCGTACGATTGACGGCGCTGACGATGCCGAGCGTGGCGGACTGCTGCAGGCCGAGCGGGCTGCCGATGGCGATGGCAAACTGGCCGACCTGCACCTTGCTGGAATCGCCGATAGTGATGGGCTGCAAGCCCGTCGCGGCGATCTTGAGCACGGCAAGGTCGTCCTGCGGCGCGGTGCCGACGACGGTCGCCGGATATTGCTTGCCCGATGAGAGTAAGACCGTGAAGCTCTGCGCGCCCTCCACGACATGGTTATTGGTGACGATGTAGCCATCGGAGGTCAGGATCTCGCCGGAGCCAATGTCGCCGCCGGTGGCGCTCTGCCCCTGTACCTCGACGACCGACGGCTGCACCGTGTTGATGACGTTGATGATCGTCTGCTGGAGATCCTGCGCGCTCGGCGGGACGGCTACCGTGGGCGCTGGCTGCCCGGTGCCGGTGCGCGTGACGCTGGAGCCGCTGAATGTGCGGCCCATGGCGAAGGCGCCCGCCAGCAGGAGTACGATCGCCACCACCGCGGCTGGCGCGATCCAGATGGCGCGCGAGGGCTTGCGCGGGGGCGTGGGGCCGGAGGGAGTCACCGTCGCGGGCGGCCACGCACCATAGCCAGCGCCGTAATCAGGCGGCGGTGGCTCGCTGGCCGGCGGGTAGGGCGAGAGCTGCTGGCCGGCAGGCGGACGTCCAGGTACGTTGGGCGAGAGCTGCGGCATCGAGGAATCCGGCTCAGAGGCCGGCGTGTTCGGCGGATAGGAAGTCTGGCTCATAGGACTGCTCCACACGATCTGCACGGCACCTGCGCTGAGGATGTCACGCCGCCCGGCTGCCGATCTGGCCCGCAGCCACGAGGCTACTTACTGTGCGGGCGGCCCTCAGCGCAAGAAATGACAGGGCGCCGAAGCTCCAATCCGCAGCATGTGGGCCGTGGGGTGAAAGCTTCAGGGGGCTCCGCCCTGTCTGAAAGGTATGGTAGGCGCGGCCGATGTGAAAGCGATGAGAATCGAGGGCAGGCGATGAGAGTCTTCTCATCCAGCGGCAGCCAGCGTGAGCGTGACGGTGGTGCCGCGGCTGGGTGCGCTCTCGAAGATGAGCATGCCGCCGTGGGCGGCGGCGATGCGCCGGGCGATGGCCAGCCCCAGCCCCGCACCACCCAGCTCGCGTGAGCGGGCCTTATCTACCCGGTAGAAGCGCTCGCCCAGGCGCGCAAGGTGCTCGGCCGCGATGCCAGGACCAGTGTCGCGCACAGCGAGTCGCGCAAGCGGGCCGTCGCGTGTGACGGAGAGAATGACGCTGCCGCCGGGGACGTTGTACTTGATAGCGTTATCAAGCAGGATCAAGACGACTTCTTCGAGCTGGACCCGCTCGCCCAGCACCAGCACTGGCGTTGGCGCCTCGACGGCCAGCGTCAGCCCGGCCTCCTTCGCCAGCGATTGGGCGCGGCCCGCCACCGCGCGGCCAAGCTCGGCGAGATCGTGCACGTCGCGCTCGGGCGGCCGGGCGCTCGCATCCAGGCGCGCCAGCTCGAGCATGCTGGTGGCAAGCCGGCTCATATGGCCTGCCTCGGCGACGATATCTTCGAGCAGCAGCGCGTCTTCGGGGTCCAGGCGCTCGCGGCCGCGCAACAGCACCTCGGCATTGGCGCGCAGCAGCGTCAGGGGCGTGCGCAGCTCGTGCGCCGCGTCGCCGATGAAGGCCTGCTGGCGCTCGAAGGCCAGACGCGCGGGGCCGAGCGCCCGCCATGAGAGCAGGATGCCGCCCAGGATGGCCCCGGCGAGTGTGAGCACGCCAAGCAGCAGCAGCAGCACCACCAGCACACGCAGCGCGGTAAGCTGTCCCTGGATTGGCATGCCTACCTGCACGACACCGAGCACATCATCACCTTCGCCTGGATAGTGCACCACCAGCGCATACCGCCGGATGGCGCCCAGTCCACCCCCGGCATTGACGGTATCGGCGGCGGCGCCGCTTCGGCTATGGAGCGCGGCCTGGATCAAGGAAGGATCTGCGAAGGCTTCTGGGGGCGGATTCTGCAGCACGCCGACTCTTCCGTCGGCGAAGCACTCGACGTAGGGCACATTCTGGATGGCGCTGCTCGGCACTGGACAGACATAGCGCGGATCGAGCTGCGGAGTCGTCTGCCACAGTGTGCTGATCTGATCGGCGCTGGCGCGCAGCGTATCGTTGACGGGTGCCAGCAGCACCTCGTTCATCGCCGCGTAGAGCAGCAGCCCGCTCAGCAGCAGGATGCCGGCGAGCACGGCGGCGTAGGTGGCGGTCAAGCGCCAGCGGATGCCGCGGAAGAGCGTCTCCGCGGGGTCCGCTGGGCGGCGCGGCGCCAGGCGGGCCAGCGGGCCGGAGAGGCGCGCTGGGAGACGGTCGAGCGCGCGATGGAGGTGCGGGCTGCTCATATGGGACTACGGCTCGATCTTGTAGCCGACGCCGCGGACGGTCTTGATCAGCGGGTGCGAGGCGCCACGATCAATCTTCTCACGCAGATAGTGGATGTAGATGTCCACGACGTTGGAGAGCGCGTCGAGGTCGTAGCGCCAGACGTGGTCGGTAATCTGCCCGCGGGTAAGCGCCTGGCCGGGGTGGCGCATCAAGAACTCGAGCAGGGCAAACTCCTTAGCGGTCAATTCGATCAGGCGCCCGGCGCGTGTGGCCTCGTGGCGGATCAGGTCCAGTGTCAGATCGCCCACCTGAAGCGTCTGGCCGGTCTCGAGCGGGCGGTCGCGGCGCCGCAGCAGCGCCTCCACACGCGCAAGCAACTCCTCCATCGCAAACGGCTTAACGAGGTAATCGTCGGCGCCGGTCTTGAGGCCGGCCACCTTGTCTTCCAGCTCGCCGCGCGCGGTCAGCATCAGCACCGGCGTCTGCACGCCTAGCGCGCGCATCTCGCGGCAGACTTGCAGGCCGTCTTTGCCCGGCAGCATGATGTCGAGAATCACAAGGTCATAGGTGCCGCTGCACGCCAGATCGCCGCCCTCATCGCCATCATAGGCGACGTCCACGACGTGGCGCTCCTCGGTTAGCACACGCTGGATGAGGGCCGCGATCCGCTGGTGATCTTCGACGATGAGAATGTGCATGCAAACACCTCGCTCACGGCGCGGGACCGCCAGGCGACGAGCGTGCCCCGCGACACCGAACGCGCACGGCCGCGCATCTCGTGATCGCTCTAGCCTAGTAGGCTAACGCGGCCAGATGTGAGGCGCATTGGAGCGTGCCGGCGGAGTGGGCGCGCACGCGCCGTCTTCTGTGCCCTTGCACTGTAGCACGTTCACATCCCGCTGGCAGCGCCACGCTGGAAGCATTGTCGGGCCACAACAGGCACCCGGCAGTCCAGACGGGCATCAACCAAGGATGCTGCCTATCAGCCCATTCATATGCTGACCGGCCTCGCACCGGATGGCCCAACCAATGGCGCGCGCCTGTTGCTTTAGGCCGCGTTTGTGCCACAATAGGTATATGGAAGAAGAACCAGCCTCGCCGCGACAGCCGACCGTGATTGGGACTGGGCGTCTGGAGGCGTTCAGCGATGCCGTGCTGGCGGTCATCATCACCATCATGGTCCTGGGGCTCGCCCCGCCGCCAGGCGACGATATTGACGCGCTCAAGTCGTTGGGGTCGAAGTTCCTCATCTACGTGCTGAGCTTCACGTTCATCGGCATCTACTGGAACAATCACCATCACTTGTTACGCGTCACGCGCCGCATCAGCGGCAGCGTTATGTGGGCCAATCTCCACCTGCTCTTCTGGCTCTCGCTCGTCCCTGTGAGCACTGCCTGGGCCGGCGATCATCCCCTTGCGCCCTGGCCCGCCGCGATGTATGGATTCATCGGCTTCATGGCCGGTGTTGCCTACTCCATCCTCACCGGAACGATCATCAACGCCAACAAGGGGACTGATATCGAGCGCGCGATCGGCAGCGACCTCAAGGGCAAGGTTTCACTCGCCATCTATGCGCTGGGCATCTTGTTCGCGAGCGCCAGCCGGCTGATTCCCTTCAGCCCCATCCTGTCCTATATCGCCTACGCCAGCGTGTCGGTCATGTGGTTCGTCCCCGACCGCCGATTGGAGAGCGACCGCCCAACGACGCCGGCAGGGGTAGAGCAGCGGACGGGGAGGAGCGCGGCAGACGATAAGCCGCGCCGATAGAGGCGCTGATTTCAGCCGTGAGCGAGACGGGTTAGGGCTACCGCGTGGCGCGCGGCACGTGTCGGTTGCTGGAGGCGTGCCCCACTCAGCGTACGTAGGCGGGCGCGGCGACGGGCGCAGTGGCGTCCAAGCGCACGGCCAGGCGCTCCAGCACAGCGGCGATGGCGTCGGTATGCTCGGACGTGCCCACCGTCAGACGAACGTGGCGCGCAAGATCAGCGGTGCGGAAGTAGCGCAGGATGATCCCGGCGGATTCCATCGCGGCGCGGAAATCGGCGACCGAGAGCCGCGGGTCGGTCAGCTCGACAAGCACGAAATTGCCGCGTGAAGGGAACGCGCGCAGACACGGTTGGGCATCGAGCAGCGCGAAGAGACGCTCACGCTCGGCGGCCAGCCAGGCGATCCGTTCGCGCAGTAGCGGCAGATCGGCCAGCGTCTCGCGGGCGGCTATGTGCGCGGCCAGATTCACCTCGAAGGGGAGCTGCACCTTGCGCACATGCGGCACCAGCCAGGCGGGGAACGCGCCGTAGCCCAGCCGCAGCCCCGCCAGCCCCGCCCACTTGCTGAAGGTGCGCAGAACGACGAGGTTTTCGCGCTGCGGGACGAGCGCGATCGGGCTCGCGGCCAGCGCGTCGTCGCCAGCGAACTCGACATAGGCCTCATCCACCACGACAATGCGGCCGGTGGCGAGCAGCGCCTCGATCTCGTCACGCGTCGCCAGATTGCCGGTGGGGTTGTTGGGCGAGCAGACGACGATCAGGCGCGTGTCGTCGCGCAGTGCGGCGAGAATGCCAGGCACGTCGAGCGCATAGTCGGCGCCGCGTGCAACGTTGATGAGCGTGCCGCCGGCCAGTGTGGTGGCGGTGGTGTAGAGGCTGAAGGTGGGCGAGCAGGTGACGACGCTCTTGCCCGCGCCGATGAACACGTGCCACAGCTGCGTGATCAGCTCGTTGCTGCCATTGGCGGTGACGATGTGCTCGGCGGGCACGCCAGCATAGCTGGCGAGCGCGGCGGTCAGCGCGTGGCCGTCGGGATCGGGGTAGAGGTTATAAGCGGTGTGCTCGCCCAGTGCACGCGAGACGCGCGGCGAGGGTGGATAGGGGCTCTCGTTGCTGTTGAGCTTGATGAGGCGCTCGATGGGGACGCCGGTGCGTGCGCTGAAGGCGTCGAGGGATTCGCCCGGCACGTACGCTTCGACGCGGGCGATCTCGGGACGGATCGGCATCCGGGCACTAGCGTTTCCCAACTCCACAGCTTCTTCTCCTCCGTCACCTGCCGCGGCACGCCGGCGACTCATTCGCCGGAACCTCGCCCTTCTATAAGACTTGCACGAATCGCGCGCCGGCTGGTAACGCGGCGTGCGACGATACGGTGCGTCTTGGGCGCTGGCGTGCTCGGCAGGGGCAGACACCGGGCGCCATTATACTGGCCACCTACGTCACGGGTCAACCGCCGGCAGGCCTGGGTGGTACTTCTCGCCTGGATGCTGGGCGAGGACCGCAGCGTCAGCTCACAGCGAATGCGCGCCGGAGAAGGGCCACCGTCGAGATGACGCGAGCCAGTGACGCCCGGTTCCAGGCGCCACTATGCGGACGCGGGCAGCTCGCCGGCGCCGAGGCGGCGCAGCAGACCCGTCAGCAGTGCGATGCGCGGAGCCAGCGAGGCGATCTCGACGTACTCGCCGGGATTGTGCGCCTTGCCGCCGGCCGGGCCAAGGCCATCTAACGTGGGCACGCCGAGCGCGGCGGCGGTGTTGCCGTCGGAGCCGCCGCCGGTTGGCTCGCCGCGCAGCGCCAGGCCCAGCGTGCGCGCCTCCTCGGCTGCCAGTGCGAAGAGCTGCTTCGCCGCCTCGCTCTGCTGAAAGGGCCGGTGGGCGAAGGACCCGGCGAGCGAGCCGCTGGTGCCCTCGATGGTCGCGGTCTCGGCGATGTGTCGCAGCTCGGCCTCGATGCGCTCGATCTGCTCGGGGCTGATGACGCGAATATCAATCTCGACCTCGGCGTGGTCGGGGACGACATTGGGGCGCTCGCCGCCAGTGACGACGCCGACGTTGAGCGTCAGACCATCGTGTGCCCCATTATTGATGGCGTGGACGGCGATGATCTTGTGGGCCAGCTCGAGGATCGCACTGCGGCCCTTGCGCGGCTCGACGCCGGCATGTGCCGAGACGCCCTCGACCGCCAGGCGATACATGCCAACCCCCTTGCGCGCCACCGTCAGCCGCTCCACATCGCTGGTCGGCTCCAGCACCAGCGCGACATCGGCCTCGTGGGCGGCGGCGCCGATCAGCTCGCGGCTCTCTGGCGAGCCGATCTCTTCGTCGCTATTGAGGATGAAGGTCAGCGCAGCGAACGGCGCCTCACCGGCCTCACGTAGCAGCCGCAAGGCGTAGAGTCCGACGAGCAGGCCGCCCTTCATATCCAGCACGCCGGGGCCATGGGCGCGACCATCCGTGATGCGGAACGGTCGCGCGGCGACCTCGCCATCGGGAAACACTGTGTCCATGTGGCCGATCAGCAGCACACGTCCCTGACCGTCCCCTGAGAAGCGCGCGACAAGAGAGGGGCCGAGCGCGCGGCCAGGTGCACGCTCGACAGCGGCGCCCAGCGCGGCGAGGTGCGGCTCCAGCACGTTGGCGACGGCGGCGACGCCCGCGGGGGTGTAGCTGCCGGAATCAATATCCACGATCGCGCGCAGGTCTTCGAGCAGGGAGGGAACGAGACGCTCGGCGGCCTGCAGAGTAGGCGTGCTCTCCACGGATGGGCGGTCCTTTCGTGTCGTGTCGGGCGCGGGCGTTTCTTGGCGGATGATAGCGACCAGTGACGGGCAGGTTCAAGCGCCGAGTTATCGCCTTCCGGGGGCTGCATGCCGGTGAGCGCATGATATACTCAAGAGGTGCGCGCGATGACGCGACGCGGAGGGCAAGGCGGGCCTCGTCACTACGACACGGCATCAAGCGCGCGAGCGACCTGGACCTGCTCGAAAGGCGAGGCAGGCCTCGCCGCTACGCCTGCCACTGGGGCCTCGCTCCCCTCGCCGCGCACGGCTCGTAGGGGCGTCTTGCGGGCGCCCCGCGCGGGGTGAGGACTCCTTCTCGCCGCGTGGCAGACTTCACATGCAGACTCAAAGGGGAGTGGGCAGCAGATGGCGACGACGACAACACCGGCAGCAGGGGCACAGACGAGCGCTGAGCCGCGGGCATATTTGAACTACATCGGCGGCGAGTGGCGTCCGTCGGCCTCCGGCGAGACGTTTGACAATACCAATCCGGCGCGGCGCGGCGAGGTGGTGGCGCGCTTCCAGCGCTCCGCACTGGCCGACGTAGACGCCGCGATCGCAGCGGCCGAGGCCGCGTTCCCAGCCTGGCGTGCCATGCCGGCCCCACAGCGCGGCGAGATCATCCTCAAGGCGGCGCTGATTCTAGAGCGCGACCGCGACCGCATCGCGGCCCAGATGACGCGCGAGATGGGCAAGCCGCTCAAGGAGACGCAGGGCGACCTACAAACCGCGATTGATATCGGCAAGTACGTCGCGGGCGAAGGCCGGCGGGCCGAGGGCGAGGTGGTGCCCTCTGCGCTGCCCGACAAGATCTGCCTGACCATGCGCCAGCCGCTAGGCGTCGTCGGCATCATCACGCCATGGAACTTCCCGCTGGCGATCCCCGCCTGGAAGACCTTCCCGGCGCTGCTGGCCGGCAACACCGTAGTGCTCAAGCCGGCCAGCGACACACCGCTCTCGGCCGCCGCCCTGACCGAAGCCCTGATCGAGGCGGGGTTGCCGGCGGGCGTGCTGAACTACATCACCGGGCCAGGCAGTAGCTTGGGCGATGCGCTCGTCAGCGATCCGCGCGTGGCGATGATCTCATTGACGGGGTCCACCGAGGTGGGCAAACACGTCGCCGAGCTCTGCGGGCGCGACCTGAAGCGTTGCAGCCTGGAGCTGGGTGGCAAGAACGCCGTGATCGTGATGGCCGACGCCAATCTGGACGAGGCGGTAGCAGCCGTCTCGTGGGCCGGCTTCGGCACGACGGGACAGCGCTGCACGGCCACCAGCCGCGTGATCGTGGAGCAGCGTGTGGCCGACGAGTTCGCGCGCAAGCTGGCGGCGACGGCCGAGAAGCTGCGCCTGGGCGATGGGCTGCTGCCCGAGACCGACATGGGACCGCTGGTCAATCAGGGCCGCGTCGAGGCAGTCCACGCATACGTCGAGATTGGCCAGCGCGAGGGCGCGACGCTGCTGGCCGGCGGCCACCCAGCAACGGAGGGTGAGCTGGCCGGCGGGGCATTCTACGCGCCGACGATCTTCACCAACACGCGGCCTGAGATGCGCATCGCCCAGGAAGAGATCTTCGGTCCGGTGGTCACCATCATCCCCGTTGCCGACTACGACGACGCGATCCGTGTGGCGAACTCGACCGTCTACGGCCTCTCCTGTGCGATCTTCACCGAGAACGCGCGCACGGTCTTCCGCGCGATGCGCGACATCCAGTCCGGGCTGGTCTACATCAACGCCGGCACCACCGGCGCCGAGCCGCATCTGCCTTTCGGTGGGGTCAAGCAGAGCGGCAACGGGCACCGCGAGCTGGGCTGGAAGGCCGTCGAAGAGTTCAGCGAGATCAAGACGGTCTTCGTGACGTATCCGCCGATCGGCTAGGCAGCCAGCCGTCCGCTATCCCGTCACCACGATCGTCGCCTTCATGTACGGGTGGAGCGTGCAGTGGTAGCTGTACGTGCCCGGCTGCGTGAAGGTGAAGCTGAATGTGCCTTTGGGGTCAATCGTGGGGGACGCCAGGGTCGAGCCGGTGTCGCTGGTGACGGTGTGCGGCGCATCGGTCGCATTGGTCCACACGACTGTGGTGCCAACGGCGACCGTCAGCATGGTGGTGTCAAAGCCATACTTTTCGTCCTTTTCCTTGATGTTCACCTTGACCGTGGCGGCGGGTTTCGTGGCGGTTGGCGCCGTGGCGGGCGGCGCAGATGGTGTGTTGCTCGCACCGGCTCCGCTCGCGGTGCTCGCGCCGCATCCAGCGAGGAGCAGGGCGCCAAACACCAGCGTGAGCGACCACCACTTGATGCCATACCTCCGCCCCTGTCTGACCGTCGCATCCTTCGTCGCATTCCTCATGGCAATCCTCCTGCAGCCCTGCAGAGGACCACTTCCCGAATACTGCCGCATTCCCTATCACGCGGCGCGGGCGAGATATCACAGGGCCTGAGCCTAGTACGAGTGCGGTTACGCCCATTCCGCCCCACCGGTCGCTATTGGTCTTCCAGGCTTAGCGGGCAATAGCAGCGCCCCGCCAATCCCGAAAGTGGGACGTGGCGGGGCGTCCGTGTTGCTTGTCCGGCGCGACGAGGGCCGGGCAGAGATGATCAGGCTAGGCGCTGCGCCGGGCGCCTGTCAGCCGCTCGATGTTGTGCGCCAGCCGTGCGCGCATGATAGGGCCGGGCAGCGGCGCGTAGAGGAAGGCGAGCGTCGCGCCAATGCCGATGCCACGCAGGAACCAGCCAGTGCGCTTGCCTCGGCGGTTGAGCGCCTTACGCGCGCCTTTTCCCGCCGCGCGCACGTTGCGCGCGGCCTGCGCCGTGGCCATCGGCGCCTTCTCCGCAAGGCCGCTGGTGACCGGCTGAACGTTCGCGGCGAGCTGGCGGAGAGTGTCCTGAGCGCTCGACGCCGCGCCGGTTACGGCGGAGGTGGCATTCGACGCGGCCCGCTTGATGGTGCGGCTGGGGCGCGCACGCTGGCGGCGGCGGCTCAGCGCGATCAGCACGCCCACACCGATGCCCGCGGCCAGCCCGCCAGCGATCAGCCCAGCCAGCGCGGCGAGATTCAGCGCCATGCGCTCTTGCTCCTCTGGCATGCCGGTGGGAGGCTCTCTAAGAAGGCTCTCGCGGCGGAAGGGCCCGCCATGCATCTCGGTCAGCTCCGGCGAAGGTGCCGGTGGGGCCGTTGGTATGGGCGCGAGCACTTCGCTGGTCTCAGGCGCCTGTGGCATGGTCTCCTGGCCGGCCTGAGCACTGAGCCGCTCCTCGGTGGGATAGAGGTCGCCGGTACGGTAGAGCTGTCGCGATTCTTCAAGCGCCTGCTGCTCAGGGATACCCATCTGGCCGCTGGCCGGGGTCAGAGGCGAGGTGTCGAGCGGCGTGTTGAGCGCGCCCTCGTCGGTATGCTCGCGAGTTGGATTCCACGGCGCATTGGTGACACCAGGGACGGGAGCGAGACCGGGCGCCGGCGCCGCCTGGTCCGGCGGGACGACCTCCGGGGCGGCGGTGAAGTCAGCCAGCATGCCGGGCGTGGCGGCGTGCTCCTCCTCAGCCCGCTCGCCTGCGGCGTGCTCCTCCTCAGCAGTCGTCATGCTGGCAGCAACAGAGGCAGCCTGTTGCGCGACAGGCTCGGCAGGGGTAGCGGGCGCGACCACCTCAGCGGCGTTGGCCTCCACGTCCGTCACGACGGGATGATCGGTTTCCTGTGCGATACGATTGGCGGAAGCCGACGGCTCCATCTGTCCCTCATATACCGGCACGTACTGATTGGGGTCGTAGGGCTGCGCGAGGCCGGGATTGTGGGCGAGCTCCTGCCGGCTAATATCGAGGTAGACATGGTCGCCGGTCGCGCGCTGAATGCTGGAGGCGGGCAGCTCGAACTCGGAGCTGCCATCGACGGCGCGGACGACGAGCGCACGCAGCTCGCCGGTGCCGCGGTCTACGACGATCTGCTCGACGCTGCCGATTGGCCCATCAGTGGCCTCGGCCTGCGCGCCGCGCTCGATACGAAACTGCACGAGGCCCATGTCGTCTGGGCTGCTGCCACTGCTGAGCGCCATCTGGTTACCTCCTCTTCGCTCTCGGCTGACCCTGAGACCAGATTGCAAGAGATATACCAGTTGGGAATGGGAATGCACACGTTAGCGCGGCGGCGCTACACCATGGCCGGGGGCAGAGCGGTCGAGGCGGTACGTAAAGCCGTCACGCTGGTATCCGCCAGTGAAGGGATCGGCGGCCAGCAGCAGCGGCGTGTCGAGATCTACGTAGCGGAAGCCGCCCAGGCCCGCGACGAGGTGTGCCGCCGCCGTAATGGCCAGCCGCGACTCCATCATCGCGCCGACCATGAGCTCGACATGCGCTGCCCGGCAGACGGCGGCGATATCCAGCGCCTCGGCCATCCCAGACTTCATCAGCTTGATGTTGACGACGTTGGCAGCGCCCAGCCGCACAACGCGCAGCGCATCCGCTGCTGTGTGGACGGCCTCGTCGGCGGCGACCGGCACTCCCGCGCGCTCCGTGACGAAGCGCAGCCCTTCGAGGTCGTGGCGATGGACCGGCTGCTCGAAGAGGATCGGCCGGACGCCCTCGCGCGACAGCGCCGCAATCAGCTCCAGCGCGCCGCTGGGCGAGCACCCCTGATTGCCGTCGAGAATCAGCGCGCAACGGGGGGCGGCAGAGGCAACAGCCAGCACACGGTCGAGATCCTCGCCAAGCGTCGTGCCGACCTTTAGCTTGAGGGTCGCCGCGCCCTCCGCTGCATAGCGATGGGCCAGCGCCGCCATGTGGACGGAGGCCTCGATGGGGATGGTGATATCGGTCGTGACGCGGTCTTCAGCGCCGCCGAAGAGTTGGAAGAGCGGGACACCCCACGAACGGGCCAGCGCGTCCAGCACGGCGATCTCGACACCGGCACGGGCGGCGGCCTGGTGCTCGAAGCTGGCAAGCAAGCGATAGGCGAGCGGGCGCCACTCAGCGGCGTCGTGCCCTGCCACCAGCGGCACCATGCCGCGCACTGCCGCCAGCGCCGTCTCTTGTGTCTCGCCGCCGCTCGGCGGGAATGGCGCTGCCTCGCCCAGCCCGACGGTGCCGTCGGCGAGTGTCACGCGGACGAGCACGTTGCGCGCGGAGGTGACGCTGCCAGTGGCGATGGCAAACGGCTCGTGCAGCGGAATATCCAGCGGCTCGACATCAAGCCGAGTGATGGAGGTGGGGGCGGTCGTCCTGGCGGGAGAGGCAGCCTTGGTCGCGCGCGGCATGGTGTACGGCTCGCTTTCAGTTCGTCTCTTGCAGGAAAGCTTGGACCGGCGGCAGAACCACATCACGCGCCGAGACAAGCTGCGAGTGATCCAGGCCGTCGAAGATCTCGACGCGGATGCCGGCCGCCTCCAGCGCGGGGCGCTGCGCCTCGATAGCGAAGCGCGCGTGATCGCGGGCGCCGCTGTAGACGAAGGTCGGGCAGCGCGCCTCGGATGGCTCGACGCCAGGGAAGGTGGCGATGCCCTTGAGGCAGGCGCGAATGACGTGGGGACTGAACCTGGCGATCGCGGCGCGGTCCTGGTCGTCCAGGCCAAGCGCGTCGAGCTGGCCGTGCTCCATCGCGCCGACCACCATCTCGGCCTGCGCGATGCCCTGTTGCAGCCACTCCTGGTCGGCCTGGCGCCCGAAGGTGCTGCCGGCGATGACGGCGCGCGTGACACGCGGCGCATGTGCCGTTGCCTGGACGCCGATCGTGCCGCCGTAGGAATGCCCCCAATAGGCGAACCGCTCGGCGTTGAGGGCGTCGGCGACGGCGTGCAGGTCGTCGAGCAGCTTTTCGGCGGTGTAGGCCTCCGGGTCGGTGGGCTTGTCACTCTCGCCATGGCCGCGCAGGTCGAGCGTCGCCACCGTGAAGGAAGGCGAGAGCGCGGCGACATGACCGGCGTCGTGCCAGCGCTGCCGATCGGCGGTGAGGCCGTGGACCAGTACCAGCAGTGGCCCCGTCCCCAAGACATCATAGGCGATGCGCGTGCCGTCGCGCGAGGTGGCGTAGGTGGCTGCCATTCGGGGGTATTTCCCTTCCTTCTCGATTGCTGCGCGACGAAGCGCCGATGTAGCGCCGCAACAGCATAGCAGAGTCCGGACCGCACGGCCACTTGACGCCGCGCGCCTGTACGGCTAGAATGTGCGCCGGAATCAAGCGCCATCTGGCGTCCACGAGTGGCGCGTCGCACGGCAAACGCGGTGCGTACGAGACGGCACCGGGAGCGGCGCACTGCTGGAGGCGGGGGTAAGGATATGTCGGCCAATCGGTCGCCTGCCGGCAAGGCGCAGCAGTCGCCGCGGGAATCGACCCCGCGCTATGTTCGGCTGTCCGCGCTGCTGGCGCTCGCGCTGCTCGCGCTCGCCCTTGGCATCGCCACCGGGAGTGCGGCCGCCGCCGCCCATCCGCTTTCCGCGCAACATCCGCGACTTGCGCCTCCTGCGGGCACGATCACCCCGACGGCCACTGCGACGGCGACCCCGCCGTCCTCCGGCACGATCACCCTGGTCAGTCCCTCGTACGGCAAAGGGCCGGCCGGCGCGCACGTCACGGTCTCCGGCTCGGGCTTCACCGGCTCCTCCGTCTCGCTCTTCGCATCATCGCATGCGGCCTGTTCCGATACGAAGGCTTCGCTCGGCTTGTATCCACTCAGCGGGGGCGCGTTCGCCAACCAGACATTCGTGTGGCCCGCGCTCGCGCCAGGCACGTACTACATCTGCGCACCCGGTCTGAGCGGCGGTGCGCCATCATATCAGCAGCTCAGTGCGTCGCCGCCTTCGATCTCGCTCTCCGCGCCCAGAGTTCCCGCCGGCAGCTCCCTCACCATCAGCGGCTCGAACTTCGCCGGACTGCCCGCCGGCACGCCAATCGTCATGCTCGCGCAGCAGAACAGCACGACCATCAATCTCCCAGCGGCGGTGCTCAATGACAACGGCTCGTTCACGCTGCCGTGGATGGTAGACGAGAACCTGAACGGGCTGGTGACGATCAAGGCGCTCTCCTCGCCGGAGGGCGGCGCCCCTGCGGTGTTACAGGCCAGTGCCGTGGTGACGGTGCTGCCGCCGGCCACCGCCACCCCCACGACAACCACCACGCCGACCGCCACCGTGGCCGCCGGCACCGGCCAAACCAGCACCCCGCGGGGCACTTCGAGCGGCGGGGGAGGCGGCATCCTGCTGCTGCTCGGTCTGCTGGCGCTGATCGTGCTGACCGGCGTCGGCGTGGGTGCGTTTCTGCTGCTGCGCGGGCGCACGGGTCCAGGCGTGCAGAAGGGCTATCCTGGCGAACCCGGCGGCTACGGCGGCTATGGCCAAACGGGAGGCTATCCTGGCGTGGGCCCGTCGGGGACCGCGGGCCGCATGAGCAGCGCGGGCTACCCGACGCAATTTGGCAGCTCCGGCGAGTACGGATCGGGGGGATATGGCGGCGCGGGCGTCGGGGCCGTCAGCCAGTGGGACGACGTATCCGGCGAGCCTGACCCCGGCTGGCAGCCGCGTCCGATGACCGGGTACGGCCGCTTCGACCTGCCGCCCGACGACGCCAGCACGGCGCAAGGATGGCAGCCCGGCGACGAGCCGCCCGATGATCCGTGGGCTGAGCCACCCTACGGCGGGGCGCGTGGCGGCTACGGTGGCCAGCGTTCTGGCGGTGGTGGCCAGAGCGGCTGGGGCAACATCGGCGCAGACGACGGCACCGGCACGACACAGCCCGGCTACGGCGGACAGGGCCACGGGCAAGACAATCCCTACGGCCAGCCCGGCTCCAGGGGTACCGGGCGCTATCCACGCCCCGATCGCTATCCCGACGACGATGATGCCGGCGACCGCGGCCCGTGGCCCGATCCGCGGACGGGCGGGCGAGGCGGTGGAGGTGGCGGCCAGGGCTGGTAACCCCGGCAGCGCGCGGCACAGCCTCTGCTCTACGCGCCGTCTGGCTCGATGCCGCGGCGTGCGAGTCCCGCGCGGATCGCCGCGAACTCGTCCCACGGCGTCTCAGTCGTGCCGTAGCACATCGTCGTCTCGTGCGACTTGCCGCAGGTGACGATCAGATCGCCGGGGAGCGCCAGCCCAATCGCCAGCGCGATGGCCTCGCCGCGCTCGGCGACGCGCAGGTAGCCCGCATCCTCGCCCTCGCGCTTGCCGTGCGCCTCCAGTCCGCCGGCAATCTCCTCGATGATCGCATTGACGTCCTCGGTGCGCGGATCTTCCGCCGTCACCACGCTCAGGTCCGCGCCGGCCGCGGCGATCTCGCCCATCATGCGACGCTTGGCCACGTCGCGCAGCCCCGCCGAGCCGAAGACGGCGATCACCCGTCCGCCCGGCCGCACCAGCGCGCGCGCCAGCGCTAGCGTCTCTTGCAGCGCATTGGGCGTATGGGCGAAGTCCACCACCACGTCGAAATCGCCGGCATAGACCCACTCCATGCGCCCCTTGATGCGCTCGACCGCGCCAAGGCCGGCGACGATGGCATCCAGCGGCAAGCCCAGCGCCAGCCCGGCGCAGGCCGCCGCCAGCGCGTTCGCCACGTTGTAGCGCCCGAGCAGCCGCAGCCGCGCCTCCCGCACGCCGAGCGGCGTCTGCAGCACGAAACGCGTGCCCTCGCGCGAGAGCGCGATGTCGCGCGCCGTGCAGGTGGCCGCAGGATCGCCGCTCGCCGAGTACGTCAGGATCTCGTCGGCGTGGGTGACGTCCAGCAGCGGCGCATAGGAGCGATCGTCGCGATTGAGGACGGCGGCCTTAGGAACGCCCGGCTTGCGCGCGGCGGTGGCGAGCGCCTGGAAGAGCCGCGCCTTGGCCGCCAGATAGGCCTCCCACGAGCCGTGCCAGTCGAGGTGCTCGTGGGTCACGTTGGTCGCCACCGCCACGTCGTAATCCACGCAGGCGACGCGCTGCTGGTCAAGCGCGTGCGAGGTGGTCTCGAGCACCGCCGCCTGGCATCCGGCGGCGACCATCCGCGCGAGGTAGGACTGGAGATCGAAGGCCTCGGGCGTGGTGACGTGGAAGCCAGTGTCGAGCGCCTCACCGCCGATGTAGGCGGCGATCGTCGTGAGCAGGCCGGCGGGGATACCAGCGGCCGTCAGGACGCTGTGGACGAGCGTACTGGTGGTCGTCTTGCCGTCGGTGCCCGTCACACCGATCACGGTCATCCTGCGGCTAGGATAGTCGAAGAAGGCCGCTGAAAGCAGCGCGAACGTGCCGCGGCCGTCGGCGATCTGCCAGTAAGGCATGCCCTCCGGCAGTGGCGCGGGCAGCTCGTCCGGGGCTAGCTCACCGACGATGCCCGCCGCCCCCGCCTGCACTGCCTGCGCCACGTAGCGGTGGCCGTCGGTGCCGCGCCCGCGCCGCGCGACGAAGAGCACACCCGGCCCCACCCGGCGCGAATCCTCGGTGATGCCGGAGATGGGTGTCGCCGGATCGGGCGTGCCGTGCGCCAGCCGCGCCCAGTCCTCCGGCAGCCGGTCGAGCAACGTCCGCAAGCTAATTTCTGACATTATCCGCCCCTACACCTATGTATGCTCATGCCTGTATGGCTCATACCTGGCTCGCCGCCACTGGGCGCTCAGGTCCGCTCTGGCAGGCTCCGCACCAGCGCGCGGAACTGGTCGCCGCGGTCGAATTCGTTGAGGAACATGCCAAAGCTGGTGAAGCCCGGCGAGAGCAGCACCACATCGCCCGGCGCCGCCGCCGCCCGCGCCTCGGCCAGCGCCGCCGTGAGATCGCCTGTGGGGCCACTCACCAGATCGCCGCGACCGCGCTCCGCCGCCACGCGCCGCACCTCGGCAGCGAAGTCGTCGGAGGCGGTGCCCTTGAGCACGATCACGCGCTTAGCTCGCTCAGCCGCGAGCCGGGCGAACTCGGCGAAGTCGAGGTTCTTCGTGTTGCCGCCGGCGATCAGCACGATCGGCTGCGTGAAGCTGCGCAGCGCCGCGACGCCTGCCACCGGCGCGGTGCTGGCGCTGTCGTTGACGTACGTCACACCGTCCAGCTCGCGCACGACCTCCAGCCGGTGCGGCGCCCCGCCGAAGCTCGCCACCGCCTCGCTGATGGACCCACGCTCCACGCCGATCAGCTCCGCAGCCAACGCCGCCGCCTGAACATTGCCGAGATTGTGCGCGCCGCGCAGCCGGATATCGCCCGCGTAGGCGAAGGGAAGCCCCTCGGCGGGCGTATGGCGCCGCCAGGCTGTGCGCCGCTCCGGACTGTAGAGCCATGTCTCGCCGGGGGCCGCCTGGGCGTAGGCCAGCGTGTAGGCGTTGTCGGCGTTGAAGAGCGCGTGGTCGGCGGGCCGCTGGTAGCGGAAGATGCTGCACTTGGCCTCGCCGTAGTCCTCCATCGAGTCGTAGGCGTTGAGGTGGTCGGGCAGCAGATTAGTGAAGATAGCAAGCTGTGGGCTGCGGCGGACGGTATGTAGACCTTCGAGCATCCAGTTGCCCAACTCCAGCACCACCCAGCGACCCGCCGTGGCCTGTGGCAGCAGGGCCAGCGTCTCGATGCCGCCGAGGTTGCCGCCCAGCAGCGGCTCCATGCCGGACTGCGTGAGGATGTGATGCAGCAGCAGCGTCGTCGTGCTCTTGCC
>DASUBU010000074.1:0-3599 GCA_035763125.1 Ktedonobacterales bacterium
CGTCTATTCCCGCCGGCTGCCACCCGCATCGTCCTGCCGGCGGCGACACCCGTGCTTCCGACGCCTGCGCCTGTCGCCGGGCCCCTCGCCCCGCCTCCAGCGGACTGCCCGGCTGCCGCCTCCTTCGACACCATCACAGCGCAGCCCAGCGGCTTCAGCCAGCCGGTGCAGCTCTTCGGCAGCGCGCCGGTGTGGGTGCCGCAAGGCTACCTGCCACTGAACCCAACCATCCTGTCTCAGTCGGGTACCCCGGAGGAAGGTTCTTATCCGCTGCTCACGATCCTGTGGGCAATCGGCCCGACGCAGCATCCGGCGGTCACGGTGCGCGTGGTGGACCTGCAAACTGGTGAGCTGGCCTGGTGGACGAGCCTCAACGGGCTGCCCGCCGCGCCGGTCCTCACCATCCCCGCAAGCGCGGGTGTTGATGGCTGGCAGACGACACCCGCGACGATTGCGATCACCCACGCCGGATGCTACCGTTTCGACGTCTCCTGGACCGGCGGCGGCTGGTATGCCATTGTCGCCATCGGCGGGTCTCTGTTCTGAACGGCTTGCCCGCTCACACTCACATGCGTATTCAGGCTGTCTCTCACGCGCGGTTGGCGGTCAGGTCCTTGTCTTCCATTTCCCACGCGTGATCTAGCGTATGAAACGCGGTGTGCCGCATCAGATACCGCAGTGGCCAGGTGCGGGCCGGTTTGCCCTGGGCATGGAGCGCCCGAATGGCCGTGCAAGAGGCGTCGCGGTACGCGCGCAGGCCCTCCTCGGTCAGCAGCGCGCCTTCAGGAGGGCGCACCCCGAGCTTCGGCGTCCAGTCCTGCTCCGCGCCCAAGACATGCCGCACGATGCGGTCTCGATCTCGCCCGCCCCCGCGCGGTCCCTTCCGCAGCTCCGCCGACACGCGCGCACGCACCGCGTCGAAAAACGCCCAGCTCGCCTGCATCAGAGTCAGGTCGCGCTCCAAGTCTTGGCTCGACATGGCTTGGCTGTCGAAGTCCGAGAACGCGAACGAGATGCCCCAGAAATCCGTTGAGCCCGTGCCCGGATAGCGCTCGACCACCTCGACGGAAGCGGTGGGGGTGACGATGGCCGCGAACTCCGCCCCCATTCCCGCCAACTCGGCCACCGGTGCGTAGCGGGGAAGGTAGGCGTGTAGCCGTGCAATCGCGGCCTCTTCGGACTTCGCACCACGCTCGAGGCCGGGCCAATCCGGCGCCACCGCCACCACCCGCTTGCCTTTCGGGCCGAGCTCGAGCATTACCCGCAGTTCGTCAGCCATCGCTCCTCCCCACATTGAAGGTCGTGCAGTCGCTGATCTCGCTCGCGCTGCCGTGATCCCATTGTAGCTCGCCAATCGGACATACTGCGTCCGCATTCCTGCTCGCCCGTCTACGAACGGGATGCATTCACTTGCTCGGCCGTGACGCCATCGAGGCAGGCGTAGTCGTGGGCGCAGGTCGCGCAGGTCTGCCCGTCGCGCGGCAGGCAGGGCACGTCGTGGAGCGCGAGCAGTGGCGGCACGATCATCGTGATCTCGGCCTCCGGCAGGGCCGCGCGCAGGGCACGGAAGCCCGGCGTCGCGCAGAGCAAGTCGCCAATGCGCGAGGCACGCAGCAACGCGACCTTGCGCGGCGGCTCCGGCAGGCGCGCGAGCAATCCCGGCGTCGCGCTGGGCATCGCCTGCGTTCCTTCGCGGCATGGCACTCTACCTCGCACGATGAACTGGCTGTTCCTCCTGCGGCGTTGGCTCGGCCCCCTCACCACCGGCGTGCATTCCTTGCGCGGAGAACGGCGCGACGTAGCGCGCCACCATCTCCGGCAGCAGGTCGAGCGCGTGGCCGTCCACCGTGCCGCGCGCATTGAGCACGGTTGTCGGCTCCTGGGCGTAGTACGTGCCGCAAGGCAGGATGGCACAGCCGCCCCAGCGACGCATCAGGAGGTTTTGGACGAGCACCTCCTCGCCGGAGTGGAAGCGCGGCAGCCGCCGCCAGAAGGCGAAGCCGCCAACGGCGAGCAGCTTCGCGCGATGATAGAGGATGCACGAGGCGATCCAGGCCACCTTGTAGCGGATCACCTCGCCGGGCGCGAGCCGCTGTGCCGCGTGGTAGACGTTGGCGGCGCGGTGGAGCTGCCAGCGCTCCCAGGCGGGCGAGCCGGGCGCCACGACCTCCGGCCGCACCGGACCCTCCCAGCGCTCGACGATCTGCTGCGCCGGGCGTACGTCGTCGCGATGCGAAAGACCCGCCGGAAACGCACCGACGAACCCGCAGCCCTCGGCACGCAGGACGTCCAGCAGCCGCTCGACAACCCACGGCTCCATCAGCACATCGTCGTCCAGATAGAGCACGGCGTCGGCGCGGGCGCGCTTGAGCAGGAAGTCGCGCTGCTCCGCGATACCGTGCACCTGCGTCCGGCTGTGCCACTCGACCGTGCCGTCGCGCGCCTCGATCACCCGCCGCAGCGTCAGGATCGTCTGCCGCTCGCCCACCGGCTTGTCGCTCTGGTCGGCGACGATTACCCGTAGATCGCGCTGCGTCTGCGCCGCCACGCCCGCCAGCGTCATCACCAGCGACTCCGGCCGATTGTACGTCGCGATCAGCACGTCCACGCTTGCCATCGCCATCGCATCCTCCACACGCGGGCTCTCAGAACGTGCCGGAATAGACGGCGCAGGAGCGGCAGACCTCCGGCGGCTCGTCGGAGGAAAGCTGCTCGCGGAACGCCTGGTATTGCGGGCCGTTCCAAACGGCTTCGAAGCCCTGCGCCCCAATCTGGCCGAAGTTGACGCGGTCGGGCGTCGAGACCATGCAGCACGGCATGGCGTAGCCGTCGTAGCTCAGGTAGGCGCCGCGCCAGGGCCAGTCGCAACGCTGGCGTCCCGGTGTGCCCGGCGGGTGAAGGCGCGGGCGCACGCGCGGCAGCCGCAGGTCCACGCCAAGCGTCTGCGCCAGCTCGCGCGCGTCGGCGAAAGCCGCCTCCACCTTCCGCGGGACCTCGCGCAGCAGCGTCTGCTCGTCCACAAACGCCCGCATCGGGCGATAGCGCGCCGGTAGGCTCGACTCGCCGAAGTCGTGGCAGAGGTGCTGCACGAACATCCCCTCCACCTGCCAGCGGTGGGCCAGCCGCACCAGCGCGAGCAGCTCGCCCAGGTTCTGGCGCATGAGGACCATCACCAGCCGCAGGCGCGGCGTCGTCGCGCCCAGGCGCTCGCGCGCCGCCAGCAGCCGCTCCACATTCGCCGTCACCCGCTCGAAGTGGGCGCGCACGCGAATGCGCTCGTAGGTCGCGGCGGTGGCGCCGTCCAGCGAGACGTGCAGGCAGTCGAGGCCGCTCGTCACGCAGCGCTCGGCGCGCTGGTCGTTGAGCAGCGTCGCGTTGGTGTTGGTGGTGACACGGATGCCCCTGCCGCTCGCATAGGCGACCATGTCGAAGAAGCGCGGGTGCATCATCGGCTCGCCCAGCCCTTGCAGATGCAGCTCTTGCAGGCCCGGCAGCGCGTCGAGCATCTGGACGAAGCGCTCGAACGCCATGAAGGCCGGAGGACCGTACGGCGGACCATCCTCGCGGAACTGGATCGCGCACATCTGGCAGCGCAGATT
>DASUBU010000075.1:0-10457 GCA_035763125.1 Ktedonobacterales bacterium
CGCTCGACGACCGCCGCGCCCATCTCGCCTGTGCTGACCAGCCGGCCGCCCTTGCCCGCGCCCGCGATGTCGGCCGTGCGGTAGCCGGCGGCGATGGCGTCGCGGACCGCGCGCTCGACCGCCGCCGCCTCGGACTCCAGGCCCAGCGAGTAGCGCAGCAGCAGCGCCGCACTGAGAATCGCCGCTAGGGGATTGGCCTTGCCCTGGCCGGTGATGTCGGGCGCGGTGCCGTGGATCGGCTCGTAGAGGCCAAACTGGCCGTGGGCGGTGCGTCGCGTGCCCAGGCTGGCCGAAGGCAGCATGCCCATCGAGCCGGCCAGCATCGAGGCCTCGTCGGTCAGGATGTCTCCGAACATATTCTCGGTGACGATCACGTCGAACTCGCGCGGATTGCGAATGAGCGCCATCGCACACGAATCCACCAGCAGGTGCCGCAGCGTCACGCCGGGGTAATCCTTCGCCACACGCTCGGCCACCCGCCGCCACAGCCGCGAGCACGCCAGCACGTTGGCCTTATCCACTGAGGTGACCAGCCCGCGACGGCCCTGCGCTAGCTCGCAGGCATAGCGCACGATGCGCTCGATCTCGGCCTCGGTGTAGAGCATCGTATCCACCGCTGAGGCGCCATCGTCGCTGCCCGGCGCCGCCTCGCGGATCTCGCTGGGCTTGCCGTAGTAGAGGCCGCCCGTCAGCTCGCGCACCACCAGCACGTCCACACCCCGCAGCACACTCGCCTTGATCGCCGAGGCCGCAAGCAGAGCGGGCAACGGCCGGACGGGGCGGAGATTGGCGAAGAGCGCGAGCTCCTTGCGCAGGCGAAAGAGCGCGTGCTCCGGTTGCGCCTTCGCGCCCGGGCTTCCGACCCCCGCTCCACCTACCGCGCCGAAGAGCACGGCGTCCGCGCGCTGGCAGAGCGCCACCGTCGCGTCGCTGATGGCCTCGCCCTCCCGCGCAATCGCCGCCTGCCCAGCAAGCGCCTCACGCAGCGTGAAGCGGTGGTCGAAGCGACTGCCAACCGCCTTCAGCACGCGCACCGCATCGGCCGTCACCTCCGGTCCAATTCCGTCGCCCGCCAGCACCGCGATTGTATACTGCCCCATCCCGTCGTGCTCCTTCGCACCCGCTTGCGTTCGCGTTTCCGGCTGCCAGCGCCGGCCATACACTCCATACGCTAGCGGCCCCGCGGCGGCCCGTCAAGCGCAGCCTGCCATACTCCGATCATCCGACGCGCACACCCGCTTGCACCGAGGGGCCGCTAGCGACCTGCAAGGCCGGTCCCACTCGCCTTGACACCCTGTTTCACCCATCGGTACGATACCGGCGCGTGGTCTGGTCGCCGCCCAGGGCGAAGGCACATGAGCGGCGTGACAGAGAGAGCGGAAGGTGGAGAGCAGATGCGCGATCGCGCGCGGCAGCGGGCGTTGGCAGCGGCCAGGAGCCGCCATGCCTCGCCAGATGAGCTCAAGGAAGCGGGCAAGCGCGTCAAAGAGCTCGAGCAAGAGCTGCTCCAGATGAATCTGCTGCCCGAGACCCAGCAGGGCGAGTCGCGCCTTCAGCGCTACCGCCGGATGCTGCGCATCCGCTCGATGCGCGAGGAGTTCAGCGCCACGCGCCGGCTCGAAGAGCCCCAGCCGGTGAACAGCATCGTGCTCTCGCTCGTCATGCTGGTCGCTTCGATCTCTCTGTGCGTCGTGTGCGCTGGCGGCGCGCTGGCCGGTGTGCAAGTCCTCCGGCAGAAGCCCGACCCCATGGCGGCTGCCAGCGGGTTCTGGGATACGATGGTGGCCCGCCAGTATTCTGAGGTGGTCGCCAGTTACCTCTCGCCCACCCTGCGCGTGCGCTATTCGAACGGCCAGTTCGAGCAGATCGCCGGTGCCGCCGATACCAACTACGGCCCCGTCACCGCCGCACAGCTACTCGGCCAGTCCGGCGACATGACGCAAACCGCCGTCCTGCAGTATCTCGTCACCCGCGGCGCCCACACGACCTATAAAGACACCATCACGCTGGTGCTGCATGGCGGCTCGTGGGGGGTGGATGACCTCGGCGCCACAGTGGACCCGCACGCCGCTGGACTGCCCGAGCCGACCGCCATACCCTCTCCCACCGGTCCACCAACCGTGCCGCCTGATGCCACCGCTACCAGCTCACCCTCCGCCCTCGTCAGCCCGCCGCCCGCCGCGAACGAGCGGCGGCGCAGCTCCGCCTGAGCGCTCGCGGCCCCGTCACTCGTCCGGTGCGCCTTCCGACGTTACCCGCGCCATCGCCCGCAGCGCGGTCAGCAGCGCGCCCATCCCCGCGATCAGCTCCGGCACGTCGTCCAGTGGCGCCCACCACAGCTCGAACGCGATGGGGCCTGGATACCCATCGGATGGCAGGCGCTCCGCGTGGCCCCACGTCTCCGGCGGCTCGCTCGTGCAGCGCAGATGGTAGAAGTGGCGATGATGAAGTTCGTCGCGGCCCCTGGGCCGCCCGTCGAACACGCGCTCGCCAAGCAACCGGACCAGCACTAGGTCCGTCAGGCCGGTCTCCTCGAACGCTTCGCGCAGCACCGCCTCATCTGGCGTCTCGCCCGGCTCCAGCGTCCCACCCGGCACCTGGATACCCGCCTCCGGGAATGCGGGCTGGCGGAAGACCAGCAGCCGGTCGCCGTGCGTGATATAGGCCATCACCTTCTCACGCCACACGGGCATGGATGTTCCCCTTGCTCGATGTCTCTGCTGCCGTCCCGATGCCGTCCAGCGCCTGTTGTTCGTAGGGGCGTCCGGTTGGCGCCCTGGATTGGGGGGAGGACGACGTTCCTCACCCCACCCGGCGAGGCAGGCCTCGCCACTACCGGCGCCTGCGCCCCCTCTCCGCGCACGGAGACGGGGTCCCCCACTGGGGGCAGGGCCGGGGGTGAGGACCCCTACGCGCCCTTGGAGAGCGATTCGGCGTATTGCAGCTCGTAGAGCCGCTTGTAGTAGCCGTTGCGCTCCAGCAGCGCCTCGTGGGTGCCTTCTTCGACGATCCGCCCCTTGTGCAGGACGATGATGCGGTCCACGTTGCGGATGGTGGAGAGCCGGTGCGCGATGATGATCGAGGTACGTCCCCGCATCAGCTTCTCCAGCGCGTCCTGGATCAGCGCCTCGGTCTCGGTGTCCACACTGCTGGTCGCCTCGTCCAGAATCAGCAGGATCTCGGGATTGAAGGCGATGGCCCGCGCGAAGGCCAAGAGCTGTTTCTGGCCGACCGAGAGCCCCGCGCCGCGCTCGCGCACCTCTTCATCGTAGCCGTTGGGCAGCCGCTCGATGAAGCTCTGCGCGTTGACGAAGCGCGCCGCCTCGCGCACCCGCGCGTCGCTGATGCCGCTCTCATGCAGCCGAATGTTGCTGGCAATCGTGCCAGAGAAGATGAAGGGGTCCTGTAGGACGGCGCCCACATGCGCGCGGAGCTCCGCCTGTGCCAGATCCTTCACGTTCTTGCCGTCCACCAGCACCTCGCCACGTTGCACGTCGTAGAAGCGCGAGATCAGGCTAATAAGCGAGGTCTTGCCGGCGCCGGTCGCACCGACAAAGGCGACGCTCTCGCCGGGCCGAATGTGGAATGAGATGCCCTTCAACACCCATTCGCCGGGGTTGTAGGCGAACCACACGTCGCGGAACTCGACATCGCCGCGGACGGCGCCCAGCGGCTCTGGCTGGGGCTTGTCGTCCACCGTCACCGGCTCATCCAGCACGCGGAAGATACGCTCGGAGCTGGCCATCGCCGCCTGCAAGATTGTGTACTTCTCGGCCAGATCGCGCACTGGAAGGAAGAAGCGCTCGACGTACTGCAGGAACGCCACCAGCGCGCCGATCGAAAGCACATGCGCCGGGCTGAGTACCGCGCCGCCACCCACGCGCACGATCAGCGCGGTCGCCACGGCCGCAAAGAGATTGACCACCGGCGAGAAGAGCGCGAAGTAGAACAGCGAGCGCAACGATTGGGTGCGGTAGTCGCGGTTGAGCCCGTCAAAGTGCGCGAAGTTGCGGCGCTCGCGATTGAAGAGCTGCACGACCTGCGTGCCGGAGATGTTCTCGGCGATGTTGGCGTTGATGCGCGCCAGACGCACGCGAATGGCGCGGAAGTTGTCGCGCATGGCGCGCTGGAAGAACGCCGTGACGATCAGCAGCGGCGGGATGACGACGAAGACCACCAATGCGAGCTGCCAGCTCTCCACCAGCAGGATGATCAGTACACCGAGCATCGTGAAGGTATCGCCGATCAGCGAGACCGCGCCCGACGTGAAGAAATCGTTCAGCGCGTCCACGTCGTTGGTGATGCGCGTCATCAGGCGGCCGACGGGATTGTGGTCGAAGAACGCCAGCGAGAGGCCCTGCAGACGCTCAAACATGGCCGAGCGCAGATCGTACATCACCTTCTGCCCGAGCACGTTCAGCATGAAGTTTTGCAGATAGCGCAGGCAGAAGCCGAGCGAGAGCGCGAGCAGGTAGAGCAGCGCCATGCCGAAGACGCCGTTGGCCCGCGCCTCAGGCGGCAGGCTGGTTTTGACCGGCGCGATGTAGCGGTCAATGGCGAGCTGTGTGAGGAAGGGGCCGATCAGGTCCGCGCCCACCGTCATCAGCGCCAGGCCGAGCGCGCCAAAGAACAGCAGGTGATAGGGGCGAATGTAGCCCCACAACCGGCGGATCAACCGCGCATCGTAGGCTTTGCCGAGAATCTCGTCTTCGTGGAAGAACGTCTCTGCCACCGCTCACTCCTCCCGCAGCATGTTGCGCTGGATGGCGGCATCATCTGCCCCGTCCATGGCCCTCACTCCGCTGCTCGCACCGTTCGCGCCGTCTCCGCCAGCCACATTGTCCTCGTCGTCGCCTTCCAGCTCCTCGCCAAGCAACTGCCGGCGATACATCGCCGCGTAGAGTCCGCCGAGCGCCAGCAGCTCGGGATGCGTCCCGCGCTCGACGATCCGGCCATCGTCCAGCACGATGATCTGATCGAGGTCTTTGACCGTCGAGATGCGATGGGCGATCAGGATCGAGCTGCGCCCGCGCATGAACTGACGCAGCTCGCGCAGGATGGTCGCCTCGGTGTGCGTGTCCACGCTGGAAAGCGCGTCGTCCAGCACCAGGATCAGCGGATCCTTGGCGACGGCGCGCGCAATGCCAGAGCGCTGCTTCTGGCCGCCGGAGAGCGTCACGCCGCGCTCGCCCACCATCGTCTTGACGCCCTGCGGGAACTCCGCCACGTCGTTGCCGAGCTGCGAAATGCGCAACGCACGCGCCACCTCGTCGTCGCTGAGCCGCTCGACGCCGAAGCCGACGTTCTCTTCGACCGAGACCGAGAAGAGAAAGGTCTCCTGGGGGACGTAGCCGATCTTGCGCCTCAGCTCCGCCAGGGGGATCTGGCGCACGTCCACGCCGTCAATCAGCACCTGGCCGGCGGTCACGTCATAGACGCGCGCCAGCAGATTGACCAGGCTCGACTTGCCCGCGCCGGTCGGCCCGACGATCCCCAGCGACGAGCCGGCTGGCACATGCAGGTTGATGTCGCGCAGGGCGAGCGTCTCGCCGTAGGCCAGCGAGACGTCGCGCAGCTCCACCTCGCCGCGCGTGGGCGCCGCGTTGGGGCGCGTCTGCGAGCTATCGGCGATCGCCGGTTGCGCCTGCCGCACCTCCTGGATACGGCTGAGCGAGGCGGAGCCCTGCTGGAAGAGGTTGACGGTCCAGCCAAGGGCGATCATCGGCCACGAGAGCGCGGCGAGGTAGGCGTTGAACTGGACGAGCTGGCCGAGCTGGATGCGGCCGGCGATCACGTCAATGCCGCCGCGCCAGAGCAGAATCGCCACCGCCAGCCCCGAGACGAAGTACATCGAGGGCCACAGCAGCGAGTTCAGGCGCGCGTAGGAGATGCTGTACTCCACGTACTGCTGGTTGATGCGATTGAAGGCGGCCAGCTCGTGGCGCTCCTGGGCGTAGGCCTTGACGACACGAATGCCGGAGAAGTTCTCTTGCGCGCGTGCCGAGACCTCGCCAAATTGATCCTGCACGTTGCGGTAGCGCCTGCGGATGCCGCGGCCGACGATGATGAAGAGCGCCGTAATGAGCGGCATCACCGTCAGCGTATAGAGTGTGAGCTGGTGGTCAATGCGCCACATCGCGATGGCGGTGACGGACACGGCGACGACCGTGTTGGCGAGATTGCTGACGCCGGGGCCAAGCATCTGGCGGACGGCGGAGAGGTCGTTGGTAGCGCGCGCCACCAGGTCGCCGAGCTTGCGCTGCTGGAAGTACTCGAGATCGAGTAGCTGGAAGTGCTTGAAGACGTCGTTGCGCATCTCATACTCGACGTGGCGTGAGACACTATTAAGGGTATAGCGGGCCGAGAACTGGAACACGCCAGCCACGAGCGTGATCGTCACGATGAGGAGCGCGAAGCGCGTGAGGGTGCCCAGCGAGACCTGCGCCTGGATGGCGTCAATCGCCAGCCGAAGCACGTAGGCCGGCAGCAGCGCGATCAAGTTGGCGATGACGATCAACACGAGCCCGGCGAGCAGCACGCCGGCGTGGCGCAGCATGTAGCCCTGAACGGCACGCAGTGTGGAACGCAAGACATTACCTCATCAAATGGACCAGCTGAACACCCCGCGCGCACGACGAAGCGCCGCCGGCCAGCGGAAAGGGGGGCGCAGGAGCGCCCATTGCGCCAGTGCGGTACTCTTATTCTACGGCCCGGCGGCGTGTCGGGTCCACTGCTCCTGCTATCTGAGTATCATCACCATCTAACACAGGTACACAAGGGGAGCTCGCCATCTGGGCGCTGGTGCCCATCTTGCGAGGCTGGCGCACCGGGATTGGCGGCGCGCGGGACCGGCTGAGCGCGTTGAGAGAGCGATGGGGAGCATGCGCATCATGAGACGGCTGCTGAAGCGGATGCTGCGACCGGCTGTGCTGATCCCGGCGATCCTGGGCGTCGGGCTGCTCGTCGTGCTTTTCACGCTTGCCGATGCGCGCAAGGTGCTGGCTATCGTCGAAGGATTTCAGCGTGGTTATCTGCTTCTCTTCCTGCTGTTGATGGTGATCTACTTCGCCCTCCGCGCGGTGCAATGGCACTATCTGCTACGCGCGCTCGGCATCCGCGCGCCGGTGCGCTCGCAGATCTTCGCCTATTCGCTGGGCGAGCTGACCAAGAGCCTGCCGATCGGCAACTACTTCCAGAACTACCTGCTGCGGCAGTCGCAGGGCACCCAGATCAGCGTCTCGTCGGTGGCGACCACGCTGATCCTGCTGACGGAGGTTGTGGTCTCGTTGCTGGGCGTGCTGGTCTTTGGGCTGGGCGGCTGGACGGAGTGGCTACGCCCGTTTATTCTGGGCGGGGCGGTGGCGCTCGGACTGCTGATTGCGCTCGGCTATGCGCTGCGCCGCATGCTGCGCGTCCCGCGCTGGCTCGCCGAGCGCCCAAACATCCAGCGGCTGCTGGATGAGCTGGAGCATTCGCGCGCCGGTATCCGGGCGCTGGCACGCCCGCGCGTGTTGCTGGTGGAGATGCTGCTCAGCGTAGCGTATCTGGGGGTGGCAGGCGTCGGCCTCTATTGCATCACCCGTGGAGTCGGCCTGAGCGGGGTAACGCTCGACCAGGCGCTCGCGGTCTACTGCCTCAGTCTGGCCGTTGGGCTGCTGGTGCCCATCCCAGTGGACTTCGGGCTGATCGAGCTGAGTGGAGCCGGCGCGCTCACCGCGATTGCCATTGGCCGCAGCGCGGCACTGAGCGTCATGCTGATCAACCGGGTCTTGAGCATCGCCGCCACGAGCGCACTGGGCATTGCGGTCGCGCTGGTGCTGCTGCGGCACGAGGCTCGCAATCTTGCCGCCGGCGAGCCGCACGCCACCGCGCGGCATACTCCGCTTGTAGCGCGACGGCGCCACGGCGAGCGCCAGACCAGCACAACGCCGCTCACACGCCCACTGGGTGCTCGGCGCCCGCGCTCGGAGCGCTCGCGCGAAGCGGCACGTGCAAGGTGACGCGCGTGCCGGCGCTGGGCGCTGACTCTACAGACAGCGAGGCGCCGATGAGCGCCGCGCGTTCTCGCATACCGAGCAGGCCGAGGCCCAGGCTGGATTCTCCGTCTGGCCTGGCGCCTGACTCGCCGGCGCGCAGCAGCCCGTCGTAATCGAAGCCGCCGCCGTCATCGCGCACGCCGAGACGGATCTCGAACGGGCTAAAGCTCACGTCGAGCCAGGTGTGGCGCGCGCCAGAGTGCCGGCGCGCGTTCGCCAGCGCCTCCTGTGCGATGCGGTAGATGGTCACTTCGACCTCCGGCGCGCAGCTTACACGCTCGCCCTGCTCGCTGAAGGTACAGGGCAAGCCCTGGCGGCTGACCGCTTCGGCCAGCGACTCTAGCGCCGCGGCCAGACCGAGATCGTCCAGCACGGAGGGGCGCAGATCCTGGCAGGCCCGCCGGACACTCTCCAGCGTGCGCTTGGCGAGATCGTCAAGCTCGTGGATGAAGCGGAAGTCGCGGTTCGAGAGGGGCGGCTCAACCTGGCGCGTAGAGAGGGCATCCAGCCCACGCGAAAGTGCGATCAACGCTTGAGCGGTGTCGTCGTGCAGCTCGCGCGCGAGGCGGCGTCGCTCGTCCTCCTGCGCCCGCGTTACGAGCGCGGCGTAGCCGGTCAGCTCGGCTTCACGCTGCCGCGACTCGCGCAGCTGACCGATGGTGGTCTGTAGCTCGTCAGTCCGCTGCTCCAAGCGAACGCTCACCAACGCGAGATAGTACACCACACCCAATGGGATGAGGAAGACGATCCAGGCGAACTCAGCCTCGACATCGTCGAGCAGCTCGGCCAGCGGCAGCAATGGGCCGATGCTGAGCAGCAAAGCCTGGAACCGCGAAGCCGGAGACATGAAGGTGCGCGCAAGGGCGCGGCCGAACGGCTCGCCTGGCGCCGCGTTATTCGCGGTCCGCACGAGCGTAACGGCAACGAAGACCCACAGGGAGGCGAGGAACGCTGCGGTCACGCTGCCACGCGCGTTGGTGAGGTGCGCGGAGAGCGCACCGCCTACCAGCGCATAGAGGACGCCCGCGATGAAAGTGATGGCGGTGGCGGTGGCTGACTGGAAGAGCGCGATGGTGACGCTCGTCCGGAGACGCAGGATGCCGGGGAGCGCCACGATGATGGGTGTGATGGCGGCCAGCGGCAGTGCGAACCGCGCACCAGTCAACATCAGTGCCGCCAGATACAGTGTGTAGAGAGGATCGGGGAGCGCTTGGGCTGCCGGGGTGCGACCGCCCAGGCGCGCGCGGTAGCCACCCACCAGCAGCGCCATGCCGAGCGTGATCGCCGTGAGCACGATGGGCGCTCCGGGCGGCGCCTGCGGCCTGAGGCCGAGCGGGCGCACAAAGGACCAGGTGACGAGCGCGGCGCTGACGAGCAGCGACAGGACGATCTGTCCAGCGACGCGGCGCACCGACCACCCATGCGCTGGCGCCTGACGCAGACGCCACGTGACGGCAAGACTCTTGAACATGGCGCAGACTGCTCCCGGCCTGTGCGCTCGCGACACCACCGCCTACGCGCGACAACCCCTGGCCCTACAGGCTACACCAGCAGATGGCCGACTGGCAAGCGAGAAGGCAGAGTCAACCACCCCATAGCTACAGCTAGGGGCTTGCAGCTAGCCCGGAACGACCAAGCTGCCGCGTCTGGCCTGTTGACTGAGGCCCAGCAGGACCGAAGCCCTGCCGCGTGTGCACCATCGGGTGCGTACCGCGATGATTTTACCCGGCAGCGGGTTGCCTGCCGGAACGCCTGGAATCAGCGGTTGGGAAGGTGCTGTGTGCAAACCGTTGTCCCCGGCGAGCCGGGGTGCCTCAGCACACACGTAGTGTACTACAAGCAAGGGCTGGCGGCGCTGCATCACCGCACGGCCAGGCCCAGGCTCACGGTTAGGATTCAGCCGGCTTCGCAGTCTCGGCCAGCAGCTCTTCAGGTGGCGCCGTCGTGTCTTCGAGCGCGATCCAGCCACGCCGCAGCGCCAGCAACACGGCCTCCGTGCGCGAGCCGACACTCAGCTTGGCGAAGATGTTGCCGAGATGTGTATGAATGGTGCGTACGCTCAGATTCAGACGACGCGCGATGTCTTTGTTCGGCAACCCACGGGCGGCCTCCCGCAGCACGTCCATCTCGCGATCAGAGAGCGGCGGCGACATCGGGGCGGTCAAGCCGGGCGAATGGCGCGACACCGCCCGGCGCACGGCGCGCGCGGCAAGATGCGGCTTGAGCACAGACTCACCGCGGTTGACAGCGCGCACCGCCTCGACCAGCTCGCTGGCGCCCACGTCCTTAAGCATGAAGCCTGCGGCTCCGGCATCGAGCAGCGCCAGCACATATTGCTCGTCGTCATAGGCGGTCAAGCCCAGCACTGCCACATTGGGCAGCGCCTCTTTGATGCTGCGCGTCGCCTCAATGCCGCCCATG
>DASUBU010000076.1:0-32876 GCA_035763125.1 Ktedonobacterales bacterium
GGATACGACTGTGCCAGATTTGCAGACTCTTGGACGCGCGGCGCAGGAGCATCTTGCCGCGAAGCATGCCGCGCGTGAGCGTGCGCTGCCCAAGTCGCGCTCAGCGATCCGCCTCTGCGCCAACTCGATCCGCGCCGCCCATCGCGACGAATTCGACACGACAGCGCAACTGCTGGCCGAGGCAGGCAAGCTGCTACACGATATGGCGGCGGACCTGCACGATCATCAGGATATCTTCCACGCCGGCTTTGTGAGCGACGCGCAGAAGGAGTATGCCGAGGCGGCGCTGACCTGCGCGCTGATCAAGCGCGAGCCGCTGCCCGCCCCGGGCGATCTCGGCGTGGAGTGGGCGCCGTATCTCAATGGACTGGGCGAGGCCATCGGCGAGCTACGGCGCTACATCCTCGACCGCATGCGGCTGGGCAAGCTCGAGGTCTGCGAGGCGCTGCTGGCCGACATGGACGAGATCTTCTCGATCCTGATCACGTTGGATTATCCCGACGCGATCACCGGCAACCTGCGCCGCACCACCGACTCCGCGCGTGGCATCCTGGAGAAGACGCGCGGCGACTTCACCGTGGGCCTCACACAGGCCCGCCTCAACGAGGCGCTGGAGCGCATGCAGGGGCGGCTGGACCGGCTCACCGACTTCTGAGCCGCCTGGCTGGCAGCCATGGTAGGACCAGGAGCCAGCGCACAATCATGCAATGATCTCTCTGCGCCCGCCGTCCACGGCGGCTGTCTCGGCCGTTCAGGCGCGCATGCACGCACGCGCCGGAGCAACGCCGCGACCGACGACCAATGCGAGAGCCCAGCGCAAGCGGCAATGGGGTGACAAGTAAGCGTATGCGTGGGATAATAGGACGTTAGGATGATGGGGTGAGGGTGAGCGCGCCGGCGACGTGGACGGCGCGCGACAGGCGGAGGGCGCGGCATGGACCAAATTGCCCCCTCGGCGGGCGGAGTTGTGCCAAAGGGCAGCTACGGGCTGATGAGCCGGAGACGCCGCAGTCGGAGTGGCACCTCGGCGCGTATGGTAAGCATGGCGATCGCGCAGCCGCAGAGCATTGTCACACACCTGCCGGCCTCGCCAATCAGCTACCTACACGCAATACGTCTGACCACCGTGTGGCTAGGGCTGGCGCCAGCAGTGGCAGGGCTGGCGCTGCTTTGGGCGCAAGGCTCGCCGGTTGAGCCGGTGTCGGCCCTCTCGGTGCTGGCGGCGGTGACGCTGGGGCTGCTGGGCGCCAACGTGCTGGATGAACAACGCGAACAGGAGCGGGACGCCAACGGTACACTCCTGCCGCTCGCCAGCCAGCCGGAGGTGATGCCGCCCGCGGCGGTATCTCGGCCGTCAGGACCACTCTTGTTGGGCCTGGCGGCGCTGGCGGGGCTGCCGGCGGCGCTCGCGGGCGGGACAGCCGTTCTCACGCTGGGCGCCGTGAGTCTGCTCGCGGCCTTCTTCTACTCCGCGACGAGTCAGCCATGGAAACGCTTGCCCGGCAGCGAGCTGGTGGTGGCGGCGGCGCTGGGGCCGGGGGTGATGGCCGCCACGATAGCGGGGCAGGGCCTCCGGCTTGGCCCTGCTGAGCTGCTGCTGGGCGTGGCGCTGGGGCTGCTGGCGCTTGCTGTGGCCGAGGCCGCCCACCTGCGCGATGCCCCGCTGCATGCGGCGAGCGGCCGGCGGACGCTGGTGACGATGCTGGGGTGGTCACGCGGCAGGCTGCTCGCCGCCGTGCCGTTGTTCGGCGCCTTCGCGGTCGCACTGGGAGTGGTGGCGGCCGGCCCAGGTGCGGCGGAGGGCGCGGCGCTCTCGCTGCTCGCATTGCCCGCGGGGCTTGCCGCGCTGATCGGCGGGCTGCGAGCCAGCACCAGCAGCGCGCGGCACGTAGCCTATCATTCCATGCTGCGGGCGCACGCGCTCTTCGCGCTCTCGTTGGTGGCGGGCATCGTGCTTGTAGGGATCTTGCTGCGGATCGCGCCGTATCTCGTGCCGTGAGACCAGATCAACCCATCTTGGCCCGCGGCGAGGGGCCTAGCGCGCGCAGCCGTCGCTCGAGATCATCGAGCTGGTTGCCCAGATGGCGCGCATGCTCGCGCTCGCGCGGCGTCGGACTGGGCACCCGTTCGAGGCCGGCCAGCTCGTCGGCAACGCGCGCGATGGTTTCGCGCAGCAGGCTGGCATGAATGTCCCAGCGCAGAACATCCCGCTCACGCCCCATATGCACGGCGGACACTCCCTCCTCGCTCACGCGGATGATCAGGCGCGACGGGCCTGGATGAGCGTGGCGATTGTGTTGAGCAGCTCCTCATCCTGATACGGCTTGACGACATAGGCATCGGCGCCAAGCTGGATCGCGCGTTGCTGGTGTTTGGTAGCGGCGCGCGAGGTCAGCACGATCAGTGGCAGCGCGCGATACTGCTCCTGGCTGCGCACGGTAGCGAGCAGCTCGTAGCCATCCATGCGGGGCATCTCGATGTCGAGCAGCACAGCCGCGGGCATCTGGCGGGCGATGACGTCGAGCGCCTCCACGCCATCACGCGCGGTCTGGACCTCCCAGCCGTGGGCCTTGAGCATGCTGCTGACAACCCGGCGCACGCTGGGGCTATCGTCCACCACCAGCAGATAGCCGGCGGTGGCTGGCGAGAACGACTGCGAGAATGGGGAGCCGGTGGCGCGTGGTGCGACGACGAAATCGCGCCGTGCGGCGGAGCTTGCCCCGCCCGGAACAGAATAGCTGCCGCTCCAGCCGTCCATGGGTGTGGGCGGTGCGAAGGGAGTGGCGCCAAGCTGAGGCTGCGAGGAGGAGGCCGCGCTGCGAACGCCGGGCGGTGGCAGCATCACCGTGTCATGCACAGGCTGCGCCAGCAGCTCGAGCAGCTCCAGGATCAGCACCACTTGCCCGTTGCCTAGCACAGCGGCCCCCGCAACGCCTGGCACATCCCGCAGATGCGGCCCGAGCGGCTTCGAGACGACCTCCTGCTGCGCGACGATGGCGTCCACCAGCAACGCGACCCGCCGCTTGCCCGCGTTGACCAGCAGCACGGAGGACCGCTCGTCCACTGGGCCAGGCGGCAGGCGCAGATAGCTGGCCAGATGTGCCAGCGGATACCGCTCGCCGCGTACCTCGATGGCGGGGGTGGGGCCTTCGTCGCTGCGCTCGTAGTAGTCCAGCCGGCCGATCTGGTCAACTACCGCCATCGGAATCGCCAGCGTCTGCGAGCCGACCCGCACCAGCACGGCGCGCGCAATCTGCAGGCTGATGGGGAACTTCATGGTGAACGTGGTGCCCTGGCCGACGACGGAGTCCACCTCGATGATGCCTTTCAGCCGCGTGACCACGTCGCGCACCACGTCCAGCCCGACGCCCCGTCCGCTTTCTTCCGTGACTGTCGTGGCGGTTGATAGGCCCGGCCTGAAGATCAAATTGATCGCGTCACGGTCGGAGAGCTGCGTGTACGAGTCAATCCAGCCGCGGGCCACGGCGGTCGCGCGGATCTTGTCGGGATCAATGCCGGTGCCGTCGTCACGCACCGCGATCACCACCTGGTTGCCCTCATAGGAAGCGGAGATGGTAATTGTGCCGGCGCGCGGCTTGCCCTGGCGCTCGCGCTCGTCGGGCCGCTCAATGGCGTGGCTGGCAGCGTTGCGTACGATGTGCAGCAGCGGTCCGGCGACCTCCTCGGCGACCTTGCGGTCCACCTCGGTGTCGGTGCCTTCGGAGAAGAACTCGATCTCCTTGCCTTCACGCAGGCCAGTGGCCCGCGCGGAACGGTAGAGCCGTGGGACGAGTGTCTGCAAGGGGACCAGGCGTGCCTTGAGCAGGCGATCCTGGAAGTCGGAGGTGAGACGGTTCTCGCGCAAGAACGAGGTCTGCGTCTCGCGCACCAGCGTCTCCATCTCGTGGCTGAGGCCGACCGCGTCGGCGACTGCCTCCGAGAGGCCACGTGAGAGCCGGTGGAACTCGGTATAGCGGTCGAGCTCCAGTTCGTCGAACTCCGCGGCGTGTGGGGCCTCGCCAGGATGCCGCCCGCCGTTGAGCGGCGACAGCGGCCGATTGCCCCAGGGCACGCCCGGCGCCTGCCCGCGTCCGCCCGCCAACCCGTTCGCTCCGCGCCCAGCCGGCAGGGTGGCCGCCTCGAAGCGTGTCTCGAGCTGGGAGCCCACCTCGCGCAGGCGCTCGCTGACCACCACGGTGTCGCTCACCATGCGGCCCAGGCGCTCGATGCGCTCCTCCAGGCTCGAACGGCTCACCAGCAGCTCACCGAAGAGATTGACGAGGTCGTCGAGCTTGCTGAGCTGAAGACGCACGCTGAGATCGCCGGTGCTGGGGGCCGGCGCCTCTTCGGCGTCGTCGCCAGCATCAATGGTGATGGCTTCGCGTGGAGCCAGCAGGGCCGCTGCTGGCGAAGCTCCGCCTGTCAGGCGGGCATAGCCTGCCAGCAATCCGGCCATGGATGGCGGCTGAGTGCTGGGGTCGGCCTGGCTTGATGTGAGCTGATCGAGCGTCTCAGCGGTATCGAGCAGCACGCCAAGCGCATCGGCGGAGAGGCTGCCGCTGCCCTCGATCAGCCGATCGAGCAGGTCCTCGGAGGCATGGGCAAGCTGCTGGATAACGCTGAAGCCCATCATGCCGGCCGCACCCTTGAGGGTATGCATCGCGCGGCGCACCGATTGCAGCGCGCCGCTGTCGGCGGGATTCGCCTCCAACTGCGCCAGGCCAGTCGTGATGCTTTGCAGGTGCTCTTGGGCTTCATCGCGGAAGACCTCGACCGCCTCGGGCGACATGTCGCTTGTCACGCGCTGCGGCTTGGGTGCGCGCTCCGCGCTCGACGGCATGATCGGCAGCACCGAGCCTGCTTCACGGCTCGCTGCGACTACGCCGGAGCTCCGCTGGAACTGAGTGAGGATTTCGCGCCGCACCTGAATCTGGAGCTCCTGGCGCAGGCGGTTCTCTTCGTCGCGGCGCACCTCCGCGGCAACCTCACTCCGCACTTCGTCTTCCAGCTCGCGGCGCAACTGCTCGCGGACGTCGCGCTCTAGCTCGGCGCGCTGCGCAGGCGAGAGCGCGCGCGGCGCGGCAGGCGGCGCCGGTGGGGCGGTCGGGGCGGTCGGGGCGGGCGCAGATGCGGGCGGCGCCCAGGTGACCTGGGCGACGGTGGCGCTAAAGCCGTTGACAGGAGGGTTGCCACTGGCAGCCAGGCCGCGATAGATCGCACCAACGCTCTCGACAGCCGAGCGCAGCTCGCGCAGCCCCTCTGCCAGCCCCTCCTGCTTGACGGTCACGCCGCGGCCAGTGTTGTTGAGCAGCGTCACCAGCGATTTAAGGCGTGTGGTGAGGACCCAGACCACCGACAGCGGCAGGTAACGGCGCACCGACTCGGGACTGCCGCGCAGGTCCAGTCCCATCTGGCGGCCGGTCCAGTCTTCCAGGCGATCTAGCGCGTCGCGCGAGCCATCCAGGAAGCCGCGCAGCTCGCCGCGCTCGTCTTCCATGGCCTGTGCTGCCTGGCGCATGGCGACCGCACTATCCGCCAGCGAGGCGATCTGACGGTCGAGCGCCTCGACGTCGGTGCGCAACTCCTCCAGCGCCACCGGCCGTGGGCCACCTGTCTGGCGTGCAGCCAGCGGTGTAGATGACGCGGACGGCACGGACCGCGCTGGCGGTGTTGGAGGCGCCGCCGGCGGTAAGATTGGCACCTGATTGGTAGTGGCCTGCGAGATGTCGCCACGCGCGCTGGGCATCGAGAGTGCGGGCGGCTGGGTCGGGCCGAATGGGCCTGATGCCGGCGACCGGGGGGGCGCGGGCGTAGGCATAGGCATGCGCGGCTGCGGACCAGTCGGCCATGCAGAGCCGTCTTGCTCGGCGGCGTTGACCTTGAAGGCCTGGATCATCTCATCGAATGTCGGCTCGGTGCCTGCACTGGAAGCCCCGAAGGGATCGCGGCTCGGTGCGCCAGCCTGCGAGCGCGCGAAGGGATCATGCGCAGAGCTTTCGGCTCCCGGCGGCACGACAGCAGGTCCGCGGCCGGTGGGCAGGTTCGAGACCGACGCAGCCCATGGGTCGGTGCCAAGCGCTGGTGTGTTGGCCAGGCCGGCGGGCGGCGATGCGGAACCGGGAGTGGGGGGAGCGGTCTGGGCAGTGGGTTGCGCAAAGGCGGCCAGCCAATCGGGCAGCGGGGCGCCTGTCGTCGCCGTCGGCATGTAGGGCGCGCCGGATCCCGGCGCCGATGCCGAGAGCCCGGCCCCTGGCTGCGAGCCAGAGCCCGGCGCCGCTGCCGCCGTTCCCGCGCTACCCAGAGCGCCGGAGCCGCGTGAGGCGGCGCGATCCGCTTCGTCTTCGGCGACGATGACAGCAGGGTCGGCTCCAGTACGGATCTGGTCGGCGAGCCGGCCAAGCCGGGCGCACGAGCGCCGCAGCAGCGCGACGCTGGGCGCATCAAGTCCCGCCTGGCGATCCACCGCGTCGCCGAGCACGTCCTCCATGCCCTGCGCAACGCGCGAGAGGCCGCCAAAATCCATCATCGCGGCAGAGCCAGCGATGGTGTGCGTGCGCCGGTAGGTCTCCTCGATGAGCTGCATCTCGCCAGGATTCTGCTGGAGGCGGTCGAGGTTCGCCTCGATCTCCGGCAGATAGCTGCTGACCTCTTCGACGAAGCTATCGAGAATCGCAGACTTATCGAAGGAATCCGACATAGTACACCGCACCCATCTGGTGAATCACGCCAGAGCGCCGCCGCGCCGCGCGATGGCCAGCCCCTGCGCATCGGCAAGGACCGGCGGAAGCCTCCTAATAGCGATCGGGCGAAAAATGCCCGTTGCCGTTTGGTCCCTGACCGAACTGCTCGTTCAGATCTGGCTGAGAGAACGGGTAGCCGCTCTGCTGCTGAGGTTGCTGAGGCTGCTGTGGAGTTGGATATGCGCCATCCCACCCCTCGAAGCGGCCGAAGCCTTCGAAGCCACCCCCCTCGAATGGGCCACCCATGCCGGGTGCTTCGAAGGGGTTGCCCAGGACACCGGTCTCGAAGGGATTACCCAGATTGCCCGACTCGATGGCCGCTGAAGCAGCAGCGGGCAGTGCCGGCAGCGCGTCGGCCTCGGCACCCCAGGTGGGCTCTCCCAGGCTTGGCAGATTCAGTGCCGGCGGATAGCCAGCGCCAGGCTGCGGCAGCAGCGCCGGCCCCTGCCCCTGGCTCTGCGTCACCTGCTCCGGCAGGCGGAAGGTCGCCACCGAGGCGCGCAGCTGCTCGGCCAGCTCTGCAAGGTAGCTCACAGCGGCCGTCGTATCCTGGGTTGCAGAGTTGGTCTGGCGCGTGATCTCGGCGATGCGGCCCATCGAAGCCGCCACCGCCTCAGAGGTCTGCGCGCGCTCGTTGGCGGCGCGCGCGATGCTCTCGATCATCTTCGCCTGGCGATCCACGGCACCGAAGATGCTGCGCAGCGCCTCGCCGGCCTCGTCGGCCAGCCGCGAGCCGTTGACCACCTCCTGCGTGCTCTCCTCCATGGCCACCACGGCCTCATAGGTATCCCCCTGGATGCCCTTGACCAGCGTGGCGATTTTCTTCGTCGCCTCCGTCACGCGGTCGGCCAGCATGCGGATCTCCTCGGCGACCACTGAGAAGCCGCGGCCGTGTTCGCCCGCCATTGCGGATTGGATGGCGGCGTTGAGGGCGAGCAAGTTCGTCTGCTCGGCGATGTCTTCGATCAGCCGGACAATCTCGCCGACCTCCTGCGAGCGCTCGCCCAGGCGCTTGATCTTCTTCGAGGTCTCTTGCACGTTCTCACGGATATGCACCATGCCGTCAATGGTCTGGACGACCGCCTGCTGGCCGCCCTCGGCGTTGTGCAGTGCATCACGAGCGGCTTCGGCGGCGGCCAGCGCGTTGCTGGCGGAAAGCTGGACGAAATCGGCCAATTGGGCGACCGCGGACGTGGTCTGCGCGATCTGCCCCGCCTGCGCCTCGGAAGCCTGCGACACTTCGGCGGAGCGGTCGAGCAGACGGCGTGTCGCGTTGGTGACCTGGAACGTGGTTGCCTGAACACGCCCGACGACCTTGGCCAGCTCTTCGATCATATAGTTGAAGGAGTCGGCCAGCACGCCCAGCGTGTCCGGCGTCACCTCGGCCTGCACACGCAGATCGCCATCGCCAACCGCGCTTACCTCCTGCAGCAGCTTCTCGATCTGCGCCTGCAGGGTCGCGGCATCGGCATCGCTACCGGCTGCCGTCCCGGGCGGCGGCGCGCCGTCGAGGACCGCATTGACGGCCGCGGCGAGCACCGCAAACTCGTCGTCACCCTCGATAGGCGCGCGCAGCGCACGCTCGCCAGTGGTCACGCGCCGGCAGACATCGGCGAGCTCGAGCGCGTGCGACTTGACCATTGCGCGCATACGCAGCCACAGGCCTGCCACGATCAATGCGGTGATCACGGCCAGGCCAAACGTGGCGCTCCAAATCAGGGTTTCAGGCGGCAGACCGGCCGACGAGGCGTTCAGTTGTCGGATCGCCCAGAACCCGAGCGTGAAGATGGCAAACGCCGGCAGCAGGGTAGCCGTGGCCATCAGCCAGTTGAGGCGCCCGCCCAGCGCCCTGCTGGCGCGAATTTGTGCGTCCATATCTCGAAACGGCCTCCTCCAGCCCGGACCTCGATCTCCGCTCTGTCAGATCGGCATTCCGTCGTCGTGTATGCGCGGGTCGCGCGACACAGAACTCGCGTGACTCTAGAGTACCACGTAGTACCAGCAGAGCCAGGAAAACTGGGACGGATGGCGGGAATCCGACAGAGGGCGGCGCCGGTGCGGCTGGATGCAGCGCCGGCACGCCTCAGCCGAAGTCCGCACGATAGCGGTGCATCTTGTCGGCATAGAGCAGGCGCTCGGGATCGAGCACGACAACGGTGCGCCCCTCGACGCTGACTGCCCGGTCAGCGTAGGGCGCCGCCCAGGCCGGCATCGGGAGGTCATAGGTCGGCGCAGCGAGATCGTCCAGCGAGCGCATCTCCGTCACCCCATCCACCAGCAGCCCCATTGCCATCTCGCGTGCCGTCACCAGCAGCAGCCGCGAGCGCGGCGTCAGCGGCGCGCTCGGCAGGCCCAGGAAACCGCGCAGGTCAACGACCGAGAAGATCGCCCCGCGCAATTGCACGACGCCCAGCACCCAGGAGAGCGTATTGGGTACCGGCGTCACGTCGGTCAGGCGCTCGACCCCCTGCACCGCCTCTGCCGGCAGCGCGCACTCCGCGTCGTGCAGGGCGAAGACAATCTGCTGGGGCACTCCCGCGCCGTTGAGTCCCACTCCGCCTGAGCTTGCATCGAGCAGACGCGAGAGGTCGGCAAGCTGCCCCGGCTCGGTGAGCCCGGCGCTGCGGGCCAGATCGTTGAGAGCATCGGGCGAGAGTCCTCCGCCGGGCGCGGCCCCACCACCCCGCAAGGTGCGCAGCGCGCGCTGAAGCGCATCAGCCATGCTGGCGCGGCGGCCGGTTGACTGGTCATCAGGCGGATAGGACGGCGAGCTAGGATTCGACATGCGGTCTCCGGGCGGCGAACCGGCGGGCGAGCGCGAGCGGATCAGATCAGGCTGCGCACGCTAGCCAGCAGCTCGTCGCGGCTGAAAGGCTTCGTAATGTAGAGATCGGCGCCTTGCTGAAGGCCCCATCGCTTGTCGAGGTCCGTCTTCTTGGCGCTGATCAGGATGACAGGGATGTCGCGGCTCATCTCCATCTGCTTGAGCCGGCGGCACACCTGGAATCCGTTCTGCTTGGGCAGGATGACGTCGAGCAGCACGCACTGCGGGCGCTCGCGCTCTACCTTCTCCAGCGCCTCGTCGCCGTCTACGGCGGTGATTACCTCGTAGCCGCCGTCGCGCAGTGACGTGGCGATCAGGGTCAAGTCGGACCAGCTATCATCAACGACGAGAACCTTGGGTGCGAGCATCCTCGAACTCCCTCAACCTGGTAACATGCACGCGACGTGCCTCATTACACGCTTGTGGGTCGCTCAACGGCCCGTGCCGCCGACCGCGCCATTGCGATCCGCGGGCTTGATTGACGCGCCTCGCGGCGCTGGTACGCCTAATAGGCGCGCCTCCAAAGGCGTTGCTGGTGGCGGGCGGCGCGCTGCGCCGCCCGCTCGCGCACCGCCGCAGTATCGAGATGGCGGCGCACCGTCTGCACCAGCTCGGCCGAATCGAACGGCTTGGTCATGTACTCAGTGGAGCCAGCCAGCTTGCCCCGCATCTTATCGAAGAGGCCGTCCTTCCCACTGAGCATGATGATCGGCAGATCGCGGTAGGCCAGGTTCCTGCGCACGACCTGACAGATGTTGTAACCGTCCATCTTCGGCAACATGATGTCGAGCAGGATCAGATCCGGCTGCTCATCAGCCACAGCCGCCAGCGCACTTAGCCCATCACCGGCCGTGACGACGTGGATGCGCTCGCGCTGGAGGGTGAGCTGGACGATCTTGCGCACGGTCGGGCTATCATCCACGACCAGGACCACCGGCTCTTCCACCTAGCTGAACCTCCTTCGCGCGTCAGGGGCGACATCATACGCAAACGCGGGATCAGGCGGTCCGCTGGCACCGGCGCGCGCCGCGGCTCGGCCGGCCGGCACCTTGGCTTGCGCTCGCAGATGCGTCAGCCGCGTGATCTCCGCCTCGACCTCGCGCGTGAAATCGTTCCACAGGTCCTCGAACTGCCGTCCGGGGCGCGAGCCGCCAATCTCGTCGGTCAGCACACGGTCGAAGACGAGCTGCATCAGATTGGAAAGCAAGCCAACCGCATCCCAATAGCATTCGCCCAGCTCGGCGCCGCGCACCACCCGATCGAGGCTGAGCACGTCGTCAAAAACGAGCTGACCGTTGAGAAAGCGAATCACTTCGTCCATGCGCGGGTAGTCGCGCTGAAGCTGGGCGAGCAGTGGGGCAAATGCGTCGTCAAGGTAGCGCAGGATCTCGGGCTGCGCAACCTCGCCGCGCCCGCGCAGGCCGCGCGCGAACTGGGCATGATGGGCGAGCAGGCCGTTGATGCAGGTGCCCATCGTGCGCACCAGCGTCAGCATCCGCTGCTCGGGATTAGCTCGGCCGTCCTGGGCGAGCTGGTGTTGGCTCCTGGTCAGCAGGTCAATCAGGCTGCGCTCGAGATCCAATTGCAGACGCTCATCCACTACCTCGATCAGGCCGAGATCGAGCAGGCGCTTCATCTTCTCGGCGACCACCGGCTCAGGCGCCAGCAGCGCCAGCGCGACGTGGTGCAGTGGGAACTGGCCGTTGGAGAGGCACAGCACGCCGATCTCATGCTGGCTGAGGTTGAGCTGCGCGACGTCGCCGGTAAACTCGCGCATCCAGCGCGCGACGGTATTGCGCGTCAGACCGCCATGCGAGCGGTCCCACTCGTCGGCAATACGCATCGCTTCGAGCAGCGCATGGTCCACATTGAGCGGCTGCGGCTCATTGGGGTGCGGGTTGTCTACCACTGCCTGGAACTCGAATCGGCCGCGCTCCCAGCGAATCGCCCGGCTGAGGCTCTGGATGATGTGGAACTCCAGATACTTTTGCGCCTCGCTGGGAGGCAGGAGCTGCCATTGGACCAAGATATCGAGCGCGGCGCGTGGGCTGCTGCCGGCCAGCCGTCGCAGCTCGGCGGCCTGGGGTCGCGGCACGTAGCCCAGCAGGCGGAACATCTCGGGCAGATCGGGCGGTGGAACGCCGGGCTCATCGAGGTCGAGGAGGTTGCCGCTGCGCAGGCGGATGGCGAGACGCTCACTGCCGGACGTGACGTAGAGAACGCCGGTCTTGCCCCCCAGAGCAAGCATCTTGAGCGTGGACTGTAATCCCAGGGTCTCGAGATTCCCGTCGAGCACCCGCCCCTGTGGCTCCATCTTCACCCCCAGGCTCGACTCAATATCTACCGTGCGCGGCCCACGCTGGCGTGCCGTTCGCTTCCCGCAGGCTGGCCCGCACCATTGTATCATACACGCGCGGCGTTTCAACAGCGGAGACGGAACATGCGATGAATGCCGGTTGTTTGGCCGCCATCCACCCATCCGTGGCACATGGGTGCCTACTGGGCAAACGCCCTATCGCGTGGCCCACTCGCTCAGCATCCCCTGGATCCACGGCAACGCCGCGGCCTGGCTGCACGTGGTGCCGGATCAGGCTGGAGGCCAAGATCACGGTTCGCGCTCGACCAATTGGGCACGCCACGCCGCAGCCTCGAACGGGTCTGGCCAGAACTCGGTCATGCGCCAGATGAGGCCATCGCGGAGGTCGAAGAACGAGATGGCGCGATCGACACGTGCCCCATCAGTCACGGTAACGTCGCTCGCTGCTCCAACCTCATCGGCGATCAGGCGGTTCACGGTGAACCGCCACGCACCCGCTGCTGGATACTGAGTATTCATCATGCTGAAGTTTGCTCGCCCACGGATGCGCTCGCCTGACTGCGGCCAAATCAGAAGGAAGTCATCATGCAGCAGCGCGCCGACGGCGTGCCAATCGTTGGTGTTCATCGTCTGCCAGTAGCGCTCGACGAGGTGTCGCGACGTCTGATCGGTCATCTGCGCCCCCTTGATGCTCACGACGTGTTCAACAACGATGCCGCTCCGGCGCTAGGTGAAGGGGCTGGTCTTGCACAGCATAGAGCGTCAAATCCCCACCTGCCACCTTGCCGTACCGTCAGCTGTCCACCTAGGGCACGTTGCCGCCCGGCGCGGCGGAGGGCATGCTGGCGTAGCCCGTCAGTTCGACGTAGCCCTCGCCCCCGATGGGCTGGCCGTCGCGCGTCCCGCTGATGGCGACCGCGCCTTCCCAGTAGGCGACGCCGGTCGAAGCCGTGGTGACGAGCTCCTGATCGCGCAGCAGCGGTGTGAGTGTGAGTGTGAGGCCCTGCGTGGGCAGCGAGACGCTCCAGCCGGAGGGATAGACGCCACCAGTATGCGGGCTGGTCCAGGTGCCGGTCGCAGTGATGGCGATGCTGTCGGCCGGAATCACAGTCGTCGAGCCGTCATGGGCAATCGCGGTGCCGACGATATCCAGCGGGCGCTTGTCGGCGTCGCGGATGACGTAGAGCATGTACTGGGTGCCGTCGTCGAGCTGGAGGCTGAGCCAGTCCCAGCCGGAGCCAGCCAGCGAGACGAAGTTGCCCCACTGGTGGTCCATCCACGCCTGCCCCGTGATGGCGAGCGCCGTGCCGTGGTCGGTCAGCGAGCCGGAGACGCGCATCAGCGGGCGCGAGTAGTAGTACGAGAAGCCGGCCTGCCCATAGGTGATGATGCCGTTGCCGCCGTGCAGCGCAGGCGGCGTATCGCTGGTGAGGTCGAGCGCGATCTGGTAGCCATCCATTGCGGCCGCCAGGTGATCGCGACCGCCCAGCCCGCGCGCGCTCCAGCCGCCCAACGCCACGTTGAACCCACTCATCGAGCCAGCCGGCGGGATGGCGGAGAGCGGCTCGAAGCCGGCGCGCTGGTCATAGTGGAACTGGCCGGCCGTGATGTCGCTGATGGCGAAGTGGGCGGCGTAGAATGGCGAGAAAGGACCGCGCAGCGTCTGGAAGAACGTCAGCTCGAAGCCATAGACGTGCTCCCGGCCGGAGGCGTCGCGCCCGCGCAGATGTCCGGTATAGTACCACCACTCCGTCAGGTTGTGATGCTGGGCTTCATCCTGGGGGAACTGGATCGGCGGAAGCGGCGTCGCGGTCGGCGCCGCAGCCCGGCGGGGCGGCAGGCTGCCGCCGGAGGGAATGGTCCCCGGCACGCCGCAGCCCGCCAGCAGCAGCACGAGACCAACCAGCAGCGAGAGCAGGGTGCGCCTGCGATCAAGTCTGGGCATGTTCAGTCGCCTCCCACCGCCAGCGGCTCGTCGCGCCGCTCGGCCCCTGCTGGCATTTCCCCTGGCACCTTCGCTCCAGCGTGAAAGACGACGCCCGGCAGCAGCCGGTTGAGCGGCCAGGGCCACCACCAGTTGAGGTTGCCCAGTAGGCGCATCGTCGCCGGAACGAGCAGGCCGCGCACGAGCGTCGCGTCGAGCAGGACGGCCAGCGCCATTCCCACGCCGAGCGCCTTCACGATCACCAGATCGGCAGCGGCGAAGGCCAGGCTGACCAGGATTACGATAGCGGCGGCGCTGGTGATGATGCGGCCGCTGCGCTCCAGCCCGGTAGCGACGGCCAGCGTGTTGTCGCCGGTCTGCTCGTAGGCTTCGCGGACACGCGAGAGCAAGAACACCTCGTAGTCCATCGAGAGGCCGAAGAGCGCGCAGAACATCAGGATTGGCGCGGAGGCCTCGACGTAGCCCAGCGGCGTGAAGTGCAGCAGGCCGCTCAGGTGCCCCTCCTGAAAGATGAAGACCAGCGCACCGTAGCTGGCGGCAATCGAGAGCGCGTTCATGGCGATGGCCTTGAGCGGCAGCACCACCGAGCGGAAGAGCAGCATCAGCACGAGGTAGGTGACCAGCGCGACCACCAGCAGCGCGATGGGGAAGGCGCCATAGAGCGTGTTGACGTAGTCAATCACGCCGGCTGTGCCGCCATCTGCCAGCACGTGCAGCCCGGCGGGCGGCGCGGTCGCGCGGATTGCCTGCACCAGCGCCTCGGAGCGCGGATCGAGCATGCTGTACCTGCTGATCACCTGCACCATCGTGATGTGGTCACCGGCGAAGGCGTTGAGTGACTGCGCGATATACGGGTCGCCGATCGCCGCGGGATGGTCGTACATCAGCTCGTACTGGTCCAGCGAGAGCCGGGGGTCGAGCGAGACGATGCTGACGACGTGATCCACGCGCGGGTCACTGGCGAGCTGGCGCACATAGGAGTCGAGCGCGACGAGCGTGTCGGGTTCCAGCGGGCTGCCGGGCGTCTGGACGGCGAGCACAATGGGCGAGAGGGCGCTCTGGTCGAAGCGCTGCGCCAGCAGATCGTACGCCGCGCGCGACTTCACGCTCGGCGGCAGAATCGAGGCGTCAGGCGCGGCCAGCCGCACGCTGAGGAACGGCACCCCCAGCAATAGCAGGAATGCCAGCACCGGCACCAGCACCCGCACGGGATAGCGCATCACGCCGAGTGCGAGGCGGTGCCAGAAACCGGATTCCACCCCCGCCTGTTGCTGGCCCTCCGCTCGCGCTGGCGCCAGGCGCGGCAGGCGCACCGGCAGCGCGTTGACGCGCGGGCCGAGGATGCCCAGCAGCGCCGGCAGCAGTGTGACGGCCGCCAGGATGCACAGCGCGACGGTGAAGATGCCGCCCATGCCGACCGAGCGCAGCATGTTGAGCGGGACGAACAGCAGGCCCATCAGCCCAATCGAGACGGCCAGACCGGAGAAGAAGACCGCCCGCCCGGCGGTGGCCATCGTCGCGCCCACCGCGTCCTCGACAGCGCGCCCGCGCGCCAACTCCTCGCGGAAGCGGCTGACCATGAAGAGCGAATAGTCTACGCCCAGGCCCAGGCCAAAGAGCGTGGTGATGTTGAGGGCGAAGATCGAGACCGGCGTAGCGCTGGCGAGGAAGAAGAGCAGCGCCAGCGAGACGATCACGCTGCAGCCGCCGACCGCCGCCGGCAGGCCGGCCGCCACCACCGAGCGAAAGACCAGCAGCAGGGCGATGAGCGCGAAGGGGAAGGCAATCAGCTCGGCGCGGCGCAGGTCGGCCTCGCTGACGGTCTGGATGTCGTCGTAGAAGACCGGGGGGCCGCCGACGGTCATCTGCAGATCGGGCGGCTGGCGCAGGCGCGCGCGCAGCTCTGGCAGCGCCTTAGGAGCGGCGGTAGGATCGTCTTTGAGCAGCACGACGGTGTAGGCGGCGTGGCCGTCGCGCGCGATCTGGGCCGGATTGGCCGAGAATGTGAGGATACTCGTCACCTGCGGCCACTTGGCAAGTCCGGCGACGGCGGCATTCGCTTCGGCCACGAAGCGCGGATCGGTGGCGGGCAGCGTGGGGCTGGTGAAGATGACCTGGACGGCGGTGAAGTTGATATGCAGGCCGCGCTGCAGCGCATTGATCGCCTGCTGCGACTCCATCGCGTCGCTGGAGAAGCCGCCCGGAGCGAGCGCCTGGGGAGCGCGAGGGGCAAAAGGCAAGCCGGCCAGCACGAGCAGCAGCCAGGCGCCGACAATCCAGAAGCGCAGGCGCACCATCGTGGCGCCGAGGCGGTAGAACATGACCGGTATCCTGAGGTAGAATGAGCGGGTGCCCGCCACATTGAGTCGCGCGGCAGCCATGTGCGGCGAGTGCCGCGCACTACTGCATGCAGGGCAGTTGTTCCTGGCGGCGGGGCTGCGTGGGAGTCAGCCCTCTGCTCAGGTTATAGCGCGCGGGGGCAAAGCTGGCCGGGGACACTGCGAGATGGCAGGCGCCACACGGGAGCGCGACAGGCAGGCGGCGGGAGCCAGGGGGAGTCGGCGACAATGGCCCAGCAGGACGTACACGTCATTACGGCCAACCGGCAGGCCTACCACGACTACTTCGTGGACGAAACGATCGAAGCCGGCATCGCGCTGACCGGGACGGAGGTCAAGTCCATCCGCGCGGGGCATGCCAACCTGCGCGGCGCCTATGCGCGGATGGTGGACGGCGAAGTGTGGCTGGAAGGCGCGCACGTGGCGGAGTACGAGCAGGGCACGTACATGAACCACGAGCCGACCCGCCGCCGCAAGCTGCTGCTACACCGCCGTGAGATCAACCGCCTGGTGGGCAGGGTGCAGGCCAAAGGGCTAACGCTGGTGCCGCTGAAGCTGTACTTTTCGGGCAACCGCGTGAAGGTGGAGCTAGGGCTGGCGCGCGGCAAGAAGCTCTACGACAAGCGCGAGGCGATCAAGGAGCGCGAGACCGCGCGCGAGCTGGCGCGCGTGACCAAGCAGCGCCAGCGTGGGTAGCGAGCCAGCGCGTGAATGTGGTATGATGGTGCTACCGCCGCAGGCGAGGTCTACCTGACCCCGCGATGTGGCGTGGCACGGGGATGTTGGGTTTCGACAGGCAAGAGAAGGGGACGATTGCAGGCCGAGGTGCCGGTATGCACCCTCGTTAAACCGCCGGCAAAACTATAGCTGCCAACGAACGGCCAGCTCTCGCTCTCGCTGCTTAAACACCAGTGAAGCGCGTCCGTCCAGCTTCCGCCTGATGGGCTGGGTACGGGCGTCACCAAGTCGGGCTGTGACCGCCGCGAGCGCCCAGTAGCGGCTGTCGAGATCCACCGGGCAGGCGTGATGGAACCTCGCCGGTGAGGGTCTGCCACGTGTAATTAAACCGCCGGATATGCCTGTAGTACATCGGCTCAATCGCTTGTTTGGACGGGGAGTTCGACTCTCCCCCATCTCCACCACAGCAACCCCACGGCAAGAGCGCGGGAACCCTGGAATTCAGGGTTCCCGCGCTCCATTTGTTCACCCTCATTCGCCAGAATTCGCGTCTGTTCACCGGCGTTGGGGTCAAAATTGGGGTCAACCTGACCACCGCTGAAGTCGTGCGAAACCTGCATAGTATGCGGCGCCGCCGTCCTTGTCTGTTCACTCCCCTGTGACCGCCTCTCCACCCACCCGTTGTCAATTCCACTGTCTCACTCGCAAGACAACCGTGCTACACTCATGAGTAGTAAGCAAAGGGACGGTAATGAATGAGCACGACGCACAACCACCGGTGACCGTTGGCACGTTCGTGCGCCAAGCCCGCGAGCGGGCTGACCTGTCGCTGCGCAACCTGGAAGCCATCACCGGCATCCCGCGGGCAAAGCTGAACCGGCTGGAACACGACCAGAAGATCGACAATGAACCGGACGTGCTGCACCGCCTGGCCGAGGCGCTGGAGCTGGACAGTGACGACCTCTTCGCCTTGGCTGGTTACCGGCCAAGCGAGAAACTGCCGAGGCTCACGCCGTACCTGCGGGCCATGTACCACCTCCCGCCGAAGGCACTGGCGGCGGCGAGCGAGGCCTTGCGGGACATCTTGGACCAGTACGATCGGGAGCAGCCAGCGAGATAGCGAGGGAGCGATAGTAATAAGAAAGGGGGAGGGCATGCGGCAGGCACAGACAATCAAGGAGCGAACGGTCATTGAGCAGGTGCGGAATCTCATGCCGCGCCGGGCGCTCAGCTTGACCGAGGCGTACAGCGTGGCGGAGCGCCAGGCCTACAAGCTGCTCGACCTGCTGGATATCACGGCCCCGCACGTCACCTACGACCAGCTGCTGGCGCTCCCCAACATCGAGATCCGGCTGGAGCCGGATTACCGGATGGACCACTTCTCCGGCATCAGCCGCTTCTCCCAGGGCCGCTCGCTGATCGTGTTCGATAAGAACGACGTCCACGGCCGGCGGCGCTATACGCTGGCGCACGAGTTCAAGCACGTCATCGACCACTCGCTCGACAAGCTGGCCCACCGGCGGCTCGGCTACAGCGACGAACCGCGCCACCAAGCGCACGTCGAAGCCATCTGCCAGCACTTCGCGGCCTGTTTCCTGATGCCGAAGACCTGGGTCAAGCGCAGCTCGGCCAACGGCATCCAGGACGTCTACGACCTGGCCAGCCTGTTTCAGGTATCGGTAACGGCCATGGACGTCCGGCTGCGACAGATGGGCCTGCTCGACGACGAGGCTGATCGCACAGTGCACACCTATTTCCGCCGAAGCACACCGTTACCAAGTATGGAGGCTGGGTTCGCCTGACTATGGCCCGCGCGACACTTGCTCAGCAACGAGACCCGCAGGAGGGCCCGGCGTATGGACTGGCCTACTACTGGGTGTCCACCAGTGAGCAAGCCAACACCAGCTTCGACGATGACGGCTTCTCGATTCAGGCGCAGCGCGACTACTGTCAGCGCAAAGCCGCGGAGCTCGGCGTGGAGCTGGTGGACGAGTACACTGACCGGGGCAAGGGCGCCCGCACCGCCGGCCGGCCCGCGCTCCAGGCCATGCTGGCCCGCATCAAGGAAGACACCGACATTCAGTACGTGTTCGTCCACAAGCTCGACCGGCTGGCGCGGAACCGTGCCGACGACGTGCAAATCAGCTTGACACTCGCCAAGCACGGCGTCCGCCTCGTGTCGTGCACCGAGAACATCGACGATAGCCCGTCGGGCAAGCTGGTGCGCGGCATCATGGCCGACATCGCCGAGTGGTGCTCGGCCAACCTCAGTCAGGAGGCCAAGAAGGGCGGCCGGGGCCGGCGGCACGCCCGGCAACGTGCCCCTCGGCTACATCAATGCGCGGCTCAAGATTACCGAGCTCGGCAAGGACATCGGTGTGGTTCAGATGCACGAGACGTACGGGCCCTGATTACCGAATGCTTCAAGCTCTACGACATCGGCAGCTGCACCATCGGTGACGTGGTCGCCCACGCTACCGACCACGGCCTGCGCCTCGCCGCCAAACGGCGGCTACCCGAACGCCCGCTGCGCGTCCAGCACATGCAGCGCATCTTACGCAACCGCTACTACACCGGTTGGGTGAGCTTCGGCGGCGTGGCGTATCAGGGAGAGCATCCAGCCCTGATTGACGAGGCCACCTTTGACCGGGTGCAGGCCTTGCTGACTGCCCGTAATCTGAACAAGGACAAGAGCCGGAAGCGGCCGCACCACCTGAAGGGCAGCATCTTCTGCGCCCGCGGCGGGCGGCGCTTTGGCATCTGCGCCCCCACCAAGAAGCGTAGCGGCGTCACCTACTCCTACTTCTACTGCTTGGGCCGTCAGAACGGGAAGAACGATTGCCCGCAGACCTACATCCCGATTGGTGATGTGGAAGACGCAGTGCGCGCCTACTGGGCGGCGATGCGCATCCCAGCCGGGCGTGTCTACACCTTGCGCCAGGCCATTCTCGACGAGTTCGCCGACAAGCACGAGCACGGGCAAGCTGAAATCGCCAAGCAGCGGCGGCGCATCATCGAGTTCGAGCAGCGGGCCAAGGCGGCCTACTATGCGGCACTGGAAGACGCGCTACAGGTGGGGCTCGTCAGTCGCAACGTCTCCGAAATGCTCAAACCGCCCAAGCGCGGCCACCGCGAGACGAGGCCGCTTTCGGTCATCGAGGTGCGGCGCTATTTGGACGTGGTGGCTGACGACCGCTTCTATGCGCTCTACGTGCTGGCGCTCAGCACCGGCATGCGCGAAGGCGAGCTCTTGGGCTTGCGCTGGCAAGACGTGGATCTGGCGCGGCGCACTGTCCAGGTGCGCCTGAACGTCCAGGAGACACTCGGCCGCTACATCCTGGCCGAGACAAAAACCGCCTACTCGCGCCGGACGGTGTCGCTCACCCAGCGGCGGTCGATGCCCTGGCAGCGCACTGGCAACAACAGCAGCGCGACAAGGCGGCGATGGGCGAATTGTGGACGGACAACGACCTCGTCTTCCCCAACGGCTACGGCGGCATCATGATTCCCCACAACATTACGAAGCGGTCATTTAAGCGCCATTTGGTCCAGGCCGGGCTGAGCCGCGACGTGCGGTTCCACGACCTGCGCCACACCGCCGCCACGTTGCTGCTGGCCAGCGGCGTCAACGTCAAGGTCGTCAGTGAGATGCTCGGGCACTCCAGCGTGAGCATCACCTTGAACATTTACGCCCACGTGTTGCCCCACATGCGGCAGTCAGCCGCCAGTGCGATGGACAACTTGCTCGCGGCGCCAGCCAGCGTCGACCTGCCAGCACGCACCGCTGACTCAGCAAGATAGAAGAAGCTCTTGGACCCGCTGGCAGGTATCATGGGTGGTGACGGCAGCGCAACGTTGGCGGGGACACCACAGGAGCAAGGGGGGAAGACCAACGTGACAGACCAGGCTTTCTCGCTCGTCACCCTCCACCAATACTGGGAGCACTACCAGCAACGCCTCATTGCCACGATCACGCCCCTGTCATCGGAACAATTGGCCTTATCCGTTGCGTCCCATCAGACGATCGGCGAGCTGCTCGGCCACATGATCGGCGCGCGTTTCTGGTGGTTTCACCGCTGGATGGGTGAGGCAGAACCTCCCGATCTGGTGCACTGGGGCACTGAGCAGGACCTACGCGAGGCCGCTTCATTGGTGCGCGCGTTTGAGTTGACCTGGCAGATGATATCTCCCGCCCTTTGCCGTTGGACTGCCGCCGATCTGCAGCATCAGGTGCCGCCCCCAGCCTCGGTGGCAGCAGAGGAGTCTGCGCACACACGGGAGTGGATCGTCTGGCATGTGCTGGAACATGAGATCCACCATGGCGGCGAGCTGTCCTTAGCCCTCGGTGGCTATGGATTGCAGGGGATCGCCATCTAGGTGGTGCCCGGCATCCAGCACGTGCCGGAGCAGATGGACAGATTCCATGGACCTGGTACTGTAACCGCGAGCACGACCGAAAAGGGGACCGTATGAAGTTGCTGCTCACCTCCGCTGGCATCAAGAACGCGAGCATCCACGACGCGCTGGTCGACCTGCTGGGCAAACCGATTGCCGAGTCCAGCGCCCTCTGCATCCCCACCGCGTCGTACGGGCACCACAGCTTTGCCGGGGCCTGGCGGTTCATCACCGGACGAGCCAGCACGCCCATGTGTGAACTGGGGTGGAAGTCGTTGGGCGTGCTGGAACTCACCGCGCTGCCCAGCCTCGACGAAGCGCGCTGGCTCCCTTTGGTCCAGGAGACCGACGTCCTGCTGGTGAACGGCGGTGATGCCTTGTACCTGGGCTACTGGATGCGACAGTCCGGGCTGGCCGACCTTTTGCCGTCGCTGCACGAGACGGTCTGGGTGGGACTGAGCGCCGGGAGCATGGTGCTGACCCCCCGGATCGGCGAGGACTTCGTCACCTGGAAGCCGCCCACCGGGGGCGACCGCACGCTGGGCATCGTCGACTTCTCGATCTTCCCGCACGTCGATCACGAGGACCTGCCGGAGAACACTATGGCCAACGCCGAACGATGGGCAACCGCGATCGCCGGTCCGGCGTACGCGATCGACGACCAGACCGCCATCAAAGTCGTCGACGGTGCCGTCGACGTTGTCTCCGAGGGGCACTGGAGGCTGTTTGTCCCCTAATCCCTCAGAGCCTAGAATACACCGGGGCAGGAGAGTCTCCGGCACGTCGCCGCGATGCGTGTCGGCGGTTTGATCAGTCAACGGGTAGCATCGAAACCAATCGGAGGGGTAGGACGTGCGAAAGATCGTCGTGTACGAGTTGTTGTCCCTTGACGGGGTTGCCGAGGACCCCGATCGGTTTTTCACCCACTGGGACGACGCGATGGACGCCAACCTCGCCGCGGTGATCGCGACACAGGACGCGGTCATTCTCGGCCGGCGCAGCTACACCGAGTGGGCGCAGTTCTGGCCGAGCAGCCAGATCCAGCCCTTTGCGACCTTCATCAACGGGGTCACGAAGTATGTCGCGACCTCGACGCCCCTTGACCAAGAGTGGGCCCATGCGACAGTGCTCGACGGCGGGCTGGTCGAATGCGTTCGGGAGCTCAAGCAGCAGCGCGGAGGCGATGTCGGCGTCCACGCCAGTCTCTCGGTCGCACAGGCGCTGCTCGCCGCTGACGTGGTCGACGAACTCCGGCTCGTGATCGCGCCGCGAATCGCCGGCCGCGGCCGACGACTCCTCGACGGTTTGCCATCGATTCTGCTCGAAGCGATCCGCAGCGAGCTCTCACCGACTGGCTCTCTGCTCGTCGACTATCGCGTTCTTCGTTAGAGCGTAGCAACTACCAGTTTGCGGTCCGTCGACGTGGGGTCGTGAAATGAGGAAGGGCCTCCGGGACGAGAGCGGGTGACGAACCCTTGGCGCATCGCCCGCAGACCCACCCATGGGGATGACCGTGTGCTGGCGTGAGCGCGAAGGTCTCTCTGCTCGTCAGCTCAGAACCCAGGAAACTAGACGGACTGGTGCGTAAACTGGGGTCAGAACTGGGGTCAAAGGCAGCACCACGCGGCCCAAGTTCGCTTATAATCTGATGTCTACCGCACCATATAGCGGCTTTCGACTCTCCCCCATCTCCACCACAGGCGCCTGGATCTCAAGCCTTTAGAGGCCTGATTTCCAGGCGTTTTCTGTACACCGGAGCCCACTATACTTCACACTGGTTCGGAGCCTATCTGAAAACCGGAAACGAACAAGCGGCAAAAGTTGGATGCGCTGGGGCACGGACACTCATACGCACACCCACCTCTATGCCACCGATGGGATGGAATTGACGCCGAGCGAGACCTGATCCAGCCGCTCCTGCCTGCTGAGTCACACACGGGCCGGCCTCGTATCCACGCGCTGCGCGCGATTCTGAACCCATCTGTCACTCAAACAGCACTGTTCTGATTGCGACCTAGAACGTGCGGCCGAGCGCCTGATCCCATGGCTGGGGCGCGGCGACGCGCAGGATGCGCTCCTCGTCGTCGCGGACGTAGAGATAGAGCTGGGCGAAGAACTCTTCTTCAGGCAGCGGATACGCGGGATTGATGCAGAGGTAATCGTACGGCCAGGGCGAGCGCGTGCCCGGCGCGCAGCGCACTTCGATGCGCCGGCCTACACGCAGTCGATACGTCAGGCCGGCGCGGCGGCGCGACGGCAGATCGAGATAGCCCTGGCTCTGGAGGCGCTCCCAGAGCTCCTCGCCGAGCGTGGTGCGGGCGACCTCACGAGCGCGGCGGCGCGCCTCGGCATAGTCGGCGCGTGTGAAGCCAAGGCCGGCGCTGCGCTTGGGCAGATGCTCCCAGCGCCGCAGCCACGGGCGCTCAACAGCACCGTCGTCGGCGGTGATGATATCGGAGGCGTGGCGCCAGCCGCCGAAGAGCCGGCGCCACCAGGGAGGCACGGATCAGCCTCCCGCGATCGGGGCGATGATCTGATACTCCTCGACGTTGGGATCGAACGGCGAGCGATCGAGCACGTGCTTGCCGTCCACCTTCTTGGAAACCACCGCGCCGTGCTCGCGCGCCTCGCGAATGATGCGCTCGGCCTCGGCAATCTGTGCGCGGGCCTCTTCGGTGTCGGTGGTCGTCCATTCGACCACCTGGTGGCCGCGCCGGTTGGCGACGAGAATGCGTCCCATAGTTTCCTCCTGTCGCGCGTGCGGCGGAGCGGGCGGGCGGCTCGTCGGCTCGCGAAACTCCGCCATGGGCGTAACGGTAGTCCGCACTGTAGCCCGCTGTCAAGCGCGAAGCGAGCCTGCGTGCAGCATCCGCTGGCGCCGGCTGGAGTAGGTGAGACCGGTGGACGGGGGGGCACATAATGAACGTAGGTGGCAGCTGGGTGATCTGAAACAGGGGTAGGGGGTGGAATGGACAAGGAAGACGAGGCGCTGCGGGCGAGCTACGACCGCGTCGCCGCCCAGTACGCGGAGGAATTCTACGACGAGCTCAGCCGCAAGCCCTTCGACCGCGAGCTGCTCGACGCGTACGCCGAGCGGGTGCGCGGGGCGACGCAGCCTGGTGAGGTGTGGGACGTGGGCTGCGGGCCGGGGCATGTCGGGCGCTACCTGGCGGATCGCGGCGTCGCCGTGCGAGGGCTGGATGTGTCGGAGCGGATGGTGGAGCAGGCACGACGGCTAAATCCCGGCATAGCCTTCGTGCGGGGAACGATGCTGGCGCTGCCGGTGGCGGACGGGACGCTGACCGGCATTGTCTCCTTCTACGCGATCATCCACCTGTCACGCACGGATGCCCAGCGGGCGCTGGCGGAGTTCCACCGTGGGCTCCGTGAAGACGGCGAGTTGCTGCTCGCATTCCATGGCGGTGAGGGCGAGCTGTTCACCGACGAATGGTTCGGCGAGCGGGTGGCTGTGCATGCGACGCTCTTTGGCGGCGACGAGATGGCGGATTACGCGAGGCGAGCGGGCTTCGTGGATATCGAGGTGCGCGAGCGCGAGCCGTACCCCTTCGAGCACCAGACGCGCCGTGTCTATCTTTCGCTGCGCAAGCCACCGGGAGATGCGCGCTGAGCCGCATCTCTCTCCTAGTCTGATTCTCGGCGCGCTAGCCAGGTCTCCAGCTTGGCCTGCCAACGGGGATTTATCGCACTGCCGGCCAGGAATGCTTCCAGCTCGGCGGGCTTCAGCTTCGCCTCGCGCGCGATCCGCTCCACCGTGAGGCCGTCCAGGGTGAGCGCCACACGTAGCTCGGCGCGCAGAGTGAGCGCCTGTGCCTCGGCGGTGCGTCTCAGCTCGCCCAGCGCAGGCGGCCGCTTCAGCTTACGTCTATCGTCCATCCGGCATCCTCGCTCTCCGCTGCGCGGCATCTTCGGCGGGCTCGTATGCCTAAAGCGTAGCCGGCATGCCGCACGTTGACCCGATTGTGACACATCTTTGAGACCAGCGGTGAGATGTTCTGAGCCAACTGGTGGTACCCTGTGACCGTCGGACGGTCCCATGCGGTTGTATAGCTGGGCCGCTTGCAGGCGGGCTCACCGGGTGAAGCCGTTGCGGACTGGTATGTTTCGTGCTACCGCGCTACCGCAGAGTCGTCAAGCATCGCGCGACGCGGTGTCACCGAGTTGCGGACCCGCGCTCCGGCGAACGCACTCCCACTAGACTAGCCAAGGAGCATCAGTGAGCAAGCGCATACTCGTCGTAGATGACCAGGAGCCTCTGCTCTCGCTCCTGCGCATGCTGTTGGAGGACGAAGGGTACAAAGTCTCCATCATGCGAGAGGGACGTGGCGCGTTTGCGAGCGTTCAGGAGAATCCGCCGGATCTGGTGATTCTGGATCTGCGGCTGGCCGACGCGTCAGGTGCGGACATACTTGAGAGTCTGCGGGCGCACGAGGGCACCGCCGAGATCCCGGTCATCATCTACACCGCGGCAGTGCTCGAAGCGGAGACGATGACCAATCTCATCAACGGCAACCCGATGCGCTATCGCAACGTAGCGGTCCTGCAGAAGCCCTTCGAGCAGGATGCGCTGCTCGAGCGCGTGCGGCAGATGTTGACGGCGCCCCAGCCGCTACAGAGCTAGGGGAGCGCACGAAGGGAAGGTTTGGGGGGAGTGGCAAAGAACGGCAACGGCAAATCGTCCGGCGGCGGCCGATTCTTCTGGTTCGTGTGTGGCCTGGCCATTGGTGCGGGTCTGGCGGTGCTCTTCGCGCCGCAGCCCGGCGAAGAGACACGCAAGCAGCTTGCCGAGCAGGCAGAGCTGTTCACCAAGCGCGGCCGACTCGACTACGATCAGATCGTGCAGACTTTTCGCGAGCGCGCCAACGACGCGATCGTGCTCGGCAAAGAGGCGTACTCGCGCTCCAAAGACGAGGTCTCGACGCGCTATCAAAAGGCCAAGAGCGGCGCGTAACACGCTGGCCGCAGACCACAACATCCGCGGGGCCGCCCGATATCGGGCGGCCCCGCATCATGCACGCCAACGGGGCTTCCGAGCGTGACATCAGCGCCGCGTACGGGGCCGGCCGCGCAGCTCGCGGCCCAGGGTCAACACCAATCCAGCGACGATCAACGCAACGAAGACCAGCGCCGAGAGCGCGTTGGGCGCCTGGAGCACGCGCACCAGCAGCGTGCCGGCGATGAAGGCCAGCGCGACGCCGCCCAGGATGATGGCGTCTCCGGCGAAGAAGGTGTAGGTGGCTTTGAGCGCGCCAACAATGCGATTCAACCGAGCACCTCGCCTTCGATGGGCCGCTCCACATCTCGCGCCGTCGGCATGTCCGCGGACACAGGCGCTTTCGCCGGGGCGTAGGGCCGCAGCCAGGCGATCAGCGCAAAGGCGACCAGCAGATAGAAGGCCACCAGAATCGGCAGGAAGAGGTCCTCGTGCCACCAGCTCAGGCCGAGGCCCTCGCCGCCCCAGAACGTGCCGAAGCTGGTCAGCATGATGCCCACGACGAACTTCAGCGTATTCTCCGGCACCCGTTGCAGCGGCGCGCGGACCAGCACGCCCGCCCCCACCACCAGCAGCAGCGCGATTGCCGCGCCAACCGTCGCGACGGCAATGCCGTTGCCGCTGCCAGTGACGTTGGAAGAGGCGTTCGCGTTGGCGCCGAAGGTGATGACGATGAAGGCGACCTCCAGTCCCTCCAGCAGCACGCTCTTGAACGAGGTCGCCACCCCGAAGGGATCAATGCCGGCGTGGGGCGTCTCGCCGCGCTCGCGCATCGCGGCCAGCTCCTCCTCGTAGATCGCCTCTTCGTCGTGCATCGCTTTCAACCCGGCGTAGCGCAGGATGGCCTTCTTGAGCCACTTGAGACCAAAGAGCGCCAGCAGCAGCCCGACCACCAGCCGCAACGCACCGATCGGCACGTACGCCACCAGCGCCGTGCCGAAGACGCCGACGATCACTGCCAGCGCGCCCACCGCCGCCAGCGTCCCGGCGAACGAGCTGCGCCAGTTGATGGTGACACCGACCACCAGCACGATCGTGAACGCCTCGACGAATTCGACCGTCGAGGCCAGGAACGCCGCGACCAGCACGGCCCATAGCTGCGTCGTCACCGCTCGCCCTCCCGCCGCTCACAAGACTCGGACTCCAGTCAGTACAATGGCATAGTCCGGGTCAGATTGTAACAGGTGCGCTACCGAGCGGTGCGGGTCTATGCCGCATAGCATGATCATAGAGTGAGCACGTGAGAGCGGGCCAACGCATGCATTCGCGCCTGGAGGGCGCGTCCCCAGTGGGGATGCCCCTCCGCTGCGAAACCCGCCTCCGCGGGTTAGGGACAGAAGGGCCGATAGCAACATCAGACAGATGAACCAAGAGCGCGGTAAGGATATGCGGGGGACGCGGGTCGCGTTGTTTGTTCATCTCATTTGGGCGACGCGGGATCGCCTGCCGGGGGCGTCGTCGTCCACTCACTGCACATCTCACGCGAATTCGCGCTGGCGACGCCTGCTCGGCTGTTGCGCCACGCGTCGCACTGCCGCTATAATGACGTGGATGTGCCGGCCCGCAAGACGGGCGCTCTGGGCGTTTACCGCCAACTCGAAAACGATGCGCAGCGTGGAGGTTGGGCGAGATGACAACGAACGTCACTGCGCCAGCGGCGGGCACTGGCGCCCGCACGCTGGACCCGATCGGGCTCTACCGGACGATGCTGATGGCCCGCACCATCAACGACGTCCTCAAGGCGCGCAAGACGCAGGGCAAGTTTCCCTTCTATATCGGCTGCGCGGGGCACGAGGCGATGGCCGCGGTGGTCGCCGCGCTCGACGACGAAGACTGGCTCGCGTTCTACTATCGCGATCTGGCCGGCTGGCTCCAGCGCACCGGCGACGTGAAGTCCGTGCTGCGTGCCGCCTACTCACGCACGACCGATCCGATGTGCTCCGGCCGCAACATGCCCTCGCACTACAGCAGCCGCAGGTTTCACGTGATGCCGGGCGTCAGTGAGGTCGCCGGCCTGGCCCCCTTCGCTGGCGGCGTCGGCTTCGCCTTCAAGCGCGACGGCAGCCGCCGCGTGGTGATGTGCTCCGGCGGTGACGGCGCGGCCGCCACGAACGACTACAACGTGCTGCTGCGCCAGGCAACCGTACTCAAGCTGCCCGTGCTGATGACGATCTGGAACAACCACTGGGCGATCATGACGGAGCAGCAGGCGCAGTGGGCCGGCGACCTGACGGCACAGGTGCGCGCGATGGACGCCATAGCGGTTGACGTGGACGGCGTCAATCCCTTCGAGGTCTATGACACGGCGCGCATGCTCGCCGAGCGCCTGCGCGACGGCGAAGGCCCCGCCTTCATGCACGTCCACAACGGCCTGCTCGATCCCCACTCCAGCAGCACCGACATCCGCCGCTACCGCACGCGCGAGGAGATCGAGGAGACCACCCGCACCAAGGATCCCGTCAAGCGTATGGCCGAGCTGCTGGTGGAGAAGCGGCTGGCGACCCAGGATGAGCTCGATCGCATGCGCGACGAGGTGCGCGACGAGCTGGACCAGGCCGAGGAGGACGTGCAGGCCGAGCCGACGGTCGACGGCACACGCGTGACGGAGAAGGTGATCCAGATCCCCAACACCGTCGCGCCCGCCAGCGGCCCCGCCAAGCCGGCCCAAATGATCGAGGCGATCAACGACGCGCTGGTCGAGATCGTCAAGCGCGACCCCGGCTTCTTCGTCTTCGGCCAAGACGTCGGCAGCGCGACCGGCGGCGTCTTCAACGCCACCGCGCGGCTGGTCAAGGAGTTTCCTGGCACGGCGATCAGCAGCGCGCTCAACGAGCAGTACATCGCCGGCATCTCCGCCGGCGCCTCGATGGCCGACGACCGGCCGCGCTGCGGCGAGATCCAGTTCGTGGACTACCATCAGTCCGCCACGCAGACCATCCGGCTGGCCGCGCGCACTTACTACCAGTCCTTTGGCGACTGGAACTGCCCGATGCTGCTGCGGATGAAGTCTGGCTCGGGCGGCGGCGGACCGATCTCGGATAGCGGCTCTGGCGGCGGCGCGTTTGGCCACTCGAACGCCGGCGAGCAGTGGTTCACCAACGTTCCTGGCTTGATCACGATCTGCCCGGCCACCCCCTACGATGCCAAAGGCTTGCTGCTCGAAGCCTCCACCTCGCAGTCGCCGGTAATCTTCCTGGAGCGCGGCCGGCTCTACCGCGCCGACGCGCCGCGCGTCCACAAGGGCGGTGCGCCCATCGCGGGGCTGGCGGAGCTGTGGAACGTGCCGGAGGGCTACTACACCGAGCCCATCGGCAAGGCGCGCACGGTGCGCATCGGCCAGGGGCAGCCCTTCGCCACGATCGTGAGCTGGGGCACGATGTTCCTAGAGTCGGCCATCGCGGCGGCGCGCTTCGTCGAGCAGGGCGGCGGCGCAGTGGACGTGATTGACCTGCGCACGCTGATGCCCTTCGACGAGGAGGCCATCCGTGAATCGGTGCAGCAGACCAACCGCGCGATTGTGGTGACGGAGGAGGCGGATCTCACCAGCTTCGGGCGCCACATCCACTCGTGGATCGCGCAGAGCTTCTTCTGGAAGCTGGACAACGCGCCAGTCTACATCTCGGCGATCGCCGCGCCCGCCGCGCCCTACAACGGCCCCGAGGAGACCTGCTTCTACCCGACCGCCGACACGATCCTCGGCGCGCTGGGCAATCTCGCCCGCGAGTGACATCTCAAATGCCGTGAGTGCTTGGAAGCCGGATGAGTTAGGCCAACACGTCCAACTCGTCCGGCTAGTGCTTCTGATCTGCTTGCGCGCCAACGCTGAGCGTGAGGAGCCGTCCTGCTCGTGAGCCGACTTGGCACTGCCATCTCTGCAGATTTGCTGTTGGCCGCCGCGATCCTCGCGATGGTGATCGTAGTGTGCGTGAGGATCATCAGGGATCTGCACAGGCGTCAGCTCTTTCAAGCAGCGATTCGTGCGGCCGTTCTGACTATGGGTGTGGGCTGCTACCTCACCCTCTATGTTGCATTTCTTGGTGCGCAGTCGCCGTGGATGGTTGTGGTGGGAGTAATCTTGCTGGCTGGTGGGCTTGCTTGGTTTGTCGGTTTGGCTGTGCGGGATGCGAGTAGAGTGCGAAAGAGTTCTTGACCTGCTCAATGTCGAGCATCGGCAGCACGTAGCACATACGAATCAGGAAATGCGTAGTCAGTCGGTCGCAGGCCGATAACAACTATCCTGTGCCCAAGCCCGGCTTGCCATGCAGCTGCCGCATACCGGGCACCATCAGCACCATACGCTTGCTCCAGCCGCCGATACGTGGCAGGTGAAGCTGCCACTTCGAGCCCTTGCCTCACCTTTGATGGGTAGCGCCGCTAGCAGCATCCGCATTCCACTCGTCCAGGTCGTCGCGGCTCGCTGGAGCTGCATTGTCGGCCAGGCCGGTGGCCTGATCGGCTGTACTCGCGACCGGCTCAGCGGGCTGCGGCAATGTGGCGCGACGCTCGTCCCTGCCGATGTGCAACATGCTGAAAGCTGTCAGCGCAAGGATGACGACCGCGATGGCCACGCCGAGGGGCAGAAGATCGGTGGTGCCGTTCCAGAAGATCACCTGGCCCAGAAAGCTGGTGGCTAGAATGACCACCACCACACTGATGAGCCGCGACTTGAGGTCATCGAGTGAAGCGATGACAAGCCAGCCGGGCAATCGCACAGGGCCAATGAACAGCTCGAAGAGGCCGAGGCCGACGATATAGAGCGCGGCGGCGAGCAGGGAGAGATCCACCAGTTCGATACTGGCGATGGCGAGCAGCTTGAGGGCTCCCTCGGAGCCCACCGCGGAAATGATCTCGCCAATCAGGACGACGATACGCGCCAGAATGACCACGAAAAGGATGGCGGAGAGCGTAAGGCTGGCGACGACGCCTGCGAGGACGAGGTAGCGCGTCGCTGATAGTGCACGGCCCGTGCGATCCATGGCGATCCTCCCGCTGGCTCCTGGCGGACGTTCCCGGCTGGGCATGCGGTGAACACAGTAGTGGTAGCGCGAAGTCGCGAGAATGGATGCCTCCGCCACGCTACGGCGCCCATCTGGATGTGCCGAGTGTATCACCTGGCGCCGCCACGATGCGTGCACGCACGATGCGTGCAAGAAGGTTACCCCATCACCGCCAGCGCGCTCGATGTATGGACGAAAGAGGCCCTCACCGAGTACGGAACGCGAAGGCATCCTACAGTCATCCTGGTCGCGCTGTGATCAGCCTGCTGCCTCGTCGCTGGCTTCCGCGGGTCCTCGCGGTGCAATTCTGACGCCGAGATGGCTGAGCTGGAGAAGCGCCGTGCGATGGACCTCCGCGGCGGACTGCTCGCCCAGCAGCTTGTGCTGGATCGGAAAGGCACCGGTGGCCTCGGGATCCACTGCGACGCGCAGCCCGCGCATGAGCGCCTCGCGCGAAGTCGTCGAGACGCACATGTGCGCGAAGAAACCCACGATCAGCACGTCATCTGATCTCCGCTCTTCCAGCCACGAGTCGATATTCGTCCCTGTGAAGGCGCCGAAGACATCCTTCACAAACTCGACCTCCTCGCCGCGACCTGGCAGCGGCCCAAGTCCTGGCGAGAACTCCGCGCCCCAGGTTCCCGGCACGAAGGCCGGCGCGTCAGGCGTCTCGTCCGGCCGGTTGTGATGGCGCACCCACGCGATTGCTCGTCCCTCCCGGCGCGCATCGTCCACCCGCCGGCAGATCGCCGCCAGCGCCTCAGCATGATTGGGCACCGGCCGCTGGCCGCGCGGGGAGAATTCATTCTGGGCATCAACGACGACGAGCGTTTGCATGCTGCTCGCACCTCCACATCTTGTTCGACAAATCATGCGCGGAGTATAGTATGATTTGGGAGGATACGCCACATGGCCGAAGAATTTTCGGTGTCGCGGGTCAAGAGCCGGCCGCTGGACCACATAGATTCGGTCTTGCTGGCTGCCCTCCAAGAGGAAGGGCGCCTGCGCCTGGAAGATCTCGCCCGTCGCGTCGAGCTGTCGCCCTCGTCGGTGCATGATCGGCTGCGGCGCCTGCAGCGCGACGGTGTCATCCGCAAATGGACGATTGCGGTGGCGCCCGAGGCGCTGGGCCTCACGGTGCTGGCCTTCGTCGGCGTGCGCGCGTCGCGGCCATGCGCCGAGCTGGTCGAGCCGCTGGCGCGCATCCGCGAGATCGAGGAATATCACTCGGTGGCGGGGCAGCTCAGCTTGCTGCTAAAGGTGCGAGCATCCAGCACGGAGCACCTGCTTGCGCTCATCGAGCGGCTCAAGCAAATTCCCGGTGTCGAGACGACCGAGACAACCGTCGTGCTGAAGACGTTTGTGGAGCGCGGCCCGCAGCCAACGCCGTAACGTGCCGCCATTGTGAGCGAGGAACGTCACCCCAAGTCTGCCAGCGTGCGCTCGATGTGCGGCCGGTAGAGGCCCTCGCTCAGCCGGTCGCAGAGCACGAGCGCCGCCGCGAAGCGCTCGCGTGCCCGCTCCGGCTCGCCTTCCGCCGCCAGCAGCAGACCGTAGACGTAGAGCGCCTTGGCCTCGGCGTAGGGGTGGGGCATCGCGCGAGCGAGCGCTAGCGCCTCCTCCAGCGCGG
>DASUBU010000077.1:0-9542 GCA_035763125.1 Ktedonobacterales bacterium
CGCTCACGACCGATGAGCGGGGTCACTGGGATGGGAATGCCCATTGGGAGCGTGCTGGCCGAATTGGTCACATCGGCTGCGAGCGTCGCGGCAGCGCGGGGAGGACGTAAGCGGCGCACTGCGTCGCGCAGGAGCCCGGCATCCTCAGCGCGCAGTCCCATCGCCGCAATGAGTAGCTCCAGCGTGTCCTTGTGTGGCGCGCGGCGCACACCGCGCTCCAAATCGCTGATCGCGCGCACGCTCAGCTTCGCGCGCTCGGCCAACTCCTCCTGGGTGAGTCCGGCGGCTGTACGGTGACGCCTGAGCAGTGTGGCGAGGGTGATCGCGGATGCTGTGGTCACTGCGCTCACCTTGGTCCAGGCATGCTCTATCGAAACAACCGGATAGTGCTGGGATTGCACCCATGATAGCACATGCGAAGATGGCATGCCCGAAGGCCTCCCTCGCGCGTGCTCCGGCGCCGCGCTCGCAATTGCTGCCGGTACATGCGTGGGTGAAACTGCCGGTTTGTCGTTGATAGTCGCAGGTCCCTCAGGCAGACTGGATGAACGCACGGGCGCATCCAGTGGGCCCGAAGATGGGCCCAGTGGAGACGCAGTCGTGAGCGGAAGTGAGGGAGGCGGGTTGCCTGGCACCCGCCTCGATGAAGAGATGAGAGGGCGACAGTGAAACCACGAGATGAGTTCGAGAAGTCGGTCGCAAGGCTATCGCGACGTCATTTCCTGCGTAGAGCAGGGGCCGGCGCCGCGGGAGCCGCAGTTGCCTTCCGCCTTGACTTGCTGTTGGGGCCGCCGGTGGAGGCTGCGCCGCTCACCTCCGGCCAACCAGCATTCCCTGGCGCATTCGGGCGTCTCTTCCCCACGCTGCCGCCGTTCGCGCCTGCCACCGACGCTGTACATGCGGCGCTGATGGACATGGGCCAGCCCGGGGGCCTGCTCGACGCCCAGGACGACCTGACCCAGCCACCTGCCGCACTGATCACCGATCCTGCGCTCAGCGTCAACAACCCGGACAACATGACCCACACGGCTGGCACTCACTTCATGGGTCAGTTCATGGACCACGATATGACCTTTGATGCTACCTCGCCGCTAGGCCAGCCGACCGATCCCACCACCACGCGGAACTCGCGGACGGCAGCGTTTGACCTCGACTCGGTCTATGGGCTTGGTCCCATCGGTAGTCCCCAACTCTATGATCCCAACGACCGGGTGAAGCTGCGGGTCGGATTCGGCGGCATCTTCGAGGACTTGCCACGCCAGACCGATCTGGACGGCTCATCTGATCCGACGGCGCTCATCAGCGATCCGCGCAATGACGAGACGCTGATCCTGGCGGGCCTGCAGGCAGCGTTCTTGAAGTTTCACAATCACGCTGTGGATTACGTGCGCTCCCAGGGCCGTGGCGATCCCGTCAGGGTATTTCTCGAGGCACGCCTGCTGACGACCTGGCACTACCAGTGGCTGATCGTCCACGAGTTCCTGCCGCTCTTCGTGGGACAGGCGATGGTTGACGACATCCTGGAGAATGGTCCTCGCTTCTTCACACCCCACATGGGGCGAGCGTTCATCCCCGTCGAGTTCCAGACGGGATCGTACCGGTTCGGGCACAGCATGGTACGGCCATCGTACCGCGCCAACCTGCATGGCGATAACGGGGAGCCGTTCTTTGGCTTCATCTTCGACCCGTCACAGCATCCGGAGGACGCCTCGCAACCGCCACTCACTGATCCAAACGACCTGTCTGGCGGTGCTCGGGCGCCGCGGCGCTTCGTCGGCTGGCAGACTTTCTACGACTTTGGCGATGGTGAGGTGAAACCAAACAAGATCATTGACACATCGTTCTCCAGCCCCCTCTTTACGCTGCCCCTGCGCACGATCCCGCCGCACACAGGGCCGGTGTCACTGGCCCAGCGGAACTTGTTGCGCCACATCACCTGGAGTCTGCCATCAGGACAGGCGGTCGCCAGACACATGGGCATCACGCCGCTGTCACCTGACAACTTCTCAGATCTGACTGGCTACGGCCTGGGCTTCGAGTCGAGCACGCCGCTGCTCTACTACGTGCTGCGCGAGGCCGCGCTGACGCAGACGACCCAGCCGACGCTGGTGCCATCACCGCCGCCCGCTCCCACCACAACACGAGGTGGCCTACGGCTGGGGCCGGTGGGCGGGCGGATCGTCGGCGAGGTCATCCTTGGCTTGTTGACGGCGGACCACACGTCGTACCTGGCGGCGCGGCCAGCTTGGAAGCCAGTCTTGCCCACGCGCAACGGTAGCACAGGCACCTTCCACATGGTGGACTTCCTCACCTTCGCAGGGGTGGATCCCGCCAGTCGCGGGCAGTGAGGGGAGTAGCACTGGCTGGCGCTGCCGATGGGGGATAGTGCTCTACTTCGCGCTGCTGTGGGGACCGCTGGTCGAATTCGCCGCGCGCCAGCCCGAGCGCCAGGGCCAGGGCCAGGGCCTCGTGCTGGCCGATCTGCTCGCGCTCGTTCTGCTGCTGCTCTTCGACTGGCGGCTCAAGCGGCGAGAGCGACGCGCGAGCGCGGCTGACTAGTCACTCGAAGCCGAGGCGATCTTTGAGGTTGTCGAGGAAGTTGTGTGCGCCCTTCTCGGCCTGCTGGCGCTCGATCTCGGCAAACTCGCGCAGCAGCTCTCGCTGACGGCTGGTGAGCGATTGCGGAGTGACGACCTTGACCGACACCAGCTCGTCGCCGCGCTGGTTGCTGTGGATCACCGGCACGCCCTTGCCCTTCAGCCGGAAGTTGCGCCCACTCTGGGTTCCCGCTGGCACCTTCAGCGTCTCTTTGCCGTCGAGGGTTGGCACCTCCACCTCGGCGCCCAGCGCCGCGTCGCCGAAGCTGATCGGCAGATCGAAGAGGATGTCTTGCCCCTGGCGCTTGAAGTATTCGTGCGGCTTGACCGTCAGCACGACGAAGAGATTGCCAGAGGTGCCGCCACGCGCGGCGGCCTCGCCCTCGCCCGTCACGCGCACCGTGATGCCGTCGTCCACGCCGGCAGGGATGTTGACCGTCACACGCCGCACGTTGCGCACGCGCCCCTGGCCCGAGCAGCGCTCGCAGGGCGTCGTGATCACGCGGCCCTCGCCACGGCAGCGGTCGCAGACCATCACGTTGACGAACTGGCCGAAGATGGACTGCTGGACGCGCCGAATCTCGCCGGTCCCCTGGCAAGCTGTGCAGCGCGCCGTATTCGTCCCCGGCTGGGCGCCGGAGCCGCGACAGTTGGGGCAGCTTTCCCAGCGCGGAATCTCGATGTCCTTCTGGCAGCCGCGCACCGCCTCCTCGAATGAGATCGTCAGCTCGTAGCGCAGGTCAGCTCCGCGCTGTGCCGTGCCACGGCGCGCTGTGCCCGCTGCGCCGGCTGCCGTGGCGAAGATCTGCTCGAAGATGTCGCTGAAGCTGCCGAAGCCTCCGAAACCCTCGAAGGGACTGCCGCCGGCCCCCGCGCCCGCCCCGACGCCGGCATGGCCGAAGCGATCGTAGGCCTGGCGCTTCTGCGCGTCGCCCAGCACCTCGTACGCCTCATTGATCTCTTTGAAGCGTTCCTCAGCGCCGTTCTCACGGTTCACATCAGGGTGATATTGGCGCGCCAGCCGCCGGAAGGCCTTCTTGATCTCATCCTCATTGGCGCTGCGCGTCACGCCCAGCACGTCATAGTAGTCGCGTTTGGCGGCCATACGCTTCCTCTTCTCGCGGGATCCCCCAGCCGCCCATCGGCGGCGCGGCCGGCCCCGAACACAAGTTCACTTATGATACAAGACGTGTGAAGAGTGGGATATCCGCCGTCCGGCGGAAACTGGCGCGCGGGGCACCACCGGCTGCCGCGAGGAGACTAGCGGCATGATAGCATGTGGCGCCCCACGCTTAGGACTGTGTGCCTAGCGTCCTCTCTTCCCTTTGGGTAGCGCGCGTGCCCCCTGCGCGGCTGGGCGAGGCGGGCCTCGCTGCTACAGCCGATGGAAGCAAGCGCCCCGGCCTCCCCCTCTCCGCGCACGGAGAGGGGGTTGGGGGTGAGGACTACTGCTCCTCCTTAAACTCGCCTTCGACGGTGTCATCCTGGGGCGCTTCGCCCTCGGACGAGCCGCCGGAGCCACCAGCGCCAGCACCCGCCGCGGCATAGATCTGCTGGCCGACCTTGAGCATCGCCTCTTGCAGCGCGTCTTTGGCCGAGCGCATGCGCTCTACGTCGTCGGTGCCGAGCGCGCTGCGCACGTCCTGTATCTTCGACTCCACCTCGCTCTTGGTCTCGGCCGAGATCTTGTCGCCGTGCTCGCGCATCGTCTTCTCCGCCTGATAGGAAATGTTGTCGGCCTCGTTGCGGACCTCGATCTCCTCACGGCGGCGGCGGTCCTCGTCGGCGTGCGACTCCGCATCCTTCACCATGCGGTCTATCTGGTCCTTGTTCAGGCCGGACGACGGCTGGATCTGGATGCGCTGCTCGCGGCCGGTGCCGCGATCGTGCGCTTTGACGTTGACGATGCCATTGGCGTCAATGTCGAAGGTCACTTCGATCTGTGGGACGCCGCGCGGCGCGGGCGGGATACCGTCGAGAATGAAGTTGCCCAGCAGACGGTTGTCCTTGGCCATCTCGCGCTCGCCCTGGTAGACCTTGATCTCCACACTGGTCTGCCCGTCGCTGGCAGTCGAGAAGACCTGACTCTTCTGCGTCGGGATGGTGGTGTTGCGCTCGATCAGGCGGGTCATCACGCCGCCGAGCGTCTCGATGCCCAGCGAGAGCGGGGTGACGTCCAGCAGCAACACGTCGCGCACCTCGCCGGTCAGCACGCCAGCCTGGATCGCCGCGCCGATCGCGACCACCTCGTCGGGGTTGACGCCCTTGTTGGGATCCTTATCGAAGACGCGCTTGGCAAGCGCCTGCACCGCCGGCATACGCGTCTGACCGCCGACCAGCACCACCTCGTCTACCTGCCCGGCCCGGACGCCGGCATCGGAGAGTGCCTTGAGTACCGGCTCGCGGGTCTTCTCCACCAGGTCGTCCACCAATTGTTCGAGCTTGGCGCGCGTCAGCGTCAGCACGAGGTGCTTGGGGCCGCTCTGGTCGGCCGTGATGAAGGGCAGGTTGATCTCCGTCTGCATCGAGGAGGAGAGCTCTTTCTTGGCCTTCTCTCCTGCCTCTTTGAGCCGCTGCAGCGCCATCTTGTCGGCGCGCAGGTCAATGCCCTGCTCCTTCTTGAACTCGTCGGCCAGCCAGTTGATGATGCGCTGGTCGAAGTCGTCGCCACCCAGGTGCGTATCGCCGTTGGTGGACTTGACCTCGAAGACACCCTCGCCCAGCTCGAGGATCGAGATGTCGAAGGTGCCACCGCCCAGGTCATAGACGGCGATGCGCTCTTCCTTCTTCTTATCCAGGCCGTAGGCCAGTGAGGCGGCCGTCGGCTCGTTGATGATGCGCTTGACATCCAGACCGGCGATGCGGCCGGCGTCCTTGGTGGCCTGGCGCTGGGCATCGTTGAAGTAGGCCGGCACAGTGATGACGGCCTCCACGACGCGCTCGCCCAGGTACGCCTCGGCGTCGCTCTTGAGCTTCTGCAGGATCATCGCGCTGACCTCGGGCGGGCTGTACTGCTTGCCGCCCGCCTCGACCCATGCGTCGCCATTGGAGGCCCGCACCACCTTATACGGCACCAGCCGCCGGTCGCGGTCCACCTCGGGATCGTCGTACTTGCGGCCCATGAAGCGCTTGATCGAGAAAACGGTGTTCTCGGAGTTGGTGATTGCCTGGCGCTTGGCGACCTCGCCCACCAGCCGCTCGCCACTCTTGGTGAAGGCCACCACCGAGGGCGTCGTGCGCGCCCCTTCGGAGTTGGGGATGACGACCGGCTCGCCGCCCTCCATGACCGCCACACAGCTATTTGTCGTGCCCAGGTCAATACCGATCACTTTGGCCACGCGGGACCTCCTCAGACAAGACTGAACGTACTCAAATGAGTTGACCTCAACTCACCCACACCGGCCCTCGCAGGCGAACGGCCGGCAGAAACCGCTTTGGATGCTGGGGCAGGACCCTGACCCAGCCGGCGAACACAGTCGCGGTGCGCGCTACGACGCCTCCTCCTTCGTGGCGGCGTCCGTTGGCGGCGCCTCGGCTTCGGCATGCGGCGGAGTCTGCTCGGCCTCCGCCGGGGATGTAGACGCTTCACTGGGCGCCTTGGCAACCTGCACCAGCGCCGGCCGCAGCAGCACGCCCTCCAGCTCGTAGCCGCGCTGCAAGATCAGCGCGACGCTGCCTGCTGGATGCTCCGCCGTCTCTATCTCCCCTACGGCCTCGTGGACCTGCGGGTTGAAGGGCTGGCCCGGCTCGGCGGCAATTGGCCGCGCGCCGCTGGCCGAGAGCGCCCCCTGCAGCTGCATCTCGATCAAGGCAAGGCCGCTGATCCACGAATAGCCGCGCAGGCTGTCGGGCAGCGTGCTGAAGGCGCGCTCGAAGTTATCCAGCGCCGGCAGCATCAGCGCCAGCGCCCGCCCGGCGGCCATCCGCTCGCGCTGCTCCTGCTCGGTCTGCATGCGCCGCCGGAAGTTAGCGAGATCAGCCGCGGCACGCTGCCAGCGCTGCATGTAATCCGTCGCCGCGCTACGCTCGCGCTCCAGCTCGGCCTCCAGCTCCGTGACACGCCGCGCTGGCGCCTCGGGCGCGTCGGGCGTCTCCGCAGTATCGGCCGCGCGCGACGACTCTCCATCGGCAGCGGCATCCACCGCCGGCTGCTCGGCAGCCTGCGCTGCGGGCTCCTGGTCCGGCGCCTGTCCAGCGTCAGATAGGTTGGTCGTATCGGTCGTGCCATTGTCTAGAGACATCGCGTCCTCGCCTCTCCTCACTCGCCCAGATCGCGCGTATCGTCGGCCGGCGAGAGCTCCGAGAGCAGATCGTCGAGCATCTGCGCCATGAAGCGCACGACAGCAATCGCGCGGCTGTACTGCATGCGTGTCGGGCCAACCACGCCGATCAGCCCGCCCGGCTGGCCCTGCGCCCCGTAGCGCGCGACCACCACACTCATATCCTTGAGCGCGTCGCTGGCGTGCTCCGAGCCGATGATGACCTGCACACCCTCTGATTCCAGCACCTGCGGCGCAAGCGCCGGCAGGAACTGGCTGCGCTCCAGCACCTCGACCACATGCCGGATACGCTCCGGGTCGCCGTGGGCGAACTCCTCGCGCGCCAGCAATTGCAGGATGCCATCCCAGTAGAAGGCATCAGGCGAGAAGTTGTCGAGCTGAGCGAGCACGCGCGCCAGCGACTCGGCCACGATCTGCTCGTTGGGCGCGAGGAAGTCGCGCTCGCCATCCAGCAGGGTCTCGACACTGGCCGCCGTTGCCCCACGGAAGCGCGCATTGAAGCGCGTGGCGACGCGGCTTAGCTCGTCCTGGCTGGCGGGGCTATCCAGCAGCAGCCGCTCCTGGCGCACGGTGCCGTCAGAGCGCACCAGCACGAGCAGCGCGACCGACTCGTAGAGCGAGAGCAGCTCGAAGTGCTTGAGCTGGGCCTGGGTGGCACGCGGCGGGGTGACGATCGCCGCGCTCTGCAGCAACTGCGCCATCACCGAGGCCGTCAGCCGCACCCACTCATCGAGCTGGTGCTGCACCTGGTAGAACTGGTGGCGAATCTGGCGCTGCTCGTCCAGCGAGAGCCGCGACTCGCGCATCAGGCGCTCGACGAAGTAGCGGTAGCCGAGGTCAGTGGGCACGCGGCCGGCCGAAACGTGGGGCTGGGCGATCAGGCCTTCTTCTTCGAGCGCGGCCAGCTCGTTGCGGACGGTGGCGCTGGCGTAGCCGGGACCGTAGACGCTGGCGAGCTGATCGGAGAGATCCTTGGAGGGGACCGGCTCGGCGGTGCGGATATACTGCTCGACGAGCGCGCGCAGGATGAGCTCCTTGCGGGGGCTCAGGGGCCGTTCTCGCGCCATCGTCCGCCTCGTCTCTCGCCAGTGTATCGCCGTGCTGCCGCTTCCCGCCGTTGCCCCGCGCGCCGCGTTAGCAGTCGCCAGGTCAGAGTGCCAGCAGAGCACACGATAGCATGCTGTAGCAGTCGTGTCAAGAGAGTGCCAGCGGCCCCATACTCCCCTGGCAAGCGGCAGGCGCCGCCTGCACTTGCTACAATCCTGGCTAGTATCGCCGCACCGGCATCAAACGCCCATCGTGCCCATCGTGCCCATCGTGCCTATCGTGCCGCGCCGACTCGCCCACCAGCCAGGAGCGATGCCCACCATGTCCGATTCCGATTCCGTCCCGACCCCGCGCAGCGACCTCTCGCTCGTCCATCTCGCGCGCCCGCCCCAGACGCCCATGCCCAGCGGCGAACGGCCGCCGTTGCTCGTGATGCTGCATGGCGTGGGTAGCAACGAACGCGCTCTCTTCTCGTTCGCCTCGGCCTTCGATCCGCGCTTCCAGATCGTCAGCCCGCGCGGCCCGCTGGTACGCGGACCCGATAGCTTCGCCTGGTTCGTCGCCGAGCCGACGCCGCAGGGCTTCCGCATCATCGCGCCCGAGCAGCTTGCCGCCAGCCGCGACGCCATCGCCGGCTTCCTCGCCGAAGCCGCCGCCGCCTACGATGCCGACCCCACGCGCGTCTATCTGCTGGGCTTCAGCCAGGGCGCGATCATGTCGCTGACGACGGCCCTCACCATGCCGGAGCGTCTCACGGGGGTGGTCGCCATCGCCGGGCGCATTCCGCCGGAGGTCGAGCCATGGATCGTGCCGCCCGAGCGCACGGCGGGCCTGCCGCTGCTGCTGGAGCACGGCCGCTTCGATCAGGTGCTCCCCATCTCGTGGGCCGAGCGCGCTCGCCCGATCCTCGAGCACCAGCGGATCGCGCTGGACTACCGCGAGTACGACGCGCCGCACAGCATCACGCCAGCCATGCGCGACGACGCGGCAGCCTGGCTGGCGGCACGGCTGGATGAGCCAGCGCGACCTTCGGCTGGCGGCGCATAGCTGCTCTCGCCTGGCCGCTCCCCGTTGACCCGCCAGCGCGCAATCCACTACCATCGTTGCCAGCCCGTTCGGGCCGCTTACGCGCTGTGTGGTCGCGTACAGCGTGTGAAAGGATGAGCCGCCATGACAGAGAATCTCTTCGTCGGCGCGTGGCGTCTGCTCTCGTGGGAAAACCGCGCCGCAGATGGGCGCGTCACCTACCCGATGGGCAAGGATATCTCCGGCTACCTTCTGTACACGGCCGACGGGTACATGAATGTCGCCATCATGAGCGCCAACCGCCTGCACTTTACCGGCAGCGACGTGCTGGGCGGGACAGCGGAAGAGCGAGCGCAAGCCGCGAAGACGTACCTCTCGTACGCCGGGACGTACGAGATCGGCGACGGCGAGGTCATCCACCATGTGCAGGTCAGCTTGTTCCCCAACTGGGTCGGCGGCGAGCAGCGGCGCTTCTTCGAGCTGGAGGGCGAGCGCCTCACGCTAAGCTCGGCGCCCATGCAGATCGCCGGAGCCGAGCGGCGAGCCTATCTCGTCTGGGAGCGCGCCGCGCCCGTGACGCCGTGAGTCCTTC
>DASUBU010000078.1:0-9942 GCA_035763125.1 Ktedonobacterales bacterium
TGATAGTCACACACCACATGGCGCCTTCATGGGCTTGGGCACGCCGGCAATCTCAATACGGCTGGAGTGCACGACTACATCTGCTGACGCGCTCGGCCCTGCCAGAGCTTCCACCGCCGCCAGACCGGCGAGCGAGCCAACGCGAGACGTTCCGCAGCTGCGCTCACGGCCGCGAGGAAGTCGTCAATGTCAAAGGGCTTGGGTAGGACGGGCGCATGGAGTTGTCCCAGAAAGGCGCGCAGTACGCCGGGCATATAGCCTGGACTGCTCGACAGCATGATGTATTGGTGGCGCCTCGCCAGGTGTCTATCGGCGACCACAGCGGAGAAGAACGCCACGCTCAGACGGTGATCGGCGAACTTGTTACTGCACACGACTACCATTCCCTCCGCTGCTGGCGAGGAGGCGAGATAGGCGAGTGCTTCTGCCTCCGTGTCCACTTCGGTCACCGCATAGCGGTCCCCCACTATGCCCAGCACATCGCGCAGGGTGCCGCGGACGGCGTCATCGAACTCGATGACCAACACCGGCACTGGCACTGGTCCCTCTGCCTCAGCCATGGCTTGCCGCCTTCCTACTGGTGTCGAGGGAAGAACATTAGCGAGCGCACAAGCGTACGGCGGCTCGACATGGTGTAGCTGGCACTATATCACCGAGGCCGCTGTGCCAGCGGTCGCCAACCAAGAACAGGCCACCAAGCGGCGATGAGATCCTTCCGCCGACAGGCTTGGTAGATGCCGATCCGCCGATGCAGATCAAACGTTCTATTTTGTACTAGTTGCTGTACGCGGCGAGCTATGCTGGCGAGCGGGAGGGTACAAAGTGGCAAGGGAAGTGGGTACCCCCGACGGGATTCGAACCCGTGATCTCCACCTTGAAAGGGTGATGTCCTAGGCCGCTAGACGACGGGGGCGCGACAACCACGGCATGGGCACAGCCACACGAACGCGATGCCGGCATTCAGTGTACGCGCCGGCACCCAGCGGCGTCAAGGAAGCCGCGGCGAGATGTGTGCCATTCGGACACGCTTGTGGATAGGCTCGACCCCAGGGCGTTTAGATCGCGTTGCGATTGTGTTGGCCGGCGTGATGTCCGGTCTGCGGGATGGCTTGCGCACCGTCGTCGTGCGTCGCGGGCCGCAGGCGCCAGCGGGCGTACAGGCCGCCGGCACAGATGAGCAGGCCGCCTCCGGTGAGCAGCGAGGTGGTCGCATCGAAGCCAAAGCCAAGCGCCACAGCGTGAAGACCGTGCAGCGGACCGCTCGCGAGATAACCCGCCGCCGCGACCGAGACAAGCAATGCGATGCTGATGACGGTGAAGAAGAGGGCATTGGCGCGACCGAGCAGCTCACGCGGAGTCGCGCCCACGAGCAGTGGCGTCAGCGCCACATTCGCCCCGGAGTTCGCGATGCCGAAGACGACGTAGACGGCTAGCGCCGCTGGCAGTGTGGTTTGACGCGCCAGCACGACGATCAGCAGCCCGACGGCGACCATCGAGACCCACAGCGTCCGGGCGGCGCCGATGCGCCTGGTATAACGGCCAGCGAGCAGCGCGCCAATGACGGAGCCACCGCCGAAGGCCGGGCCGACCAACCCATAGGCCCAGGCTGCGGCGCGCAGGTCCTGAGTGACGAAGAAGAAGTCGAGTGCCCGCAGCGCCCCTGCGCCCAGCATCGCCAGGCTCATCGCCGTGATGAGCACACGCGGCACCGGGTCGCGCGCGACGAAGCGCAGGCCGGCCAACAGATCCGCGCGGATGGCTGTTCGCACCGCCGGCCGTTCGCGCTGCGGACCAGCCGGGATCAGCCACAGCATCAGAAATGAGACGATAAAGGAGAGCGCATTGCCGAGCAATGCCCATTGCACGCCAAGCACCACAACCAATGGCGCGGCCAGTGGCGGCCCCGCAATGGAGGCCGCACTCCAGGTGGCCTCGCTCAAGCCTCCCGCTCGCGCCAGCTCTGGCTCGGAGACGATGCTGGCGATCAGGGTGAGCAGCGCCGTGTTGAAGAACTGGGCGCAGGCGCTCACGACGAAGATGACAAAGTAGACGATCACCAGCCGCGGAATCAGGGTGAGGCCCGGCGCAAGCATGGCCGCCGCCAGCAGGGCGACGAGCGCCGCTCGCAGCGCGTCCATGCAGAGCATTGTGCGCCGGGCATCGCAGCGGTCCACCCAGACGCCGGCCAGCGGACGCACCAGCAGCATCGGTAGGGTGGCGGCCGCCAGCACGCCGCTCACCGCCAGCGCCGCCCACACTTGATCGCGCGCCAGGTCCGCGGCGACCCACACCACCAGCGCCGTATTGAAGATGACCGTGCCCAGGTCGGTGATGACCTGGCCGCTCCAAAGCAACGCGAACGAGCGGTTGATCAGCCCGCGCCGAACGACTCGTCGCCCTAAGTGCCGCGCCCGTAGTCGCGCGCCCACAGTTGCCCCCCATCGCGTCCATCGGAGGGTGGGATGCGCACACCGCGCGCGGCTACTCCCTGACCGCCGGTGCATGGAGTATGGCAGGTAACGTATTAGACCAGCGCTGGAGGAATCCTAGAGCGATGTTTGCGAAGTCGTAGAGGCGCGTTAGAGCGGTGGCGCTCTCCCTATAGCGTCGCGGAATGCACCGCCTCGAAGAAGCGCGCCAGCTTCGCCTCGTCGAGCGCGCCATTGGTGCGCACTCCCGAACAGACGTCGAGGCCGAAGGGGCCGACGACGCGGATCGCCTCGGCGGCGTTCTCCGGCGTGAGGCCGCCGGCGAGATAGACCGGCACGCCAACCGTATCGCGGATCGTGCGGCTGAGCGCCCAGTCGTGCAGGCGGCCCGTGCCGCCGAGCTCCTTGACCGCCGCGGTCGGGTTGCCAGAGTCGAGGAGCAGGGCGTCCACGTACTGCGCTAGCGACTGCGCTTCTTCGAGCGACTCGCGCCCGGTCACATGGATCACCTGGACAATGCCGATGCCGGGCAGCGCGTGGCGCAGCGCGGAATAGACCTTCTGCTCAACGCGATCCACCAATTGGATGGCAGTGGTGCGACAGCGATGCTGCTGCGCAATGATCGCCGGCCCGACCTGCAGGCTGGTCAGCAAGAATGACGCGACACCGGGTGGGATGCGGGTAGCGATCTCGGCAATCTCGGATTCGGGGATCACACCAGGGCCGCTCGGCATGGCCGACACGAGCCCGACGACGGCGGCGCCGTGGCGGATCGCCAGCTCGGCCTCGAAGGCGCTGCCGATGCAGCAGATCTTGACTCGTGGCAATCGCGCGGGTCTCATGCTCACACCCTCCGCAGCGCGCCAATCATCGGCCGTATCATACCATCTTTCGGCGCCAGGCTGATGTTGGCAGGCCAGATGGATGGGGGAGGCGCTCGGCTAGCCGGTACGCCAGGGACGCACCAGCGCCAGCGCGCGCTCGGCCAGCTCCGCGGTGGGCAGCGCGGCGTCGAGCCAGATGATGCGTGTGTCCGACCGGAACCAGGTGAGCTGGCGGCGGATGTAGGCGTGCGTCGCCAGCTTGAAACGCTCGACGGCCGCCGGTAATGGCAGCTCGCCGCGCAGGTACGCGCCGATCTCGCGGTAGCCCAGGCTCGACATGGACGGCAGCCCCCAGCCATAGCCACGCGCGAGCAGGCGCTGCGTCTCCTCCACCAGTCCTGCCGCCAGCATCCCATCAATGCGCACATCAGAGCGCGCGTAGAGCGCGGCGCGTTCCATGTTCAGCCCCAGCATTAGCGGACGGTAGGGCGTTGGGCGGCGGCCCTGCTGTGCGGAGAAGGGCCGCCCGCTGAGCAGCGTCACCTCCAGCGCACGGATCAGCCGCCGCGCATTCGAGGGACCGATCCGCTCGGCGGCGACGGGATCGAGCGCCGCGAGGCGCGCATGCAGCTCCGCCGCGCCGCGCGTCACCGCCTCGGCCTCCAATTGGGCGCGCAGCTTGGGTGAGGGCGCCACCTGCGGGATCGCCAGCCCATCCACCACTGCCCGCACATACAGCCCCGTCCCGCCGACCAGCAGCGGCAGGGCCACGCGTGCCGCGATCTGCGCAATCGTACGATTGGCATCGGCCTGATACTGCGAGAGCGTGTAGGTTTCATCCGGCCAGACCACGTCGAGCAGGTGATGCGGCAGACGCGCGCGCTCCTGGGGCGTGGGCTTCGCCGTGGCGATATCCATCAGCCGATAGATCTGGCGCGAGTCGGCGGAGACGGCTTCGAGCGCCGTCTCGGTGCGCAGCCGCTCGGCCAGCTCGATCGCCAGCGCCGTCTTGCCGGCAGCCGTCGGCCCGACCAGCACAAACAAGGGAATGCTGCCGGGGGCAGTGTCAGGAAAGTCCTCCATATTAGTCGTCTCTCACATGGTGCCGAGCGGGCGTCCCCAGGTGATGAGCGCGCTGACATCCCAGCGCAGCAAGCCGTCCTCACTGGCGTAGGGCGTCACCAGCGCGCGGACGTCCGCGTCGAAGGCGGCGGCATCCTCTGGGGGCATGCGCTCGCGCGAGAAGCTACTCATTGCGTGGAAGGCTTCGATATAGTCATCCGCGGTCTGCGCGAAGGGCACTGGCGTCGTGCGCGCCTCGCCGATCCGCGCGAAGAGGCCATGCTCGTCCAGGTGCGCGATCATATCATAGGGCCGGTAGCTACGATTGAGCGAATAGCGCTTGATGATCTGTGTCTGTGCCTCGTCCCAGGGCCGCGGCCTGTCTACGGTCGTCAGCACGGCGAGCGAGCCGCTGGGCGTCAGCGCGGAGGCGAAACGCGGCAGCACAATTGCCCACTCCATCCAGTGCAGGCTCTGGGCAGCGGTGATCAGCGCATAGGGCGGGTCGAGCGACGCGTCCTCGGCGTAGCCCTCGATCCAGCGCAGGCATGGATCGTCGCCGCCAGGCAGCGCGCGGCCGCGGGCGATCATTGCCGGCGAGGGGTCGAGCGCGTCCACCCGGTCGGCGTACGGCAGCAGCGCGCGCGCGATATCGCCGCGACCGGCGCCCACATCCAGCACAGCGCGCGGCGGCTCATCGGCCAGCAGTCCCGCCAGGATGGCGAACGTCTCCGGCGGGTAAGGCGCGCGGAAGCGATAGGCCGCCGCGACCGAGGCATCCTGAAACACGTCACCGAACTGCCGGCCAAGATACGCTGGCTTCTGCCACATAGACAAACATCGCTCCTCACAACCCGTCGTCGCCTGCACCCGTTCACAACCCGCCGACTCTCTCCCTCCGTGTCCTCAGTGTGAAATCGCTTTTCCTTGGCATCTGGGGCCTGCTCTAGGGCCACAGGCGCGCATAGCGCCGGCCCCGGAAGCGCGGCGGACGGCCGCGGCGCGGAGGTGGGAGAGGAAGCACACGGGTGACCGCGAGGCCGAGTAGCGCGCCGCCAATGATGGCGATCGGCGTGAGGCAGACGGCGAAGGCGCCCAGGCCCTGCGTCAGCGCGAAACCGAGCCAGGCGCCCCCCAGCACCAGCGCGATGCCCGTCAGCACGCGCGCGTAGCGCACGGCGAAACGCCACGCCGCATGCAGCCATTGGCTCAGCAGCGGATCGGCCCCGATGGCGCCGCCCAGCCCGGCCAACGCAGCCGCCAGCACCAACGCCAGCGGATGGAGCGACACCCGCGCGACCAGCAGATCCGTCAGGGGCGGCCAGGCAAAGGGCGAAGTGAAGAGCAGCAGCGCCAGGATGCCCGCCAGCCCGCCCAGCAGACTCGTCGCCAGCCTCGGCAACCGCCCGGCGCCGGCCGCGTCCCCCGCGCCGACCAGCGCACCCGCACCCGCCAGCAGACCCGCCAGCGCCAGCACGCCAAGCGCCGCCGGCAGCGGGAGTGTAAGCAGCCTTTGCGCGGGCAACCCCACCAGCCGGGGACTCAGCGCGAAGAGCGCCGCCGACAGCCCGGTGCCCAGCGCAAGGCTGGTCGCGAACGTGAAGCCACGCCCCGCCCGCGGCGCGGGAACCGCGTACTTGTTGGGCACGGCGCGAGCCACGGAGGCAGCCGCCGAGCCAGCGGTGGCCTTGCGGCCGGCGGTCTTCTTGGCGGGCTGCACCTGGATGGCGGTCGGCACGAAAAGCTGCTGGCCGTCGCAGATGATCTGCAGCATCCCCTGCTGCTTGCCGGGCGACGCGTGGCGTCCCGGTTCAGCATGCACCCGCACGACGGTGCTCGTGCCGTCAAAGTGCGCGGAATCCACACGCAGCCACGGCGCCAGCGGCGTGATCTGCCCCTTGACCGTGGCGCCACCCTGGCCGCTGATGGTCACCGCGACGGTGCCGCGCGCGCCGGCGTCAACCTTACCGAAATCCACCTGCGCTGGCTGCACGACGACGATCGCCGCCAGCGGAACGGCCGCCGCGCGTGCGGCGGCGCGCGGCGGCTGGGCGGTCGCCGAGGCGCCTGCTGGTGCAGCGGGTGTTCGTGCAGTGGACGGAGCAGGGGCGGCCAGCAGCGCGCCGCCGAAGTCGGCAATCGTGGCGAAGCGTGCCTCACGATCGAGCTTGGTGGCGCGCTCGATGGCATGCTGAACGGCTGGCGAGACGCGCGGGTTACGCGAGCGGAGCGGGGGCAGACTGAACGGCGTCGTCGCGGGATCGTAGGCCGTGAGGAGCTGATAGAGCGTGCAGCCGAGCGCGTAGATGTCGGCGCGCGCATCGGTCTGCGTCTTGCCGTACTGCTCGGGCGGCGCGAAGCCGGGCGTGCCGAGCACCTGCGTATCGCGCGTACGGCCCGGCGCGAAGACACGCGCGATGCCAAAATCAATCAGATAGATGTGGCCATCGGCGGTCACCATCACGTTGGCCGGCTTGAGATCGCGGAAGATAATCGGCGGACGCTGGTCATGAAGGTAGCCCAGCACGTCGCAGAGCTGGCGCGCCCAACCCAGCACCTCGCCCTCAGGCAGTGGCTGCCCGCCGGCCGCCTGGAGCCGCTGTTCCAGCGTCTCGCCCTCGATGAAATCCATCACCAGATAGTGCCGGCCACGCTCGGCGAACGACTCGTACACGCGCGGCAGATTGGCGTGGCGCAACCGGCGCAGCGTCTCGGCCTCGAATTTGAAGCTGCTGAGCGCCTCTTGCAGCTCGTCGGGCGAGAGGCCATCCTGGCTCATCTCTTTGATGGCGACGGTCTGGCCGGTGGTGAGCTCGGTGGCTTTGTAGACCGCCGCCATGCCGCCTTTGCCAACGGTGCTCAGGATCAGGTAGTGGTTTTGCAGCGTGGACTGCGGCAGCAGACGGCCGGTGGCGTTTGCAGGCGGTACGGCCGTGGAACGGGCAGAGCTGGAGTGGGAGGCTGCCGCTCCAGCGGAGGGCTGTGCCGCCGAGCCGCCGGTGAGCAGCGCGCCGCAGGTGTTGCAGTACATCGCGTCGCCACGATTGGTGGTGCCGCAGTACTGGCATGCCAGCGTCGCCATGGCCCGCTCCCTGCTCGTACTCCTGCGTGCCCCTGCTCCCGACCGCTTGCCGAGGGCATTTGTCTCCTCAGAGATGTACGCCCCGGCCTCACGCGGGGTTACGGGTCTGGCTCACCGTACTCGGCGCTCGCCGCGTGTCCTCGCGCTCGCCGGGCGCGTCCGCTCGGACACGGCAGCTACCCAAATGGGTGAGATGGAGACTCGCGTGACGTGCGCCGCGTCTTGTGATACGTGCGGCACGGCACCATGCGCCCAAACGACGCCTGCCTCGGTGCCAGCGGCGCCACGCCAGACACAGGGATGCCGGCGGCGTCGCGCGGCAGAGGCGCGGCAGCGCCAGGGCACATACGCAGACCACGTAGACGACGCAGCGGCGCTGCCGCCCCGACTTCCTTCCCCCCCGCCCGCATGCTAGCGCGGCGTGAGCGCCGACAGCTTCTCCCGAAGCTGCGCGTTGGTTGGCTCGACGAGGATCGAGCCGTCCGGGAAGAGGATCGTGGGCACACTCTGCATGCCACCGTTGATCCGTGCCACACGCTCCGCCGCGGCGGGATCGCGCTCGATGTCAATCTCGGTGTACGCGACGCCGTGCTCCGTGAAGAGTCGCTTCGCGCGCCAACAATCGCCGCACCAGGGCGTCGAGTACATCAGAATCGGGTGCTCGTTCCGAGCTGCCGTTGACCGCGTTCCGCTCATCACTCCTGCTTCCTAAGGCAAAGGTCCTCACTACAAAAAGGATAGCATAGAGGGCCAGGGGCCGGAGGCGGGCAAGAGCGGCAGCACGAGTCTGGGCCGCAAGGGCAATCTCGACCAGCGACCCACCTGGGGGAGCAGCCAACTCGTTGCGCAGGCATTTTGGTATACTTGGGTAGACAACCGGACGTACCCGAGCCGGGAATAGCGCCGCCGCGCCGCGACCCGCGGACGCCAGGCGAGCGCCGAGGCGCCCCCTCTTCTGTAGGCGGGGGAGTTTGCGGGGTACGTCGGGCTGCCACCCCCATGAGGTCCGGTGGTGTAACCGATGGAATTGCCGCTTCGTTTGTACAACTCAGGTGCGGAACCGCCGCGCCCGCGGCGGGCCAAGGCGTCTGCCGCGGGCACGACACGCCGCGCTTCTGGGGGCGGAAGCCGCACGTCGTCGAAGTCGGCGGCGGCTGAGGTTGCGCCGCCGGCGGCCGCTATGGCAGTTGCCGAGCCCGCGACCGTCGAGGCTCCGTCGCCAGAGAATGGACCCGTGATCGGTCTGGCAGACTTCGAAGAGATCTTCACACGCTTCCAGACGCCGATCACCAATTTTGTCTATCGTCTGGTGGGCAACCGCGAGCAAGCCTACGACCTGGCGCAAGACGTCTTCGTCAAGGCCTATCGTGCGCTGGCTGCCGGTACCACCATCCAGGCGGCCGCACTCTCGTCGTGGCTGTATCGTATCGCCTCAAACACGGCGACCGATGCGCTGCGGCGGCGGCGGCTCATCAACTGGCTGCCGCTGTCGCTCTTCAACGAGGACCGCGGCGTCGGCGCGGGCATGCCGGGGGCCGATGGCGGCACCCAGCAGGCTTCCTCTGAGGAGGCGCTCGCCGCCGCCGCCGGCACCTACTCGGGCGGGTACGATGGCGGGCGGTTCGAGCAGCATGTGGCGGATCGGGAGGTTGTCGCGAGCGTGCTCAAGCAGCTCCCCGAGAAGTACGCCACCTGCCTGTTGCTCTACGAGCACGAAGGATTCTCATGCGCGGAGATAGCCGAAGTCCTCAACGTCACTCCGTCAGCCGTCAAGATGCGGCTCATGCGGGCGCGGGAGCGTTTTATTACACTCTACAGGCAGGAGGTCGGCGGCTAAGCCGCGACTGCGCCAGGGCGCGCGAGCTGCTGGCCGCCTATCGCCGTGACGAGTGGTCCAGCGAGGACCTGACGGCCCTTTCCGAGCATCTCGGCTCGTGCTCCGCTTGCCGCCAGCACGAGGCCGCCTACCGGCTCGTCGGCGAGCAGATCCGCCAACTCCCTACCATCGCCCCACCGGCTGACCTGCGCAGCCGTGTCTTCGCCGCCGTGCGCCTCGAAGAGCGCCGCATCGCGCCGGCCATCGCGCGCCTGAGCCGCGAGGCGACCAATCCCGCGCTGCCGGTGGTGCGCGCGCTGCCGCGGCCGGCCCAGCGCGCCACGCGCACACTGCCTTCACGCTTCGCCCTGGCAGCCGCCGCTGTGCTGGTTATCTCGCTGCTCGCCGCGCGTCTCATTCCCTTGCTGGCCTCCGATGGCTTTGCCGGCATCGCGGCCAGCTTGAGTGGTGCCGGCCAACAGCGACACACCTCGCCCAGTCCCGCGCCGGCGGTCGCGCATTATACCGTCGGCGCCGGCTATGTCGGCGCGACAAGCGCCCTGGCGACCGGCGCATGGCTCGTCTACAACACGCTGGACGCCTCGGGCCGCTCCTCGCTGATCGCCCTCGATCGCCACTCCGGCCGCCGCAGCCTGCTGGCCGGCCCCTCCGCTGCACGGCTGACCGCGCGCGCGCTCACCGACCAATGGGCGATCTGGTCGGCCGGGA
>DASUBU010000079.1:0-19734 GCA_035763125.1 Ktedonobacterales bacterium
GACACGCGGGGGCGGATTGGGTAAATCGGTGGGCATAGGCGGCTCCTGTCTGCGTCTGGCGCTCGCGCACGCTGCTTGGGTGTCGAGGCGGCGCGGGCCATCCGCGAAGCAGGCCCGCGCCCATGGCGACGACGATTACGCACCCGCGGAGACGATCTCGCCGTCGTGCCACTCGGGATCGGACTCCAGCAGCGCGCGCATCTGCTGGTAGCGTGCGTCTTGCTGGGGGTCACGCGCGTTGGCCACATAGGACGCCTTCGAGTCGAACACGACGGCCATGTAGTAGGTTCGCGGGTCGGCGTCCATACGATAGACGTAGGTCGTGACGTAGCCGGGGATCTTGAGGGCGTCGTATCCACGCATTAGTTGATCCATCTGGCTCTCGGCGCCCGCCTTGAGCTGCAAGCGCGCGACGGTACCGTACATCGTGGCGTCTCCTCTCGCTGCTTGATGCTTGCTACTGCTTGCTAGCTGCGACGCGCTACGAGTGACACGCTACTCTGAACGCGGCCAGCCGCCGTGTATGGGCAGCGGCCCCCACTATCCACTGGTGCAGTCGGCATACGCGGACCAGCTGGCCTCTGCGGCGGAATGGAACGCTCCGCCGCACGGCCCCAGACGAGGGCAATCGGCGCGATGGAGCGGTTCGCTGGCCGGCCGCTCAGCGGAGGCCGGCGAAGAGATCGCTTTCGACTTCACGGCCGCCGTTCACTAGGCTCAGTGCCCGGTAGAAGGTCTGATTGCCCCACAACGCGGCGTGGCCCTGCTCCGAAAGCTCGGCCAGCCGCCCATAGTTGGCGAGCTGCGAGCGGTGGCACGCGACCGCCTCCCAGACGCGCATGGCGTAGGGGCAGGCATCAATGCGCGCGCTGACCGACCAGCCCGGCCAGGCGACCATCGCGCGCGGCACGCCATCCACCGGTATGTCAAAGACGCCGAAGGCGGACTCGTAGACATCCTTCAGGGCTGGTGTGCTAGCCAAGTAGTAGAGCTTGGCGACGGCATGGGGCGCCAGCCCATCGTCCGGCGCGAAGGTGGAGTCGGCGGCTGCGGCCACCGCCGCCGAAGCGAGCTGGCAGATGGCGATATGGTCGGGATGGCCGTAGACGCCAAATGGGTCGAAGGTGAGGACGATCTGCGGGCGGATGCGGCGCAGATACCCGGCGATGCGGGTGCGGGCCTCGGCCGGGTCGGCCTGGTCGAGATCTCCGTCAACGTAGTCGAGAACGTGGACCTCGCGGATGCCCAGCACACGCGCCGCGGCGCGCAGCTCGCCTTCGCGGATGCGGCCGAGTGCGTCAAGCCCCGGATAGTCCGCTGGCTCGCCGATCCAGCCGCGCTCACCGCGCGTGGCCGTCACCAGATACGTCTCGACGCCCTCGGCGGCGTACTTCGCCAGCGCCCCACCGACGCCCAGCGATTCATCGTCAGGGTGGGCAAGGATGGCGAGCAGCCGAAGGGGAGCGGTGGTAGAGGGCATTCTGGACCTCCGAGCGGGCGATGAGCAGGCGATGAAAGCGCCAGGGCGCAGCGGGCAGAAGGGGACCTGGGCAAAGAGCGCGATAGGATCCAGACTCGGAAAGGGACAGATCTATGAAATGATTTGATCGGCGCCGGGGCCGCGCAGGCGCGCAAGGGCAGCCGAGCGGTTGGCGATACCCATCGCCAGGGCCTCGGCGGTCCCTTCGACAAGCGGGTCCGACGGATCGCCGGCGGCCCAGCCGAGATCGGCCGCCACAAGGCGCAGTCCGCTCACGCGCTTGCGGTTGAGCTTCAGCAGTTCGTCCAGCACCAGGCGCAGCCGCACGGGATCGTGGAGGCGGGGACGATTGAGCGGCCAGCGGATATCCTGGTGGTGGACCCAATCATCGGCAAGATAGGGGCCGGGTGCGGCGGCCGGTGTGCCGCGCGGGACGACCATCTGCTCCCAGGCGGCCAGCAGCTCGTCATAGGTGCGCTCGCGCAGGCGCGCCACCAGCCACAGGTTGGCGACATCGCCCTTCAGGCCGGTGCGCAGCATCGCCAGGAAGAGCGCGGCAGTGCTGTCGTTGGTGACGAGGTGGGCCAGCACTTCGCGCACGGTCCACAGCGCGCAGAGCGAGGGCTGGCGCCAGTCATCGGGGGCGAGACTCCGATAGAAGGCGAGGATCTCGCGCCGCTCGGCTTCGAGCGCGGCGCGGAGCATATCCTTGGTGACGGGCGCGTTGTGCGCATCGGCGATGATGGAGGCCATGGCGCAACCTCACAGTCTTACGCTGGGCGAGGCATCGCGCCGTCGGCGGCGAAGCTGATAGCCGCTCACCCGAACGCTATGCTCTCCGCAGGGCACTCTATGCGAGAGCGCGTTGGCGCGTCAAGGCGCACCGCGCGAACTACGCAAGAAGGCCGAGACGAGGCGGCCACTTGAGGGATAGGGGCGATGCATCCTACGCACAGATGGCGGTAGGCTATCCCTGGAGGCGCGGCAGACGGCGCGGGGCAGCCAGGTGGCCGGCTCGCGGGCCGGAGCGGGAGGGTGTGGCGATGACTGCGGCGACGATGGGACCGGCGGTTGATCATGTCACGGTGGCGGGCGAGGCGCTGGATCGGCTGGAGCGAGCGTTCGCGGAGATCGGCCTGGCGCCGGTCTATGGCGGCGCACACTCGACCGGCGGGACGCAGATGGCGCTGGTCGGCTTTGACGACGGCTCGTACATCGAGCTGATTGCCGCCCAGACGCCTGGCTCGGCCAGCGGCAAGTGGGCGGCGCAGATCGCGGGCAACGGCGGGCCGTGCGCGTGGTGCGCGCGGACATCCGATATCGCCGCCGAGGCGGCGCGAGTCGCCGCGCTGGGCGTGCCGGTGCGAGGGCCGGTGGCGATGAGCCGCCGGCGGCCGGATGGAACGCAAGTCGAGTGGGAGCTGCTTTACCCGGGCGACCAGGAGCCAGGCGCGACGCTGCCCTTCGTGATCCAGGACCGCACACCGCGCGAGCTGCGCGTGCAGCCCTCGCCGAGCGTGGCGGACCGTGAGCTGCGCGGCGTGGCGCAGGTGATCCTCGGCGTCGAGCGCATCGCGCCGGCGGTGGCGCTCTTCCGGCGCGTCTATGGGCTGGAGGCGCCCGAGCAGCGCGAGGATGCGGGCTTCGGGGCGCGGCTGGCGCGCTTCGTGGGGACGCCGGTGACGCTGGCGGAGCCGCTGCCGGGCGCGGCGGGCGACTGGCTGCGCGAGCGTCTGGCGCACTTCGGGCCGGCGCCGTGCGCCTATCTGCTGGCGAGCAGCGATCTGGATGCCTCGGCACGACGGATGGGGCTGACGCTCGCGCCGGAGGCAAGTGGCGAAAGCGGCGAGTGGTTCGGGCAGCGCGCGGCATGGGTTGCGCCAGAGCGCCTGGGCGCGACACGGCTCGGCGTGGTCAGCGCGAGCTGAGGCTGTGGCCCAGGAGGGGGCATTACCCCGCCGTGAGAATCTCCGGCCCGTCGGCGGTGACGGCAATGGTGTGCTCGAAATGCGCGGAGAGCGAGCCATCCTTGGTGGCGACGGTCCAGCGGTCGGGCAGCTCGCGGGTGGCCGCGCCGCCGGCATTGACCATCGGCTCGACGCAGAACGTCATGCCGGGACGCAGCACGGGGTTGGGCGCGCGCGGATCCACGACGTTCGGCACCCAGGGGTCTTCGTGCAGCTCGCGGCCAATGCCGTGCCCGGCATACTGGCGGACGAGCGAGTAGCCCTCACCTTCGACGTAGGACTGCACCGCGCGGGCGATATCCATCACGCGGTTGCCTGGCCGGGCGGCGGCAATGCCGCGGCGCAGAGCCTCCTGGGTGACGTCGAGCAGGCGCTGAGCAGCGGGCGAGACGCGGCCGACGGGGACGGTGATCGCGGAGTCGCCATGCCAGCCATCCACGATGGCGCCCATGTCGAGCGCCACGATGTCGCCGTCTTTCAGCACGCGCTTGCCAGGGATGCCGTGGACGATCTCGTCGTTGACCGAGGCGCACAGCACGCCGGGGTACGGCGGAACATCCTTGGTGGGCTGGTAGCCCAGAAAGTTCGATACAGCATCGCGGCGCTCCAGCTCGCGGCGGGCGATGGCATCTAGCTCGCCGGTGGTGACGCCGGGGCGCACCTGCTCCGCCAGGATATCCAGCACGTCGCGGACGACACGGCCGGCGTGGCGGATGCCAGTGATCTCGGTCTTGCTGCGGAAGGCAATTGGCATAAATGAAGCTCTGCGAGTGAAAGTTGGACGGATCGAGCGCGCGGTGGGCGGTGAGTATCGGGCGCGCGCCATTCCGTAGTGTACCATACGGCGGCGCCCGCCCGCTTTCACGCGTCCTCTCTCACTGGTAGGGGCGCTCTCTCGCGTCCCCCCGCTACTGCGCGGCCAATTCGGCGGGCACGTGGCTCGGCAGGAGCGCGCGGAGCCCGGCGAGAATCTCGCGATTGACAGCCTGGATGTCGCGGTTGCCGTCCACGCGGACGAGCTTGTGCTGCGCGCCGTAGTAGTCCACCAGATGGATGGTGTCGCCGAAGAAGATGTCGAGGCGGCGGTTGATCTTCTCAGGCACGTCGTCGGAGCGGTGGATCAGCGGACTGCCGTCTATGTCGCAAACGCCAGGGACGCGCGGGGGGTTGGTCTTGATATTCCAGACGTGGCCGTTGGCCTGGCAGATGTAGCGGCCCAACAGACGGTCTAGCAGCAGCTCGCGCGGCACGTCCAGGTAGATCGCGGCGGCGATGGTCTGGCCGGAGGCGGCAAGCGCACGGTCGAGCGCCTCGGCCTGCGTACGATTGCGGGGGAAGCCATCAAGGATGATGCCCTGAGCGCCGCCGAGGGCGCGCATGCGTTGCATGATCATGCCGATGACGATCTCGTCGGGGACCAGATCGCCAGCGTCGTAGAAGGGCTTGGCTTGTAGTCCAAGGGGCGTGCCGGCGGCCATCTCCTCGCGCAGCAGCTCGCCGCTGGCAACCGGCTTGAGATTGAGCTGGCGAGACAGCAGCTCGGCCTGTGTGCCTTTGCCGCTGCCCTGTGCGCCCAGCAAGATGAGATTCATCATGGCGAGTGCTCCTCTCGTTCGCGACGCCAAAGCCCAGCGCCGGAGCAGGTCCGCCACCACGTTGTGGCGAGCTGTCGTTGAGGATCGGCCCCTTGCCCCGCACGCCGGAATGACCGGAAGCCGCGGCGGCAGAGGTGACGGTAGAGTTATAGCACGAAGCGAGCCGGGCAGAGCCAGTAATACGGATTCCGGTTCGGGTGTTGTAAGATGAAGGCATGGGAAAACGCCTGCATCTTGAACCCCACCTTGCCGCCGCGGAGCTGGAGCAGCGGTATCGGACGGCGCACGAGCCGCATGAGCGCAGTTGGTGGCAGATCCTGTGGCTGCTGGCCACCGGGCATCCGGCGGCGGCCGTCGCCGAGGTCACCGGCTACTCCCGCTACTGGATCGGGCAGTTAGTCAAGCGCTACAACACGCAAGGCCCGGCTGGCATGCACAATCGCCAGCACACGACCTCTAGACGAGCCCAGCCCATGCTGTCGGCTGGGCAGCAGGAGGAGCTGCGCCAGGCGCTGGCGGGTCCCACGCCAGAAGGCGAGCGGCGCTGGACGGCCCGAGCCGTCGCCGCCTGGATGAGCGCCAAGCTGGGCCGACCGGTGTGCGTGCAACGCGGCTGGGACTATCTGCAGCGCCTCAAGCACAGCCAGCAACTGCCGCGGCCGCAGCATGTGCTGGCCGACCCCGACGAGCAAGACGCCTTCAAAAAAACTTCCGTCCCCTGCTAAAGGCGGTCGCCACAGCCTTCCCCGACGCCTGCGTGGAGGCGTGGGCGCTGGACGAGCATCGCATCGGGCTCAAGCCGCTGCTGCGTCGGGTGTGGGCGCCGGTTGGGCAGCGGCCCCGCGCCGTCGTGCAGCACCGCTTCCGCTGGCGCTACCTTGTCGGCTTCGTCCATCCGGCCTCGGGCCGCACCCTCTGGCATCTGGCCTCGGGCGTGTCGATCCCGGTCTTCGAAGCGGAGCTGGCCGCCTTCGCCCAAGCGGTCGGCGCCGGTCCCCAGAAGCAGATCGTGCTCGTGCTAGATCAAGCCGGCTGGCACACTTCGCTGCGGCTGCGCGTGCCCGACCACGTCCATCTCTTGTTCCTGCCGGCATATTCCCCTGAGCTGCAGCCCGCCGAGCACCTCTGGCCGCTGACCAACACTGCGCTCGTCAACGTCCACTTCGCCGACCTCGACGCCCTCGATGAGGCGCAGTTTGCCCGCTGCGCGGCCCTGCAGCGCCAGCCCGACCGCATCCGCTCCGCCACGCTGTTCCCCTGGTGGCCTAGACGCATCAAGAAACGACAAGGTCCCAGACGGAATTGATATAAGACTCGTGCCCGGCTCCAAAGAATCGGCAGAGTGGGAAGACGACTTGCGACTAGCTGGCCAGCTCTAGCTGAGGAAGCCGGAGTAGTTGCGCATCACCATCTGGGCTTCGAGCTGCTTCATGGTGTCGAGCACAACGCCCACGACGATCAGCAACGAGGCCGCGGTGGGGATGCGGTTGACCGAGCCAGTGCCGAAGAGGACCGGCGCGACCGAGACAATCCCCAGGAAGAGCGCGCCGCCGAGCGTGACGCGCTTGAGGATCTTGTAGAGATACTGCTCGGTGGGCGGGCCGGGCCGGATGCCAGGGATGTAGGCGCCCTGCTTTTGCAGGTTCTCCGCCATGTTCTGCTGCTGCCAGATCACCGTGGCATAGAAGAACGTGAAGAGCGCGACGCCCAGGCCGAACAGCACCCAGTATTGCGTCGTGGAGGGATCGAGGAAAAGCCGCAGGCCGCTGACAGCGTCCGCCAGCCCCTTGTTGGTGCTATACGCCAGGTAGCTGGCGAGCACGGTGGGCAGCAGCAGCACCGACTGCGCGAAGATGATCGGGATCATGCCGGCGCTATTGACCTGCAAGGGGATGTAGGTCGTCGTCTGGCCGGCACGCTGGCCGCTGAGGAAGCGCCGCTTGGTGGGGTACTGCACTGGCACGCGGCGCTGCGAGAGGTAGATGTAGACCATCGAGAAGGTCATCGCCAGCACCAGCGCGATGATAGCGAGCACAAAGAGCAAGCTGCCGGTATCCACACCGCCGGACGAGCCGCTGCTGCTGACGAGCGCGGAGCCAACGGTCTGCGGGATCTTCACCAGGATGTTGGCGAAGATGATCAGCGAGACGCCGTTGCCGATGCCGTTCTCGGTGATCAGCTCGCCCAGCCAGACGAGGAACATCGTGCCGGCGGTCAGCGTGATGATGGTGGAGAGCGTCGGCAGGAACGACGGGCCGTTGAAGAGGTTGAACTGGTCACGGGGGATGGCGCCCAGGTTGACGAGCAGAGCCATCTGGCCGAATGCCTGCAACAGCGCCAGCGGAACGGTGATGTAGCGCGAGATCTGAGCGATCCTGTTGCGGCCAGCCTCACCCTCGCGTGCCATCGCATCGAGCTTGGGGATGATCGGCTGGAGGAGCTGGATGACGATGGTCGCGGTGATGTAGGGATAAAGGCCCATCGCCACAACGCCGAAGTTCTGGAGCGAGCCGCCAGAGAAGATATCGAGCAGACCAAAAATCTGGTTCAGGCCAGAATTGTTCTTGTTGAGGAAGGTATTGAGGTCCTTCGGATTGATGCCAGGCACCGGCACGTAGGCCATGATCCGGAAGACCAGCAGCATCGCGATGGTGAAAAGAATCTTGTTGCGCAGATCTGGGATGGTCCACATGCTGCGCAGACGGTTCAACATGCCAGCCTCCAAGTCGAGCGCCGTCGCCGGGGATGCGCCGTGGGATGGTCGGGAGGCCGCGCCAGAGGCGAGTGTGCCACACAGCACGGCCGGCCGGGGTGCGCGCCGCTGCCAAGCGCCGCAATGGCGGCTCGTGCGGCGTGCGAACGGCGAAGCGCGCCAGCGCCGGGGCGGCTGGGGCTTCGCCAGGAACTACGCGGTAGGTTGCGGAGTAGCCGCTGCCGCCGCCGGGCGCTTGGTATGGCGCCGGGCGCGCTTGGGCAGCTCCAGCAGCGAGACGGTCCCGCCCGCGGCTTCGATCTTCGAGCGTGCCGACTCCGAGACCTTGTGCGCGGTGACGTTGAGCGCGCGGTCGAGCTTGCCGTTGCCGAGCACCTTGATCAGCTTGGTCGCTTGGCGCGCGCGGATGAGGCCCTGCGCGGCGAGTGCCTGGGGCGTCACGTCGGCGCCGGGCGCGAAGACCGTAAGGGCATCCACGTTGATCTCGATGAACTCCGTGCGGAACGGATTCTTGAATCCGCCCAGGTACGGCATGCGCTGCGAGAAGCGGTTCTGGCCGCCCTCGAAGTAGGGTGGCACGCCGCCGCCGGAGCGCGACTTTTGGCCCTTCTGGCCGCGGCCAGAGGTCTTCATACGCCCCGAGCCAGGGCCACGCCCGAGACGCTTGCTGGTCTGCCGCGCGCCAGGGTTGGGGCGAAGATCGGAGAGTCTCATGCCTGGGCCTCCTCCACTTTCTCCACCTTCTCAACCACCACCAGATGCGCGACCTTGTTGATCATGCCGCGGATCACGGGGCTATCCTCGTGCTCGACCACCTGATGCAGCTTGCGCAGGCCGAGCGCCTGGACGGTCGCCCGCTGCTTCTGACTGTATCCGATGGAGCTTTTCTTATAGGTGATACGTAGCTTTGCCATTGTCGTGACTCTCCACGCGCCCATTGTAGCACCTCGTGTGGCGCCCGCCTAGCCGGGAATTTGGGGGTCATCCCGCTTGCTCGGACACTCGTTCCAAGGTGCGCCGGTCCTGGGGCGCAGACGCTGGCCGGGCGCATCGCTGCAAGAGCAAGAGCACGCCGAGCCGGCGCGCGGGCCGGCACATGCATCCAGCAGACTAGCGGCGAGATCCGCCGCCGCGCGGCCCGCCGGGACCACGCCCGCCGGGGCCGCCACGCCCGCCGGGGCCGCCACGTCCACCCGCGCCGCCGGGGCCGCCGCGTCCGCCGGGGCCGCCGGGGCCGCCACGACCGCCGCCGCGCTCACCGCCGCGCTCACCGCGCCCCCCACGGCCACCACGCTCGTCGCGCTCGCGGCGCTCTTCGCGCTCGGCAGGCGGATAGGCAGCGGCGGCAGCGGCGTTGGCCTCGGCGATGCGACCGGCCAGCTTCACCCCGATCAGATCGGGAACGCTGCGGCCGCGCAGCTGCGCCTCGGCCTCGAAGGGCTGGAGACTCTGCAGCGCGCCCACGGCGGCGCGCACCGTGTTGAGCGCGTTCGCGCTGCCCAGCGACTTGGTGAGGATGTCGCGGATGCCAGCCGCCTCGACCACCGCGCGCACCGCGCCGCCAGCGATCACGCCGGTGCCAGGGGCGGCCGGCTTGAGCAGCACCTCCGAGGCGGAGTAGTTGTGGCGGATCAGATACGGAATGGTGGTGCCGACGAGCGGCACCTCGATGAGGTGCTTCTTGGCATCCTCGACGCCCTTCTTGATGGCGTCCGGCACCTCGCCAGCCTTGCCCAGCCCGGCCCCGACGTGGCCCCCGCGGTCACCCACCACGACCAGCGCTCGATAGTTGAAGCGCCGGCCGCCCTTGACAACCTTGGACACGCGGGCGATCTGGACGACGGTCTCCTCCAGATTCAGCCTGTTTGCGTCAATTCTTGGCATGTTCTCCCTCGTGCCCTAGAAGCTGAGGCCGCCCTCACGGGCGCCAGTAGCCAGCGCCGCAATGCGCCCGTGATAGAGATAGCCGCCCCGGTCAAAGACCACCTGGCTGACACCAGCCGCCTGCGCGCGCTGAGCGATCAGCCGGCCGACGGCACGCGCCTGCACGATGCGCGGATTGCCGGCGATGCCCCGCACGCCTTCGGGCAGCTCTTCGGCGGGAGCGCTGGCGAGTGTCTTGGCAAGCGGCGTGTAGTCAGCGTCGCGTGAGGAGGCCGCGGCAAGCGTGTGGCCGCGGGTGTCGTCAATCACCTGGGCGTAAATCTGCGTACTGCTGCGAAAGACGGAGAGCCGCGGACGTGCCGGCGTCCCCTCCACCTTCTTGCGCACCCGCCGATGGCGCCGCAGACGAGCCTGATTGGCGTAATGTTTCTTGATCATGTGTCTGTCTACTTCTTCTTGCCGCCGACCTTGCCGGCCTTGCCCGCCTTCATGCGCACTACCTCGCCGACATAGCGGATGCCTTTGCCTTTGTACGGCTCGGGCTTACGGATAGCGCGGATGTTAGCGGCAACCTGGCCGACGAGCTGCTTGTCAATGCCGGTGATCGTCAGACGGGTAACGCTCTCGACATTGAACGAAACGCCCTCCGGCGGTGCGACCAGCACGGGATGCGAGTAGCCGACCTGGAAGACCAGATTGTTGCCAGCTTTGGTCACGCGATAGCCGACGCCCTGCAGCTCCAGCGCCTTGGTGTAGCCGTCTTTCACGCCCACCACCATATTGTTGAGCAGCGTGCGCGATAGGCCGTGCAGCGAGCGTTGCGTTTTGGAGTCGTCGGGCCGGGTGACGGTGATCGTGCCGTTCTCCTGGGCGAAGGCGAGCGTGGCAGGGAACTGCTGCGCGAGGGAGCCCTTGGGGCCCGTCACCGCGATCAGATTGCCAGGCTTGATCTCGACCTTGACGCCGGCGGGGACCGGAACTGGGACCTTGCCGATACGCGACATGGTGAGGCCTCCCTCTTACCAGACGTAGCAGACCACTTCGCCGCCCAGACCGAGCTGGTAGGCTTTGCGGCCCGTCATCAGCCCCTGCGGCGTCGAGATGATGGCGGTGCCGAGGCCGCCACGCACGCGGGGAATCGAATCGCGGCGGGTGTAGACACGCAGCCCCGGCTTGCTGACACGCTTGAGCTGCGTCAGCACGGGGCGCTTGTCCACGTATTTGAGCGAGACGCGCAGCGTCCCCTGGGGGTTGTCGCGCACCACGTCAAAGTCTTTGATGTAGCCTTCCTCTTTGAGGATCTGCGCAAGGGCGATCTTCATCTTGGAACACGGGATCAGCACGCGAGAGTGGCGCGCCATGATACCATTGCGGATGCGTGTCAGCATGTCCGCGATGGGATCGGTCATATTCATCGCGAAACCTCCTGGCTTAGCCTACCAGCTCGACTTCGTCACGCCGGGCAGCTCGCCGCGGAGGGCTTTCTCGCGGAAGCAGATGCGGCAGAGGCCGAATTTGCGGATGTAGCCGCGCGGCCGGCCGCAGATCGCGCAGCGATTGTGTTGCTGCGTCGAGAAGCGCGGCTTGCGCTTGGATTTGACAATCATTGATGTTTTTGCCATCGTTGCCCCCTCCAGGGCGAGAGACCAGGCTTCGGAGCGGACGTTCCGTTCCGGTTTCCGGTCCGTTGGTCCGCGGCTGCGCGGAGCCGGACGATCAAAAAGTGATTAAGGCCTGCTCCGCTTGAACGGCATGCCGACGAGGGTGAGCAGGCGACGTCCCTCTTCGTCGGTGGTGGCGGTGGTGACGATGGTCATCTCCATGCCGCGCACCTTGTCAATCTTGTCGTAGTTGATCTCAGGGAAGACCAGCTGCTCTCTGAGGCCCAGCGTGTAGTTGCCGTGCCCATCAAAGGAGTCGGTCGAGACGCCCTGGAAGTCACGCAGGCGAGGCAGCGCGACATTGACCAGCTTATCGAGGAAGTCGTACATGCGCTGGCCGCGCAGTGTGACCGTCACGCCGATGGGCATGCCCTCACGCAGCTTGAACGAGGCCACCGAGCGCTTCGCCTTGGTGATCACCGGGCGCTGGCCGGTAATGTCGGCCAGGTCGCGCACGGCATTTTCAATCGCCTTGTTGTTCTGGATCGCCTCGCCCAGACCGATATTGATGACGATCTTGGCCAGCCGCGGGGCCTGCATGACGTTTTGATAGCCGAACTCTTTGATGAGGGCCGGCAGGATGTCTTTGTCGTAGCGCTCTTTGAGGCGAGATTGCACTGCCATGGCCTACCTACCCTCGTGTGTTCTCTTGAATCGGCTTGCCGCACTTCTTACAGATCCGCCGCGTGCGCATCTTCTGGTCGGGGCCGGTCGGGACACGCTCGTGGCCGATGCGGGTGGGCTGATTGCATTCAGTGCATTTGACCATCACGTTGGAGACTTGAATCGGCATCGGTTTCTCAATGATGCCCGACTGTACCCCGCCTCGGCCGGCTCGCACGTGCTTCTTGGCGATGTTGATGCCCTCGACGATCACCTTGTTCTCGCGGGGCAGCGCGCGGGCGACGGTGCCGCTCTTGCCGCGGTCCTTGCCGCTGATGACCAGCACGGTATCGCCTTTATGCACGTTGAGCTTGGCCAGGTGCAGGGGTTTGCGTTCTTTTGGATTGGCTGCCATTGGTGGATCTCTCTCCCATGCCCTTTGGCCGATGAACAGCTCGCTCCTACCGCCTCGTCAGAGGACTTCCGGGGCGAGCGAGACGATGCGCATGAAATTGCGGTCGCGCAGCTCGCGGGCAACCGGCCCGAAGATGCGCGTGCCGCGGGGGTTGTTGCCGGCAGAGATGATGACGGCGGCGTTGTCGTCGAAGCGGATGTAGCTGCCGTCAGGCCGCGGATACTCTTTGGCCACGCGCACGACCACCGCCGTGACGACCTCGCCCTTCTTGACCGAGCCGTTGGGCGCGGCCTGCTTGACGGAGGCCTTAATCAAGTCGCCAATCGAGGCGACCTTCTTGCCGGAGCCGCCCAGCACGCGAATGCACATGATCTCCTTGGCGCCGGTATTATCGGCGACACGGAGGCGGGTCTGTGTCTGAATCATGCTAGCGGCCCTCGCCTTCCGGGGCGTTCATGCCCTGGAGCTGCTCGACGGGCGTCACCTGCACGGCCCGCTTGAGGATCTCGACCAGCCGCCAACGCTTGTCTTTGCTGAGCGGGCGGGTCTCCTCGATGCGAACGATGTCGCCGATACGGGCGTCGTTGTGCTCGTCGTGCGCCTTGAACTTGGTGGTGTACTTGTAGCTGCGCTTGTAGATCGGGTGGCGCTTGAGCGATTCGACAGCGACGACAATCGTCTTCTGCATCTTATCGCTGGTCACGCGCCCGACCTTCTGCTGGCGGCGGCCCTGCGGCTTGGCGCCCTTGGGCTGCGTGCCGCCGGCAGTGGTTTCCGGTGCGGTCATGGGCTAGGCCTCTTCTTCTTGCGGCACGGGCGTCTCGTCGAGGCCACCCTCGGCGACGACCTGTGCCTCGTGGTCCAGCTCGCCGATGTGCTGCATCAGGCGGGCGATGTCCTTCTTGGTTTGGGTGAACACGCGGTGGTTCTTGACGTCGCCGCGGGCGGCCTGGAGGCGCAGCTCGAAGAGCTTGCGCCGCTGAACGGCGAGCTCGTCGTGCGCCTGAGCCATATCCAGCCCGTGAATCTCGCGGCGGCGCTCGCTAAGCTTCGACACCTTCGGCCTCCTGGCGGACGAGAAACGTGGTATGGATCGGCAGCTTGTTGGCCGCCAGGCGCATGGCCTCTTTGGCGACCTCCTCGCGCACGCCCCCCAGCTCGAAGAGGATGCGACCCGGCTTGACGACCGCGACCCAATGGTCGGTAGCGCCTTTGCCAGAGCCCATGCGCGTCTCGGCGGGCTTGGAGCTGACAGGCTTGTCGGGGAACACGCGAATCCAGACCTTGCCACCGCGCTTGATGTAGCGCGTCATCGCGATACGGGCGGCTTCGATCTGACGGGCTTCGAGCCAGATCGGCTCGAGCGCCTGCAGGGCAAACTCGCCAAAAGCGATGGTGTTGCCGCGGTGGGCAGTGCCCCGCATGCGCCCGCGGTGCTGCTTGCGGAACTTGGTGCGATTGGGCGCCAGCAACATGTCAGCTTACTCCTCTGTCTCGGTCGGATGTGGCGTCGTCTCGACCTGTGTGGCGTCCGACGGGGCATTGGCATCGGGGGCTGGGAACTCGTGCGCGCCAGGCGCCGGGACAACATCGCCGCTCGGTGGCAGCTCGGGTCCCTTGCCCGGGATGATGCCGCCGTCGGGCGCCGCCCTGGGCGCGCTGCGCGGCGCGCGCTCGGTGCCGGTGGGGCCGCTGCCGCGCGCACCGCGGCTCTGTCCGCCAGGGCCGATCCCTCGCCCACCGCTGGGGCGCAGTCCGGCTTCTGTGCTGCCAGGGCGGGGCCCACCACCACGGGGGCCACCGGCACCAGCACCGCGACCCTCACCACGCGGCCCGCCACGGCCCTCACCACGCGGCCCGCCACGGCCCTCACCACGCAGCCCGCCACGGCCGCCAGGCGCCGGGACCGCCGCCATCTGCGCCTGAGCGGCGCCGAGGCCCTGCTCGCGCTGCCGTTCGGGCAGCACGTCGCCGTGGTAGACCCAGACCTTGATGCCGATCACGCCGTAGGTGGTGTGCGCCTCGGCCAGGCCGTAATCAATGTTGGCGCGCAGCGTCTGCAAGGGTACGCTGCCCTCGACCTCTTTCTCGGTGCGGGCGATCTCAGCGCCGCCCAGCCGGCCGCCGATGATGACCTTGATGCCCTTGGCGTTGGCGCGCATCGCCTTCTGCACAGCCTGCTTCATCGCCCGGCGGAACGAGATGCGCTTCTCGATCTGCTCGGCGATACTGTGGCCAATCAGCGTGGCGTCCACTTCGGGATTGCGGATCTCGAGAATCGAGAGGCGCACCTTCTTCTTGCTGGTCTGCTCCAGCAATTGGCGCAGGCGCTCGACGTTCTCGCCACTCTTGCCAATCACGATGCCGGGCTTGGCCGTGTGGATCGTGACGCTGAGCTGCGTGCCGGCGAGACGCTCGATCTCGATGCGCGAGACGGCGGCGTTCGCCAGCCGCTTCTGGATGAGCTGGCGCAGCTTATGGTCCTCGTAGACGAGGTCCTTGTAGTTGCGACCGGCATACCACCGAGAGTCCCAGCCGCGGATGACGCCGAGCCGGAAGCCGGTGGGGTTGACTTTGTGACCCAAGATGTATCCTCCTGATGCTTCCGATGCTTAGCGCCGGATGTTGCGCTGAATGGCCTTCGGCCGGTCGGCGGGGTCATCCGAGACGACGATAGTAATGTGGCAGCTGCGCCGCAGGATGCGCGAGGCGCGGCCATGCGAGCGAGCGCGGAAGCGCTTGATAGTGACCCCCTCATCGGTGGTCGCGTTGACCACCCAGAGCCGGTCGGGGTCCATCTCGTAGTTGTTCTCGGCGTTGGCGATGGCCGAGGCCAGCACGGCGTAGACATCGCGCGCCGGCATGTTGGGCAGGAACTTGAGGATGGCGAGCGCCTCGGCGGCGCGGCGGCCCTTGATGGCGTCGGTGACGCGGCGGACCTTGCGCGGCGGGTGCCCGATATTTTTGGCGACGGCCCGAGTCTGCATGATGATCCTCCGCTAGCGAACCGACGCCGAGCGCTCGCTCCGGCCGCCCGCGTGGCCGCGGAAATGGCGCGTCGGTGCGAATTCGCCCAACTTGTGGCCGACCATATTCTCGGTGATGTAGATCGGCACGTGCTGCTTGCCGTTGTGGACGCCGATCGTCAGTCCCACCATCATCGGCAGAATGGTGGAAGCTCGCGACCACGTCTTGATCATGCGCTTGTCGCCACCGCGCGCCATGCCCTGCACCTTCTTGAGCAGCGAGGCATGCACGTAGGGGCCTTTCTTGGTCGAACGAGACATCGAATCCTCTCTCTGTGCGAACTACCGGCCCCGACCGGTCTTACGACGACGAACGATGAACTTCTGGGTGCGCTTGTTGCTACGCGTGCGGTGGCCCAGCGCAGGCTTGCCCCACGGTGTCTGCGGCTGCCCGCCGATGGGTGCGCGGCCCTCGCCGCCACCATGCGGGTGGTCAACCGGGTTCATCACCGAGCCGCGCACATGCGGCCGGCGGCCGAGCCAGCGCGAGCGGCCAGCCTTGCCGATGCGGATATTCTCGTGGTCAATGTTGCCGACCTGGCCGATGGTGGCGAAGCAGTTGATGTGCACCAGCCGCTGCTCGCCGGAGGGCAGGCGAATCTGCGCGTAGTCGCCCTCTTTGGCCATCAGCTGGGCGGCGCCGCCCGCGCTGCGCACCATCTGGCCGCCACGCCCCTGATACAGCTCGATGTTGTGGATCACCGTGCCGGTCGGAATGCTCTTGAGCGGCAGGGCGTTGCCGATGCGAATCTCGGCCTCCGGCCCGCTCATCACTCGGTCGCCAACCTTGAGGCCGTTGGGGGCAATGATGTAGCGCTTCTCGCCGTCCATGTAGTGCAGCAGCGCGATGCGCGCCGAGCGGTTGGGGTCGTACTCAATCGAGAAGACCTTGGCCGGGATGCCGAACTTGTTGCGCTTGAAGTCAATGATGCGGTACTGCCGCTTGACGCCGCCGCCGCGATGGCGCGCCGTGATGCGGCCCTGATTGTTGCGGCCGGCCTTCGAGATCTTCTTCTGGACCAGCGAGCGCTCCGGCTTGGAGCGCGTAATCTCCGAGAAGGTCGAGACCGACATGCCCCGGCGCCCTGGCGATGTCGGCTTATAGGTGCGAATAGGCATTCTCGCATTCCTCTCCGGCTGCGGTGGCTAGGCCTGCAGCTCTTCGATCGTCTGGCCCTCGGCGAGCGTGACGATCGCTTTCTTCCACGGGCGCGCCTCTTTCTTGAAGATGCCCCGCTTCGTGCGGACCGTGCGCGCCTTGCCTGGCATACGGGCGGTGTTCACGTTCACCACCCGCCGACCGGGGAACATGGCCTCGACGGCCTCTTTGATCTGATACTTGTTGGCCGTGGTCGCCACGCGGAAGACATAGCGCGGGACGATTGAGCCGTCGGGGCGCCGAGTCGTCTGGAGATCCACGCTCTTCTCGGTGATGATGCCCTGCCGGATGACCTCGGTGATCTCCATGGCTTACTCCTCTTCGCTCGGCTTGCCGCGGGCCGGAGCCCGGCGCGTGCGCTTGGGCTGCTCGGCTGCGGGCTGCTCAGCCTGCTCGGCCGCCGTCGCCTTGGCCGTCTTGGCGGTCCTGGTCGTCTTGGCGGGCTTGCTTGCCGTCTCGCCGGCATCGGCAGCGGGCGCTTTCTTGGCCGCTCTGGCGGCTGTCGCTTTCTTCGCCCTCTCCGCCTGCTCCGCCGTTGCCTGCGCCGCGTGAGGACGCGCGGCGGCGGCAATCGCCGCGGGAGCCTCGCCCGAGATCGGCAGGCCGCGCCGCTTGCGCTTGCGGAAGACCACCTGCGGGTGGCGCTTCATCTGCAGCGCGTCGTCGGCCTCCTCGCCGAACATCTGGACGATCTTGTTGACGGTGGCGATGGGCATCAGCAAGTGGTCGTACTTGAGCAGCTCGACCACGTTGATCGAAGCGACGTTGCCCAGCTTGATGTGATGGAGGTTGCGAGCCGAAAGGATCACGTTCTCGTCGTAGGTGGGCATCAGCAGCAAGACGTTGCGCTCCACCGGCAGATGCTCCAGCAGCGCGACCATGTCTTTGGTGCGCGGCTCCTCGAACGTGATCCAGTCCATCAGCAGGATGCGCCCCTCGCGCGCCTTATCCGAGAGCGCCGAGCGAATCGCGTAGCGCTTCATCTTGCGCGGAATCTTGCGCTCGTAGGCGTGCGGGTGCGGCCCGAAGACGACACCGCCGCCGCGGAACTGCGGCGCACGGGTCGAGCCCTGGCGGGCCCGGCCGGTGCCCTTCTGGCGATAGGGCTTACGGTTGCCGCCGCTCACGTCGCTGCGGGTCTTGGTGCTGGCGGTGCCCTGGCGGCGATTGGTGAGCTGCGCCGTGACCACCTGGTGCAGCAGGCCGACGTTGACCGGCGCGCCGAACACGTAGGGGTCGAGCTTGTGCTGGCGGATCACCTTGCCGCTTGTATCGTAGACGTTAGCCGTAGGCATCTGTTCTCTCCTGATCTCCGGCTCGGCCCTAGGCGCCCGCGCCGCCGCGCGCGGCCTGAGCCAGCGCCTCGGGGCTCTTGCGGATCATGACGACGGAGCCATTGGGGCCGGGGATCGAGCCCATGACGACGATCAGGTTGCGCTCGCGATCGGCCTGGATGATTTCGAGCGACTTGATGGTGACGCGCTGGTTGCCCATGCGGCCCGCCATGCGCGTGCCCTTGAAAACACGGCCCGGCGTGGTGCCGGGGCCAATCGAGCCAGGCGCGCGTGCGCGGTCCGACTGGCCGTGCGTGCGCGGCCCGCCACGGAAGCCGTGGCGCTTCATGACGCCGGCGAAGCCCTTGCCCTTCGAGGTGCCGATCACGTCAACACGCTCGCCCTCGGCGAACAAATCGGCGAAGACTTGTTCGCCCAACGCTGGGACTTCTCCGCCGACGACCGCGACCTCGCGCAGGATGGCGAAGGGGCCAAGCCCGCGCCGCTTCTGCGCGCCACCCTGGCGACCGGAGCGCTTGCCACCGCTCGTGGTGGAGGCCACCTCCGCCTCAGTCTCGGTGGCGGTCTCGCTGGTCTCGGCATCCTCGGCGGCAGCCGCGGCATCCTCCGCCTTCTTTTTGCGCGCCTCCTGGCGGGCCTTGGCCTGTGTCCGCTGCTGCTTGCGGCGCTGTGCCTCGGTCAGCGGCAGCTTATGTCCCAGGTGGCCGAGCTCAGGGCGCGGTGTGTTCTTCAGCTTGGCCTTGCCGAAGCCGAGCTGAATGGCCTCGTAGCCGTCGTTGGCGACGGACTTGACCTGTGTGACGGTGCAGGGACCAGCCTCGATCACAGTGACCGGGATGGCCATCCCCGCGGGGCCGAAAACCTGGGTCATGCCCACTTTTCGGCCGAGCATTGCGCTGAGCATACGGGTGTCTCCCGCGGCGCGCAGTACAAGGCGCCAGAAGCTCGTTGCAGTCAGCCTCCATTGGATGGGAGGGGACCGTTCGTGCCCGCGCATCCACAGCAGCCGCTGGGATCGTCAGACACGTGGCGCGGAGGTTTCGCGCCCATTCGAGCGTCTCGCTCCTTGTGCCGACGCCGCACGTCGGCGAACAATGAACGAAAGGATACCGGAACGACAGCTAGAGCTTGATCTCGATGTCCACACCGGCCGGCAGATTGAGCCGGGTCAGGGCTTCGACCGTCTTGGCCGTGGGCTCGACGATGTCGATCAGGCGCTTGTGCGTGCGCATCTCGAACTGCTCGCGCGAGTCCTTGTCAATGAACGGGGAGCGCAGGACGGTGTACTTCTCGATGTGGGTTGGCAGCGGCACCGGGCCAGAGACGCGCGCGCCGGTATTCTGCGCGGTCTCGACGATCTGCGCCGCCGATTGATCCAGAATCCGGTGGTCGTACGCCTTGAGCCGGATGCGGATCCGCTGTTTGGTGGTGGTGGCCATCTCCGCCTATTTCCTCCGCCGCCCTTGCTCCCCCACCTGCACCTACACACGCTGCGAGGTTCGTTCGCGCAGAGCACGCATTATGCAGGACGGATAGACCGCCGGCGGTGTCACGGATACGCCCGAACGGTGCGGCGTGGCGAGCTCGGGCGCTCCCGCCAGCCGGCGCGCATTCCGCCGTGAGCCGCCAGGTGCGGCGCCGCGCCGGAATGCGCGCAAACAATCTAGTATACAACATCTGGCCCCGCTCTCTGAGCGAGCGGGGCCAGACTCTTCATTAGCCGAGGACCTTGGTGACGGCGCCGGAGCCGACCGTGCGGCCGCCCTCGCGAATGGCGAAGCGGCTGCCCTGCTCGAGGGCCACCGGCGTGATCAGCTCCACCTGGATCGTCACGTTGTCGCCCGGCAGGATCATCTCCATCCCCTCCGGCAGGATGATCTGGCCCGTCACGTCGGTCGTGCGGATGTAGAACTGCGGCCGATAGCCATTGAAGAAG
>DASUBU010000080.1:0-7603 GCA_035763125.1 Ktedonobacterales bacterium
CATCGCCTACTCTCCCTCTTTCTCGCCCTGCGGCCGTAGCGCGGGGGGCGCGTGCCGCTCCGTGTCCTATTCTATGCCTGGCTCTGCTCCTCTGGAAACTATCCGCACGCCATATCGCTGCGGCCTCTCGTTTCAGCGCCATTGGTTCACAACGGCGTCACGGATGCTTTCGCAGCCTGTGATGGCTCCGATCTCCTGACCCATGCCGGCAGAAACGGTGCCATGCTGCTCACCTTGCGCTCTCTGATTGCGCCCCCCCTCATGGCCGTCAGCTCGATGCGAATTGGGGCCGGGCAGGAGGGCCGTCTGGCCGTGCTTGCTCTGCAGTGTGACGGGTGCGTGAGGGCTGCGGCTGGCTCCGTGACGGTATTGTGGCACGGATGGGTTACCACTCAGACGAGACGCATGACGCACCAGCGAGGCACCGGACGCTCCGTTTGCGCCACCCGAGCACGACGAGGACAGGCTATGATCACGCCAGCACCTATGTCAGCCGCTGAGATGTTCTCAGCCACTGAGCCCATCACCGAACATGTTCTGGATGCCGAGATTCCGCCCCAGGTGATCCTCGACACGCCGCTTCTGAACAAGGGCAGCGCCTTTCCAGAGGAGGAGCGTCGTGCGCTGGGCCTGCTGGGGCTGCTGCCGTCGCATGTCTCGACCATCGAAGAGCAGCTTGCGCGGACGTATGAGAACTACTCCCTCAAAGACGATAACCTGGAGCGCTATGTCTTCCTGGCCGCGCTGCAAGACCGCAACGAAGTGCTGTTCTATCGCCTCTTGCAAGAGCACATCGAGGAGATGGCGCCGATCATCTATACACCGGTGGTAGGCCTGGCGTGCCAGCGCTACAGCCACATCTATCGCCGCCCGCGGGGCGTCTATCTGAGTTATCCGTATCAAGACGACTTTGACACGATCCTGGAGCAGGCGACGCGTGGACGCGAGATCGCCGTCGTCGTGATGACCGACGGCGAGCGCATCCTGGGGCTGGGCGACTTGGGCATTGGCGGCATGGGTATCCCCGTCGGTAAGCTGGCGCTCTACTCGCTCTGCGCGGGCATTCATCCGGCGGCCACACTGCCGGTGGTGCTCGACGCGGGCACCGATAACCCGGACCTGCTGGCCGACCCGCTCTACCTGGGCTGGCGCCACCCGCGCGTGCGTGGCGAGGCCTACGATGCGTTCGTCGAGCGCGCCGTACACGCCATCGTCCACACCTCTCCGCGGGCGCTGCTGCAATGGGAAGACTTCGCCAAGGGCAACGCGCGCCGGCTGCTGGAGCAGTATCGCACACAGGTGCTGAGCTTCAATGACGACATCCAGGGCACCGGCGCGGTGACGGTGGCTGGCCTGCTGGCGGCGGTGGAGGCGACCGGGACACGGCTGAGCGCGCAACGAATCGTAGTGCTGGGCGCCGGCTCGGCGGCCACTGGCATCGCCGACCAGATCGTGGCCGCGATGGCGGCTGAGGGCAGCGCCGCTGAGGCCGGCCGCGCGGCGTTGTGGCTGCTGGATTCCCACGGCCTGCTGCATACCGGCCGCGACGATCTGGACGCCGAGAAGCGTCAGTTCGCCCAGCCGTGGGAGCGCGTGGCAGGCTGGCCCAGGTCGGCGGCGGGGAGCGGCGCCCGGTGGTCCTTGGCCGAGGTGGTCGCGCAGGTGCGGCCGACGGCGCTGATCGGTACGGCGGCGCAGCCGGGCGCGTTTGACGAGCGAGTGGTGCGCGAGATGGCACGCCACGTGGAGCGGCCGATCATCTTCCCACTCTCGAACCCAACCGACAAGAGTGAGGCGACACCCGAAGAGCTGCTTACCTGGACCGACGGCCACGCGCTGGTCGCGAGCGGCAGTCCATTCCCTGATGTGACGTATGACGGGCGGCGGGTTCGCATTGGCCAGTGCAACAACATGTTCATCTTCCCTGGCATCGGGCTGGGTGTGATCGCCGGTCGCGCGCGCCGCGTGACCGATGGGATGCTGCTGGCCGCCGCTCGCGCGCTCAGCGCCCGCGCGCCGATCCGCCGTGTGCCGGACGCGCCGCTCTATCCGGGGCTGGACGAGGTGCGCGCCGTGGCACGCGACGTGGCCCGGGCGGTCGCTATTGCGGCGCAGCAAGATGGAGTTGCTTCGATGACCACCGGCGACGAATTGGAGCGGCGGCTCGACACCTGCACCTGGGCGCCGCGCTATGTGCCGTTGTATCGCCGCCGTACCCCCGCGGGCAGCCTCCGCTGAGGCGCTCGTGCGGGAGGAGACCACGGAAAGGTGGGGCAGACCATGAAAAGCGAGGTGACGCATAGAGCCAACGATGTAGCGCGAGAGCGCGAAGCTACCGAGCGGGGTTTCGAGTGCCCGTTGCTGGTGGCGATGCGCGCGACTGGGCGGGTGCTTGCGCAGGAGGGGGCGGCACACGCCGCTGGCGAGGTGGCGCGCGCCGAGCGGCTGCGGTCCGAACGCGAAGGCTGGCGCCATGTCTATAACGTCAGCTGCCAGCAGATTTGCGTCGCGCTGCGGGAGAGCACGAACGATGCGGCCGCCGCCACGACACTCGCCGCCGAGGCGCTGAAGCGGATGCCGGACACAGTGGCCGCGACGCGATTGGCCGCTCTGCGCCGGCAACTGACCAGTTGCGCCCTGTACGTGTCGTACGACGATTGCCCACTGCTGCGTCCACGGATGGGTGCGGACGAGGCGTATACGGCGCGGCACGTCGGGGGTGACAACTGGCGCGCGAAGACCTTGGCCGCCAGCACGGCGAGCGGTGATGCGCCAGTGATGGGGGAGCGGCAGGCTGAGACGCGCGTGTGACCCTTGCCTACTACGCTTCCTGAACGTAAGGCAGTGGAGCGGCCGCTGGCGCAGGTGGAACTCGTCTGGCGCCCCGCTCCACCAGACAGGAGGGACCTCGTGGAGACGTTCATCACCTTTATGCAGAGCACCACCGGGCGCCTTGTGCGCATGGCGATTGGCGCGGGGCTCATCGCGGTGGGTGCGTTCGCCGTGCAGGGAGTCTGGAGTCTCGTGATCGCGGCGATCGGCCTGGTGCCGCTGTTCGCTGGCCTGATCGGCGTGTGCCTCATCGCACCTCTCTTCGGCTACACGCTGACTGGGGAGCGGCGCGCTCGGCACGCCAGCTCCTGAGCGTTGGAGCATCCGCTGGGCTCTCAACAGCGGTAGAGGCTGCCAACTCCACTGTGCGGGGATACACCGCCTCCTGTGACGCGATTGCGAGATCGGTGATAGGCGTCATGACCGCGGCGTGAGTCAGGCGGGGTACTGTGCGTGTGGACTGGTAAGACTGGATGAGCTGACAAGAAATGAGGAACGCCATGCCAACGATGAATGCTACGCTACCGCGCGTGTCTCGATCTGTGCGGAAGCAGACTCGATTTGTGCAGCGGCAGATTGTAACGCGCATCCCGATGCGTCGTGCCCGCGCGCGTAGTCGGGTGCGCATCACCCGGAACATTGTCGTGCTGACAGCGGTTTCGCTGGGCGTGGCTGGGGTAGCCGCTGCCACAGCGTACGTGATCGCGCGACGATTCGCCGCGCAGCCTGTCGAGGAGCGCCCAGGTCAGATAGCCGCGACGGCCGAGCTGGCGCGTGCGGGCAGCCCTGAGGTCGCACTGGACGGCACACATCAGGTAGCCGAGGTGGCAATCTAGTGGCGAGTCGAGTGGCTGGCAGCACCAGCCGCTCGGCGACGTGGCTACAGATACAGGCAGGCAGAAAGAAGAAACGGGGGCAGCGCCATGACATCTCGACAGCAGCCCGCGCCTGGTGGGGACGGCGAGCGCTCTGATGAGGAGCTGCGGCGCGCTGCCTCCCCGCTTGGCCCGCTGGAGCGCACGCGGGCCGAAGACGAGGCGCGCGAGCGCGCGCTCGAGACCAGCGAAGCAGTGGTGGAGGGTCGCCGGCGCGGGCGGGTGGAGGCCGAAGCGCGCCGTCTCTCGGAGCAGATGACCCGCCAGGCACAGGAGCGGCTACGCCTGGCGCGTGAGGCGCCGCTGGCTCTGATCCCAGCTGGGACGCAGCTCGCGACCTGGCCGCGGTCCATCTTCCCCATCCGCCACCTGTTCGTGCCCATTGCCGATACGCGCAGTGGCGAGCATGCGCTGCCGGTCGCCGCCGCCCTTGCGCGGTACCTGGGCGCGGGCATCGCGCTCGCCCACGTTGGCGCGCCCACACCGACCGATCCAGCGGCGATGCTCGATGGCGTTGTTGACTCCCTGATCCCAAGGCGGACGATGGTGCGGCGTGTAGTGACCAGCCCAGAGGTCGAGCGAATGCGAGCGCGGCTGGCGCAGACGGTCTTGGCGCCGGTGGAGGCATTTGAAGCCCGCGCCAACTCGGTCACTGACGGACTGCTCGATCTGGCGCGGACCAGCCGTGCGGATTTGGTGGTACTCTCGGTCCACCCGCGCGTGGACGGCGGCGGAGAGGAGACGCCTGGGCCAGTCGCGCGACATCTCATCCGTGAGGGACAGCTGCCGGTGCTGGTGGTTCCGCCTCCAGCCGGCGGCGCCGATGCCTACACGCCCGCGTTCACGCGGGTGCTCGTGCCGCTGGACGGCTCGGCGCTGGCGGAGCAGGCGCTGGCCCCCGTCATCGCGTGTGTCAATGGCAGTGCCTGGCCGGCGGAGGGCATCCGTGAGATCGTGCTCTTCAGCGCAGGCGAGAGCGGCCCGGAGCGTGACGATGCCACCCACTATCTCGAACGGACGCGCGCCAGCCTGGAGGCTGCGTTGACGCGTGAGGCAGTGGTGCGCACGGAGGCGGTGATCGGCTCGGCGGGCGAGGCGATTCTCCGCCAGCTAGGCGGCGGAGCCGCCGCAGCGCCAAGCGGGCAGCGGCCCTACGATCTGCTGGCACTGGCGACCCACGGACGCAGCGGTTTCCGGCGCTGGCTGGTGGGCAGTGTCGCGGAGTTCGTTCTGGCTGATCTGCCCGTTCCGGCGTTGGTCGTCCGTCCAGCGGGAGCGCAGTCGTAGCCGCTGGCGCCCCCGACGCAGCTTCCGTCACGGCTGGCACGGCTACGAGCCAGCCGTGACGCATTCGTTCACTCTGTCGGCGGCCATGCCCGTTTCGCCAATCACCGCCTGGCCGCGGGGACTGGCTCGGACGCCGGCAGGCGCGAGGCGGTGCGTGAGACCAGCGGCCGCAGAAGACGGCGTAGCCATGCAGGCGCCTGCGCCAACAGTCCGGCGTCTTCGGCATCGAGTGGGCGCACGAGCCACAGACCAATCAGGAACAACGCCAGGAACGTCATGCCATCCGCCGCCAGCAGCAGCGCGGTCGTCACCGCCGGCTCATGGCCGCTCGCTAGTGCCGGCAGGCTTGCGACGATCTGCTCCACCAGTGCTGCCGGCTGCCACAGGGCCGTTACCACCACTGGCGGAATGAGCGTGACCAGCAGCTTGGCGACGAAAGTGAATGGGTAGGGCCGCCGCACCGCCGCGCGCGCCAGCGCGAAGAGGAAAAGCTGCGCCGCGAGCCGGCCGATCCCCACCGCCACCAACGCACCCAGCGCGAAGTAGCGCGGCACCAGCAGCACACCAGCCACCGCCAGGATGCCCAGCGTGGCCCAGCGCGAGACGACCACCCAACGCTGGTGTCCCAGGACGTAGAGGGCCCATTCGTGGGTGGCGCCGCCGAGCAGCTGCAGCACGCCGTTGAGGATCAGAAAGACCGCCAGCAGGCCGCCTGAGCTGGCATACAGTGGGCCGAAGAGCAGCGCCATGATGGCTGCCGCGTGTGGAATGGAGAAGACCACCAGCGGCGTCGCCAGCAGCACCTGCAATTTGTTTACGGTGCGCCAGCCGATTGCCAGCGATGGCAGCCGCCGGCCGGCATACGACGCCGACATGAGCGCCAGACTAACGCCGCCCAGCCCATCGGTGAAGAAGCGCGAGCCTGCGTCGCCCATCTGGTAGGTGCTCTTGAAGAACAGAAGCTGGCTTGGCGCGACCGCCGAGAGCTGCCCGATGGCCAGCGGCTGCACGAGCGAGGCGTTTGGCAGATCGGCCAACCAGGCGGCGAACGCAAGCCGCAGCGATGGCCCAAAGAAGCGTGGAGGCCGCGCGGACGATTCCGTGCCGCCAGCCAGTGTCCGCCACAGGATGACGGCGAAGATGATCGCGGTCATCATTGGCGGCAGCACCTGGGCCAGCATGGCGCCTTCCACCCCAGTATTGAGGCGTGCGATGAGCACGTAGGCCAGCGCCAGGACAAGCCCCTGCGCGAGTCCGCCGAAGATGAACACGATCCGTGTGCGCACCAGCGCGATCAAGAGCGAGCTGAGCAGCGTCGAGACCCCGACGCCCACGACGTACGCGGCGACGACCACGCGGTGGGCGAGCAATGCCTGGACAATGAAGCTGCCGGCAAACTCTCGTACGGGCGACCAGGGCGCTGCGACTGCTTCCGTCACCAGGGCTGGCGTGGCCCAGATGATAGCGGCGCCCACGACCAACGCGCCCGCGACGCGGCTGACAACCAGCCGTAGGGCGAGCGCGCGGGCATACGCTGGGCCACCTTCAACCAGCGCACGCGGCAGATAGACCGTGCCGGCGCTGGTCAACCCGAGAGCGGCCACGTAGAATCCGAGGTTGGCCACCGTCGCGACGGCGTCGAAGACGTTGGTTTCGCCCTGCGGCAGTGAGCGCCGCACGACGACCTCGAACAGCAGCAGCGAGAGGAACAGCCAGAGCGACCCGGCTTGATTCCACAGGTAGCCCGCCGGGCCGCGGCGGATCAGCCGCTGGCCGGCCTCGTTGAGGGGAGCCGCCTCCGCCGCCGCCTCCGCTGAATTGGCTGCATTCCTCTGGTCATCGTCGGGGAGCGCCGGGCCTCCCTCGCGCATCGTCCCGCCCGCCGTCTTGTCACGCATGCGCTACCTCGTGCCCACTCCCACTCCCATTGCTTCCCTGGGTCCAGTATAGGGAGCAACGTCAATGCGATGCGAGCGTGCACGGCATGCCCTTGAGTCAGGAGAGCGAGGCAGGGACGCTCAATAGCCGCTCGATGTGGTGGTTGTGGGCGCGGGTGCGCCACCGCCCGGACCGTAGGGCGATCCTGTGCAGGCAACGAGGCCGAGGCAGATGACGATGAGGGCCAAGGCGACAAGCAGCCACGGACGTGCGAAACGCATACCAGGCTCCCTTCCCCGAATGGATTGGAATGTCACTACTTCCTTTCAAGCAGGTACGGGGCGGGGTAACGGCTGTGCGGTGACGACGCGACGTCCGCAATTGCTGGCACGGCGCATGCAGCCGAACCGCTCGAGCATTCGCAAACGTAAGCGCGACGCATCCATCGGGACAGGAGAAACGAGCAGATGACGACACCCCAGAGCACCGAGGGCGAAGGCCGCGAGCCGCACCACACGCATCAGGCAACGACACACAGCCACGATCACTACCACGTCACCCATGAACATGGCGGCGGCATCACAGGCGAGTGGCATCACGAGACCTACTGGCATACCCATCCCCACAACCACAACGAGCTCACCCACAGCCACGATTACGCCCGTGAGGAGGAGGAGCAGGAGCACAGTAAGCGGGCGCACGACCACGATCACGCCCATCCCGCACAGTCG
>DASUBU010000081.1:0-2842 GCA_035763125.1 Ktedonobacterales bacterium
AAGTCCCTGCTCACCTACACCGGCCACAGCGACTCGGTCGAGCGTGTCGCCTGGTCGCTCGACGGCAAGCGCATCGCCTCGGCCAGCGACGACGGCACCGTGCAGGTGTGGCGTCCGCAAGCGTAGCGGCCGGGAGATTCCTTACCACCGGCCACGCACTGCTGACGGGCGAACGGCTCGCGCTTCCGACCGGTCCGCGTTCAGCGCGGCCAGGAGGGCACTCATCGGCGAGCGTTCGACCTGGTCGCGTGCTGCAACCGAGCGAGTCGTCCGGCGATGACGCGATGAGAATGTGAACTCAGGACCGAATCGGACTAGCTCCGATCCACGACCGCACATATCTCCTCGCTCTCGGGTGCCGCGAGCTGCTCGACGTCTACTCCCGGCAGTAGCGGAGCAGCATTGGCGCGCTCGGCGCCTAGCCGCATCTTCTCCTCGTTCTCCCAGACCGTGAAGGCGATCAAGCGCCCATCCGGCCGGCGCAGCCAGTATCCAGCGACGAAGCCGTCCTGCGAGGTAATCGCCGCCTTGAAGCGGTCCCGAAAGTTGATCTCACCTGCCGCTTCTTGTTCGGGAGTGAGGTGGCCGAAGTAGCCGATCCGTGCGATCATGATCGTTCGTTCTCCGTGTTGTCATGCTGATGGTTTGAGCCGAGTCCGAGCGCGTCCGGCTCGGCAGCGGGCAGCAGGCGCTGATGGGCGCCGACAGGTACCCGAGTAGCTGGCCGGCGATCGGTTCGCCTTGCGATTCTCTCCTGCGCACTGGCTCCATGCCGTAGCACAGACTCATCTGCTCGCCCACCACCCCTGCGCCTGTGGAGTCAGAGCTGCCCTGCCCTCTTTCAGCAGAGTGTCATCAGGTCAGAGATCGTTACATACGCCTTCGATCTAGATGGTGATGGGGCGTGATATCAGCGGCGACAAAGGCAAGGGCGATCAAGCCTCGCCAACCGGCTGATCGGTCGCAGGGGTCTCCGGTGGGAGCAGAGTCTCGCCGGCGGCAGTCAGGTCTTCGCGCGTGAGCACCTGGTTGATGGCGGTAGCGGCCAGCGCGCCCTCGGCGGCGGAGACGATGGCGTACTGCTCGCGCTGTGAGGCATCGCCGGCAACGTAGACACCCGGCACGCAGGTGGCCTCGTGCTCGTTGGTCTCGACACCGCCCTCGCGTGTGAACTGGCAGCCAAGCTGCGCGGGAAACGGCGAGCGCTGGCGCTGACGCATGCTGAAGAACAGCGCCCGTCGCGGCAGGACCTCGCCGCTGGTGAAGATGATGCGCTCGAGGCGGCCGTTCGTGCCCTCCAGCCGGAGGATGTGCTCCTCGCGCACGGGGATGCCATATTGCTCGAGTTGCGCGCGGTCCGGCTCGTCCAGCGCGCCGGGGCCGTCGGTCAGCAGCACCAGGTCGCGCGTCCAGACAGTCATCTCCAGCGTGAAGGCCGCGGCGTCGAAGCCCTGGCCGTAGACGGCGACGGGCTGATCGCGGACCTCGTAGCCGTCGCAGTAGGGACAGTGGAAAACGCTCGTGCCATACAGCGGGAGCAGTCCCTCGATCTGGGGCACCTCGTCCACCACGCCGGTCGCCAGCAACAGTTTGCGGGTGGCGAGTGTCTCGCCGCTAGCCAGTGTCACGCCGAAGTCCTGCGCGCGCTTCTCCACCGCCGTCACTTCGATGGTGCGCAGCTCGACCGTGGGATAGCGTGCGAGCTGCTGGCGGGCAATCTGGCGCAGCTCGGCCGGTGGAGTGCCGTCACGCGAGAGATAGCCCCACACGAATTGGGCCGCCGCGTTGCGATACTCACCGCTGTCGCAGACGAGCACCCGACGCCGGCAGCGCCCCAGCACGAGCGCGGCGCTCAGCCCAGCCGGCCCGCCGCCGACGATGACCGTATCGTACACGCCCGGTTCCTTCCAGATCGCTTCACCGCGCTCCGCTGCCCGCATTCCGCACGCCGTGCCCACGGTTCATGGCTGAACGGGCGCCGCACGATCCTTGCCAGGCGGCGCCCGCAAATCGCGGCAGAGCAGTGGCGGCGCTACGAGGTAACGGTGATGGTAGCCTGCATGGAGGGGTGGAAGACGCAGGTTATCTGGTAGGTGCCGGCCGTGGGGAAGGTGACCGTCTTCTTGTCGCCGGGGCTGAACGAGACGCCATCGGCCGACGAGAACTCGGTCGGCGCGCCAGTGGCCGCCGTGAATTGGCCGTTGGTGCCAGTCACGAGCTTGTGGGTGCCGCCGCTGCTATCGTCGAAGGTGACGGCATCGCCGGCTTTGATGGTGACGCTGGTGTTGCCGCTGAAACTGGTGCCGCCCATCGTGATGGTGTTCGCTGAGCCGCCGCCTCCCCCGCCGCCGCCGGCCGTGCCGGTATCGCCACAGGCGGCAAGCATCAGCGCGCCAATCAAGAGAAGTACCAAACCGAGCTTGCGCATCACATACTCTCACTTTCCGGTGCCTGGCCTGCATATGGCGGTGGTCGCCCGCCGGGCCGCGCACTCGCAAGCAGGTACGTCGCGCCGTTACGGCCCCGTCCGCTCGCCAGGTCGCCCTCAACGACCCACTCGGCGCCAGATCGTGACATCGTGCCCCTTGCTTGTGATAGAGTGACCGTGAATCGCCACGTTCTCTCACTCTATCCGCTTCTTTCGAACCCCTCCCCGCCGCGCACGCTCTCCCTTGCCGGCTGGCACGGAAAGACAGCACGCCCCATGACGCATCAGCCCCTCTGGCGTACCTCCACATCGGCCACTCACACGCGCGCCGCCCACGGGCAGCCACACACGGAGGCGCCAGGCTCCGACTCTCCGGCCGCGATCACGCGCACGATCCTGCGCGACCTCTTCGGC
>DASUBU010000082.1:0-7324 GCA_035763125.1 Ktedonobacterales bacterium
TATCGCGAGCACGTACGCGAGGTGACGCTGGGGCTGCTGGGTCTGGGCTTCGGGCCGGGCCAGTTCGGCGTGATCATGGCGCGCAATCGGCCCGAGCACCTGATCGCCGATCTGGCCATCACCCACGCCGGCGGCGCGGGCGTCAGCATCTACAACACGCTCGCCCCCGAACAGATCGCCTACATCGTCGGCCACTGCGGCGCGAGCGTCGCCTTCGTCGAGGATCACGCCTTCCTGGCGAAGTTCCTCGCCATCCGCGACCAATTGCCCAATCTGCGTCATGTCGTGCTGATGGAGGGCGAGCCGCCAGCGGAGAACGCGGCCGACGGCTGGGTCATGACCTGGGACGCGCTGGTGGCGCGCGGACAGCAGATGGATCCGCAAGCGTTCGAAGCCGCATGGCGGCGCGTGCAGCCAAGCGATCTGCTGGCGCTCATCTACACCTCCGGCACCACCGGAGCGCCCAAGGGCGTCACCTACACCCACAACAACGTGCTGTGGACGGTGGAATCCTCGAATCGCATCTTCCCTATTGAGATGAGCGGGCGTGTGGTCTCGTATCTGCCGCTGGCACACGTCGCCGAGCGTTTCACCTCGCACTGGAGCGGCATCTATCACGCCGCAACGACGTATTTGGTGCCCGAGCCAACCCAATTGCTGCCCGCGCTGCTGGAGGCGCGGCCGGGCTTCTTCGTTGGCGTGCCGCGTGTCTGGGAAAAGCTGCAGACCGGCATCCAGCTCGGCATCGCCGCGGACGACAACGAGCAGCGCAAGGCGCTGGTGCAGGCGGCTATCGCGGTGGGCCGCGAGCTGGCCGAGATGCAGCAGCGCGGCGAGACGCCCCCGCCGGAGCTCGTGGGGCGCTACCAGGCGGCCGCGCCAGTGCTGGAGGCGGTCCGCGCCAAGATCGGCCTGGATCAGTGTCAATTCGCCGTCACCAGCACGGCGCCGATGCCGCACAGCGTGCTGCTCTTCTTCGCCGCGATCGGCCTGCCGATCAGTGAGGTCTGGGGCATGAGCGAGCTGACCGGCCCGGCGACCGGCAATCCGCTCGAGCGCCTCAAGCTCGGCACGGTTGGCGTGGCGTATCCGGGTGTCGAGATCAGGCTGGACGAAGACGGCGAGCTGCTGGTGCGCGGCGACAGCGTGATGCCCGGCTACTACCGCGATCCGCAGCGCACGGCGGAGGTGCTCGACGCCGACGGCTGGCTGCGCACCGGCGACGTCGCGACGGTGGACGACGACGGCTATTTCCGCATCGTGGACCGCAAGAAGGAGCTGCTGATTACCTCCGGCGGCAAGAACATCTCGCCGGCCAACATCGAGGCGTTGCTCAAGCACTCGCCGCTGATCGGCCAGGCCATCGCCGTCGGGGATGGGCGCAAGTTCATCAGTGCGCTGCTGGTGTTGGATGGCGAGGTGGCGCCGGTATGGGCGCGGGCGCACGGCATCACCGCCGAGACGATGGCGGAGCTGGCGCAGCTTCCCGCGATGATCGAGGCGGTGCGCCAGGGGGTCGCCGAGGCCAACACGCACCTCTCGCGCGCCGAGCAGGTCAAGCGCTTCACGCTGCTGCCGACTGAGTGGACAGCGGAATCGGAAGAGCTGACGCCAACCCTGAAGCTGCGGCGGCGCATTGTCACCCAGAAATACGCGCGCGAGATCACCGCTATGTACGCCGAGCCGCCGGGCGGGATCGAGGTCGAGCCGCAGATGCCACCGCCAGGCGAGATCGAGGTGCCCACGCCAGCCACACCGAGCAAGGTCGAGGTGCCCACGCCGGTCGCCCCGGTCGCTGCCAAGCCAGCTGATATAGCGCGGGAGGCGCGAGATGAGCGACGCGAATCGGCGCTCGCCCGTACTGTACGCTCTCTGTGGTCTGCCCTTCGCGGGTAAGAGCACACTCGCTCGTGCGTGTCGAGCTGGACGCTATCAACACCGAGCGCGAGCTGGGCGCCGGGCGCGAGTGGCATCTGCGCCCGGCAGAGGAGTTGTAGGCACAAATGGAGCGCAGCGCGGTCGAGGATGTGCTCGTACAGGCCGGCGGCGGGACGGTGGCGGCGGTGGCGCGCGAAGTGCTGAAACGACTAGGATGGCCGCTGCCGCCGGCGGGCTGAGGGCGTCCGGCGCCTAACGAGAAGGAGAAGGTCCCCAATGCGCTACATGATTCGCGAGCAGTTCTTCCGGCTGGGCGAGGATTCGACCATCACCGACGAGGCTGGGCAGCCGGTCTACGAGGTGGACGGCAAGGTCCTCACACTGCACCACACGCTCCTCATCCGCGATACAGCGGGCCGCGAGGTGGCAAAAGTGCAGAAGCAGTTGATCGCGCTGCGGCCGACCTACGAGATAACGATTGGAGGCCAGGAGCAGGCCGAGGTGCGCAAGAAGCTGTTCTCGCCGTTCGTAGACCGCTTCACGATTGACATCCCCGGCCCGGACGACTTCGAGATGAAGGGCAGCCTGCTCGACCACGACTTCACCATCTCGCGTGACGGGCAGGTCGTCGCCACCGTCTCGAAGCGCTGGATCAGCTTGACCGACACCTACGGCGTGGAGATCGCTCAGGGTCAGAACGACCTGTTGATTCTCGCCAGTGTGCTGGCGCTCGATCTGGCGGAAGACGAGGAGCGGCGGGACTGAACGGCGGCGCTCGCGTGCTACACTGTATTCACGTTGTGTCAGCCGTAAGGGCGTGTGGGAGAGGGCAGCATGGCGAGCGCCGAGATCGAGCTGAGGGGACATATCATTGATTCGCTGATCCTGCCGCGCGTGTGGGGAGCAATCGAGGATGCCGGCGCGCGGTTCCACGTGCGCGAGATGCGCGTGGGGCAGAGCGAGACCGAGCCGAGCTATGCGCGCATGGAAGTGGTCGCCGACACGGATGCGCGCTTGCAGGAGCTGCTCGGCGAGTTGCTGCGGCTGGGCGCCGTGCTGGTGGCCGAGCGCGACGTGCGGACCGCTGCCGTCACACAGCCTGGCGTGCTGCCCGACGACTTCTACTCGACGACCAATCTGCCCACCCAGGTGCTGCTCAGCGGCCAGTGGGTTCATGTCGAGAACATCGAAATGGACGTGGCAATAGCGCTGGACCGCAATGAGCGGCGCGCCTGGACGCTCCCTATGCACGAGGCGCGGGTGGGCGACAAGGTGGTGGTCGGCTTCGAGGGGGTGCGCGTAGTGCCGCTCGAACGCGCCCGCCAGCGCCGCGAAGCCTTCGGCTTCATGCAGAGCCCCGTCTCATCTGAGCGTGCGAAATCGTTGGGTATCACCGAGGTGGCGGAGGCGATTCGCGAGGCACGGGCGCACGGCGGGCGAGTGCTCTTTGTGCTGGGGCCGGCGGTGGTGCATACCGCTGCGCGCGACGCGGTGGCCGACCTGATTCGCCGTGGCTACATCCAGGTGATCTTCGGCGGCAACGCGATCGTCACACACGATGTCGAGGCGGCGATGTTCGGCACGTCGCTTGGCGTGAGCCTCCAAACGGGCGAGCCGGTCGAGCACGGCCACCGCAACCACCTGCGCGCGATCAACGCCGTGCGCGCCGCGGGCACGCTGGAGGAGGCGCGGCGACGGGGCTTGCTGGACGACGGCATCATCGCGGCGGCGCTGGAACACGGCGTCGAATTGGTGCTGGCCGGCTCGATTCGCGATGATGGTCCGATGCCTGGCGTGATTACTGATACCATCGAGGCGCAGGGAGCAATGCGGCGGGCGCTGCGCGGCGTGGAGGTAGCCGTCATGGCAGCTTCGATGTTGCACGCCATCGCCACCGGCAATCTGCTGCCCGCGGCGGTCAAGACGGTGGTGGTAGACATCAATCCGGCCGTCGTCACGAAGGTGGCCGACCGCGGCACTGCCCAGGCCGTCGGCCTCGTCACCGATGTGGAGTTGTTCCTGCACGCCCTGGCGGATGCATTGCGATAGCTAGCGCGCGTATTCGACTCCGATAGCGGCGGTCCTCATAGGGGTAGTAATCCTCCCGATCAAGTCGCTATCTCCATGCAGGCGGTGTTGACAAGTTCGTCAGCATTCACAATAGTGTTGGCGTGACTTATGCTGCATCTGGCACGCACAAGCGCCAGGGATTCCACCAGGAGGTGAAGCATGGCAGCCCCCGCACAGACGACCAACTGGCAGCTCGCGGGAGAGTACTTCGAGAACTGCAACTGCGATGTCGTATGTCCTTGTCTCTTTTCGCCGAATGCGCCCTTTACGTCGAAGCCGACACAGGGGCCGTGTGAGGTCGCCTTTGGCTTCCACATCAACCAGGGAAACTACGGCGGCACCACGCTCGACGGCCTCAACGCCGCGATGATCGCTCGCACGCCAGGAGTCATGGCCGATGGCAACTGGTCGGTGGCGCTCTACCTCGACGAACGAGCGGGCGAGCAGCAACGCCAGGCTTTGCAGGCCATCTTTACTGGGGCCGCTGGCGGGCCGGTGGCCGTGCTTGCTCCCTTCATCTCGACGGTATTGGGCGTCAAAGCTGTGCCGATCACGTTCCAATCGCAAGGCAAGCACCGCTCCGTCGAGATTCCCAGCGTGATGGAACTGGCCGTGCACGCCGCTCCCAGCCTCAATCCCAACGAAGCGATCTGGGCCACAAATGCGCACCCCTTCGCGCCCAGCGTGGCGATCGCAGTCGGCGACGAGCGCAGCACATTCGCAGACTACGGCATGCGCTGGGATAACTCCGGCAAGAATGGGCACTACGCCCCCATCAACTGGTCCAACGCCTAGCGCGGGACGCTGTGGGTGGCGTGCTGCGTGTGGGGGGATGTTGCCTTTGATGCTGATGTCTTAGGGAGCATCGTCCAGCCCGGTTTGGAGGAGAGACACTCCATGGCTGTCGCCGACTCCGCTCCCTTCCTACGAGAGAGAAGATTGATCCTGGCGCTGCTTCTGCTGCTGGCCGCGGCTGCGTGGGGGCTGCTCATCTGGCAGGCGTCCGCCATGAACGGCCAGGCGATGGGCATGAACACGGGCCTGACGATGGGCATGAGCGGCGTCCTCTTCATCGCCATCTGGATCGCGATGATGGTCGCGATGATGTTCCCGACGGCGTCGCCGATGATCCTCATGTTTGCGCGGGTCTCGGCGAGCAAGCGGCAACGTGCACAGGCGTTCGTGCCAACCTGGGTCTTCGTCAGCGCGTATCTGCTCATCTGGACCCTGTTTGGCGTCGCGGCCTACCCGCTGGCGCTGTTGGCCGAGCGCCTGGCTGGGCAGTCCATGTGGCTCATGGAGAACGGTCCCCGGCTCGGTGGGGCGTTGCTGGTGGCGGCCGGGATCTACCAGCTGTCGCCGCTCAAGCGCGTGTGCCTCTCGAAGTGCCGCACGCCGTTCCAGTTCATCATGACCTCCTGGCACGACGGCTATGGCGGCGCTTTCCGCATGGGGATCGAGCATGGCGCGTACTGCCTGGGGTGCTGCTGGCTCCTCTTCGTGATTCTCTTTCCGCTCGGCATCATGAACATCGCGATAATGGCAGTGCTCACAGCGCTGATCTTTGCCGAGAAGGCGCTTCCGATTGGGCGGCAGCTGAGCCTGCTTGCCGGCGTCGCGTTGGTCGCGTATGGCGCTGTGGTCGTCTTCGTCCCGGCCGCGCTCCCACTGGCGATGTAGTGCGCCGCGAGCACGAGCGGCGACTGTGCGAAACGACGCTGCTCTTGCCGGAGCCGACACGATTGGACGCGAATGCGCGTATCAGCGCGCGCTGGGAACGACGCCGGCATTGCGCCGCTGGATGACGATGGGAGAACGGTTGGAGTAGCAAGAATGGCAGTGGCGCGGGGCAGCCTCATGCGGAGACGTACGCGGCGCGCGCGAAGGGGCGGTAGCCGGCGGCGTGGGCCAGGGCGAGCGAGGCGGTGTTCGCGGCGAGCGCGCTATAGAGCGGCACCAGTCCTTCGGTGGCGATCGCCGCAGCCCACAGCACTGTCACCGCGAGGCCGTAGCCGCGCCGCCGTGCATCGGGGAGCGTCCCTACGCCCAGCTCACATGCCTGGCCAGTCCGGCGCGAGCTGTGGGCGATGGCGACCAGCCGGCCTCGCGCATCAAAGGCGCCGATCGCCGGCTGGTGCGCCGGCTCGTCGAGATAGTACGCCTCTTCGCCCGGCTCGTACTCCCTGACTGCGTCTCTATCAGCTTCGACCAGCCGCCGCGCGACCTTCTCCGCCTCCTCGATGTTCAGCCTCGGCGCCGATGTCTGGTGCAGCGCCACCTCGCGTGTCACGTCCGCCACGTCCTCAGCACTGGCAAGCGCCGCGAGCGCCTGCGCCCTGAGCGCCGGCCGTGCTGCTGCCGGAACCTCCGGCCGCCAGATCGTGAAGTGCTCTCCGGCCACTTCGGCAACGTAGACCATCCAGCCTGACTCGCCGCTGGGGAGCAGCCGTTTCACCGCGGCATCGTCATCGGGAAGGCACACGTTGTCGCCCGGCGTGAGCGGCGGGAGGCGCACGCCCCAGACCGCCTCGACGTGCAGCTTGAGAAGCGTCAGGTCGTCGTTCGTTGGCTTGCTCATCGTCTCGCTTTCCTTGCCCTATCGCGCGTGCATGTGTTCATTGCGGCCGCTGGTGCAAGTAATCCAGGTACGCCAGCGCCTCCTCGCGTCGTCGTCGGCGTGCTCGCACGATGCCCACCGGGATGCCGACGACGACAGCCAGGAGACTCATGAGCAAAGCCACGACACCCGCAATCATGAACGGAATGATGCCGATGAGGGCGAGTCCCACCAGGGCGAGGCGCAATGGCGATGAGTGCAGATCGGGAAACACGAAGAGAAACGGAGCTGCGACGAAGGCCGGAAACGCTATTAGACCGCCTAGTTTCAGGGACCATAGGAGTATTCGCATCCAACGATTCAGCCAGCCCGGCAGCTCATTGGGCGGCAATCCGACATCCAGCTCGGCGATCTGCGTCACCCCTCCCAGAAGAAACAGCACAGTGCTGACCAGCCAGACTGTCTCAGCCAACCCCATGAGCAGCCCATTCACCGGGATCCCAAGAACGACGGCCGCGACCACCACGAGACATGCGCATCCACCCACGACGCATACCGGCCAGCGTCGGCCAAGGACGATCAGTCGGCGCCGCACTGTGCGTTGTGTCCGGTTGGTCTCCGCCATCATCTCCCCTCACCCTGCCTCGACGACAGTATAGACCCGCCGGCAAGCGGCCTCACAACCGGCGGCCTCACTCACTCTCTGCACCCGTTGTGACTGCCTCTGCGAACCCCGAACGCTCGATCCGCTCGACGATTCCCACGATCACATCGCGCTGCGCCGGTTGCAGCGCGTCCGCGATCAGGCGTGCCGTCTCG
>DASUBU010000083.1:0-27455 GCA_035763125.1 Ktedonobacterales bacterium
GCGTCGAGATCCAGCGGCGTTGCTGCCATGATGAAGCCTCCCGGCTGGCGGACTCAGTTGGTCGTTGGCGTTGGCTAGGATTGACTGCGCCCGCGTGCCAGGCGCAGAAATCCGAACGAGAAGATGAAGGTCAGCACGCCCAGGATCACCGCCAGCGCGCCGCCGTAGTAATAGTTGGTCTGCACGAAGGCGACGTTGTAGGCGAAGATGTTCGGCGTGAAGTGCGAGGTGATGGCGCCGGAGAGCCGGCTGAGCAGCTCTGGCTCGTTGAAGAGCTGGAGCGTGCCGATGAGCGAGAAGAGCAGCCCCAGCACGAGCGCCGGGCGGATCAACGGCAGCTTCAGCCGCAGCGCGATGCCGATCTCGCTGAGACCGTCGAGCCGGCCCGACTCATAGATCTCTTGTGGGATGGATTGGAGCGCCGAGAAGAAGATGATCATGTTGTAGCCGGTGAATTCCCACGTCGAGATGTTGCCGATGGAGAACAGGATTGCGGCTCGCCCCAGCAGATCCGGCACGGGCAGATGCAGCAGCTTGAACGCCTGGATGATCGGGCTGAAGGTAGGGCTGTAGAAGTAGCCCCACATGATCGCCGCGATCACGCCAGGGACGGCGAACGGCAGGAAGAACGCGAGGCGGAAGAAGCGGCGGAAGCGAATGACCGCCGAATCCATCAGCAGCGCGAGCGCGAGCGCGGTGATCATCATGATCGGGATCTGCACCAGCCCGAAGACAATCACGCGCCGGATGCCGTCCCAGAACTCTGGATCACGAAACGCTTTGAGGTAGTTCTCCGCGCCCGCCCAGACGACCGTGGGCGGCCCGAGCCCCAGTCCGCTGCGCTGAACCTTGTAGACGCTTTGCGAGAGGGCATAGAAGAAGGGCGCGAAGAAGAAGCAGGCGAAGAGCACGAGGAAGGGCAGCAGGAAGACGTACGGCACGAGCGCGCGCAGCGAAACCCGGCGCAAACGGTTGATCTGGAATCGCCCGGCGCGTGCTGTCGCCTTCGCCGTCGCGGGCTCGGCCGGAGTGCTGATGGTCGTCATGGGGCGGCCTTCCTCCCGTACTGCATCGTCAGCGGTGGACCAGATGCGCGCAGCCCACCCGGGGTCCAGGGGGCCATCCCGCGCGAACGGATTTCGCCGCCGCGCGGGAGAGGCAGGGCGCTGCGCGCGCTAACTCGACACGTTGATGCCGTTCGACTTGAGGTCGTTGACGACCTGCGTCTGGAGCTTATCCAGTGCGTCGGCGAGCGACGTGTGGTTGGTGACGGCCGCGTTGAAGTCGTCGCCCATGAACTGATTCACTGCCGTCAGATTGGGCGGCCACGTCCAGCCGGAGTTGAGGCCGGCATTGATGAAGACGTTGTCCACCACCTCATTGCCGTAGAACGAGCTAGGCGACGTCACCTCGGGGAAGGAGAGGGCGGACTTGTTCGAGGGATACCAGCCGATCTCCTTGACGCCGATTTTGAGGCTGTCAGTATTGGTGAGGTAGAAGCGCACGAACTCTTCGGCCTCTTTGGGGTGCTTGGTGTCGGAGAGCACCGAGATGGCCGAGCCGCCCCACATGGCCGTGATGTTTCCGCCCGCGGTCCACTGGGGCATCGGAGCGACGGACCACTTGCCGGCGGTGTCGGCGGCGCTGCCCGTGATCACCCCTTGCCCCCAGACGGCGGAGGGCCAGCTGGCGATCTTGCCCTTGTCGAGGGCGGCGTTCCAGTCGCCTGAGAAGTCGGCTACGGTGGAGACGAGGCCCTTGTCAATCAGGTTCTGCCAGTAGTTAGCGACCTGCTTGGAGGCGGCGCTGTTGACGGTGACCTTCCAGGCGTTGGCGGCCGTGTCTACGCTGAACCAGATCGCGCCGGCCTGCCACATCAGCGCCTGAATCCAGCCGGTGCTCTGAGGCGGGAAGGAGACGATGTAATAGTCGGGGCCAAGGTTGTGGATCTTGACCGCGTCGGCGGCGAACTCGTCCCAGGTGGTGGGCGGCGAGGTGATGCCGGCCTTCTTAAAGGTGTCGGTATTGTAGAAGAGGCCCATCGGGCCAGTATCCTGCGGATAGCCGTAGACCGCGCTACCCTGCGTCACCTGCGACCAGGCGGTGTCGGAGAACTGGCTCTTGACGTCGTTCGCGCCATACTTGGAGAGGTCCACGAGGGCGCCATTGGAGACCATCGTGGGGATGTACTGGTACTCGATCAGCGCCACGTCGGGGCCGTTGCCGGCTTTGACGGCGGTGAGCACCTTCGGATAGTACTGGTTAGGGCCGGAGTCCTGCTTGAGCGCGGTGACGTGAATCTTGTTCTGCGACTTGTTGAAGAGGTCGGCCTGTTCGGCGATCTGCTGGTTGAAGCCCCAGAAGGTGAGCTGGACGGGGCCGCTCGCGCTGGCGCTATTGCCAGAGCCGCAGCCAGCCAGGACGGTGAGGACGAGGATGAGCACCGCGACGAGCGGTGCGATGCGACGTGACCAATTCCGCACAAGGAGCCTCCCAATGCTGGAGTGAGCGGATCGAGCGATGATCCGCGGGCAGTGCGAGGACATAAAGCAACAATGCTGGTCCGTGCTGGCGCTAGCGCGTGCTTTGCCTGACTCGGCCCGTGCTCGCCCCGAAATGACGGTGTGAAGCCACGAGTAGAGATGCCAGGCGGCGCCAGAGCAGAGGCCGTGAGAAGATCACCAGTCATGAGGCGCGCAGGGCACGCCAATGGCCGACACGAAGGCGGCAGGGTGAGGAGCGACACGCTGACGTGCCGCCAGAGGAGCAGCTGCGAGAATGCCTGAGCGGCATCCATCGCTCGCTCGTGCGAACAAGGCTGCGTTAGAACGATGATCCAGGGCCGGCGAGTGTGTTCGCGGCGACCCGGCGCGATGCCCCGCACGACTCGCGCACGACGAGCCGCGTGGGAAGGAACTCACGGATGGGCGCGGTTTCACGCTGAGCGGTATGCCAGCTCGGCAGGGGCTGGCGCAGCGTGTTGACGGCGTCAAGCAGCAGCGTTGTGGCGCGCTTGCCCATCTCATAGAACGGCTGACGTATCGTGGTGAGCGGGGGGCGCATGAAGCCAGCGGGAGCGGCATCGTCGAAACCGACGAGCGCCACGTCGTCTGGCACGCGCAGTCCCGCCTCTTCGGCGGCCACGATCACGCCGGACGCCATATCGTCGCTCGCGGCGAAGATGGCGCTCGGCCGCTCGGGCAGCGCGAAGAGCTGATGTGCGCAGGTAACGCCACCGGATACCAGGAAGTCGCCCTGGACCACCAACGCGGGGTCGAGCGCAATCCCAGCCTCCGCCAGCGCGTCACAATAGCCCCGATAGCGGTCCTCGGAGCATTCATAGCCGATGCGTCCTTTGATGTGGCCGATGCGGCGATGGCCGAGCTGCAGCAGATGCTTCACGGCGGTATAGGCGCCGGTGCGGTTGTCCGCGCCCACCCAGGGAGTCGTGCCAGTCGGGATTACCTGGTCGTCAAGCATCACCACCGGATAGCCGGAGGTGTGCAGCTCATTCAGATAGGCGGTCGCCTGGCCCGGATAGACGGCCAGGAGGCCCTCGGTCAGCTTCGCGGCGAGGATGCGGTCAATCACATCGCTGCGATCTTGTTCGTGGCTGATGCCGTAGAGCACCAGCTCATACGTGCTCTGCTCGACGATCTCGCCGATGCCGCGCATGATCTCGGGCATCAGCGGCCAGGTGAGCGACGGCACGAGTACGCCGATCAGGCGGGTGCGGCCTCCCGCCAGTCCAGCAGCGGTAATACTCGGCACGAAGCCCTGCTCGCGCATGATGCGCAGGATCTTGCTGCGCGTGGCGGGATCTACGTCGGGTTTCTGGTTGATGACGCGCGAGACCGTGGCCTTCGAGACACCGGCAAGCCGCGCGATGTCGTTGATTGTGACCGTGCTCGCCATGACGTGCCTCCGGGCGCGACCCGCCGCGCCCCAGCGGGATGAGATCGCTACCGAACCGTGTGCGAGAAGCCGAAAGAACGATGCCAGAGAAGCCAGGGTCGAAGGGGATACCCCCCCTCATCTCCCAGCAACCGGAGATGAAGCGGAAGGACGGTTGCGGCTCCCGCCCCGTTACCGCTTACGCGACCGTTGCCGCAACCGTTTCCGTAACCGGTTGCGAGCAAGTATACTGATGGCAGGCACGCCTGTCAAGGGCCTCTACACAACCTGTGAGCGATCCGTGAGAGCGGCGGCTCGCTCGCACGCCGCCGCTTGTGCCGCTACTCCTCGAGAGCCGCACCGCAGCCTCATTGCAGCACACGCCAGGCAGGAGGCGCACAGGCGCACATCCTTGGGCAGAACGAGCGCCCTCCTACCACACGGTAGAAGGGCGCTGAATGGGGTGTTGGCTGGCTGGCGCGGCCCAGCACACGCTAGCGACTGCGCGCGGTCTGGACCGCCTCGGCCAGCGCGCGCTTGGTCAGCACGCGCGCTAGATGGGCGCGGTAGTCCTTGCTGGCGTAGGTATCGCCGAGCAGCTCGATGCCATCGGCCGCCGACGCGCTGGCCGCGGCGAGCGCGGCATCGTCGAGCGCCTTGCCCGCCAGCGCCTGCTCCACCCCGGACGCCCGCACGGCATGGGCGCCCGCGCCGGTGATGCCGATCTGTGCCTCACGGCAGGTGCCGTCGTCGTTGAGCGACACCACTGCGGCAACGCCCACCACCGCATAGCCGCTGGCCGGATGCCGGTGCTTGACGTAGGCCGTCCCGGTGTGCGCCCGGTCGGTCGTACGGAAGCGCACCCACGTCAGCACTTCGGCGGGCTGCAGCGCTGTGGTGAGCATGTCCACGAAGAAGTCTTTGGCGGCCATCGTGCGCGAGCCATTCGGGCCTTGCGCGGTGATCTCGGCGTTGAGTGCCTGCGCCACCGCTGGCAGGTCGCCGGCCGGATCGGCATGCGCCAGACTGCCGCCGACGGTCCCGCGCGCGCGGACCTGCGGATCGCCCACCTGTTTGATCGCCTGCACCAGCAGCGGACAGCGCCGCTGGACCACATGTGAGTCAATCACCTGGAAATAGGGAGTCATCGCGCCGATTGTGACGCTGTCGCCGCCCTCGGTGATGGCGCGCAGGTGCGAGAGCTTCGAGAGATCTACCAGCGTGCCGACCTCGGTGAAGCGCAGCTTGAGCAGCGGGATCAGGCTTTGGCCGCCGGCCAGCAGCTTGGCATCATCGCTGCCCTGCAGGAGCGAGATCGCCTCGGCGAGCGTCGTCGGCGCGTGGTAGGTGAAATCAGTGGAATACATCGCCTCGTTTCTCCTCTCGCCTTACGGCTGGCCCATCGTGCCGCCGGCCCGCGCCTGCTGGATCGCGCGCCAGACGCGCTCCGGCGTGAGCGGCATTTCAATGTCGCGGACGCCCAAGGGCGAGAGCGCATCCACCACGGAATTGACCACCGCCGGGGTGGATGCAATCGTGCCGGTCTCGCCAACGCCCTTGATGCCAGTGCTATTGTGCGGGCACGGCGTCTCGGTGCGCGCCAAATCCATCGTGGGGATCTGCGTCGCGTTGGGCACGGCATAGTCCAGCATGCTGCCGGTGACGAGTGTGCCGTTGTCGTCGTAGATGGCGTGCTCGTAGAGCGCCTGGCCAATGCCCTGCGCGATGCCGCCATGCACCTGGCCGTCCACGATCATCGGGTTGATCACCACGCCGACGTCGTCCACCGCCACGTAGCGCAGTATCTTCACCGCGCCGGTCTCGGGATCTACCTCGGTCACACAGATGTGTGTGCCGAAGGGGAAGGTGAAGTTGGTGGGATCGTGGAAGTGGTTCTCCTCCAATCCCGGCTGCATGCCCTCCGGCAGATTCCAGGCGACGTTCGCCTGCAGCGCGATGTCCTGGATGGTCATCGCCTTCTGCGGGCTGCCGGCGACGTGGAAGCGTCCCTGGTCGAAGACGATATCTTCGGGCGAGGCCTCCAACAGGTGTGCGGCAAGCTTCTTCGCCTTGTCTACCACCTTTTGTGTCGCCTTGAAGATCGCCGTGCCGCCGACCGCCGTCGAGCGGCTGCCGTAGGTGCCCCAGCCCATCGGGATGGCGCCAGTATCGCCGTGGATCACGTCCACGTCCTCCACCGGCATGCCGAGTTGATCGGCCACCATCTGCGCGAAGGTGGTCTCTTCGCCCTGGCCGTGGGGGCTGGTCCCCGTCAGCACGACGACCTTGCCGGTCGCCAGCACACGCACCGTCGCCGGCTCCCACAGGCCGCCCTGGAAGCCCATCGCCCCAGCCGCCGGCGAAGGCGCCAGCCCGCAGACTTCCACGTACGTCGAGAGGCCGAGGCCGATATACTGGCCCTGCTGGCGGAGCTGCTGCTGCCGCTGGCGCAGACCGGCGTAATCCACCATCTCGAGCGCTTTGTCGAGTGCGGCCTGGTAATTGCCACTGTCGTAGCTTAGCGTGCCGGCAGTGGTGAAGGGAAAAGCGTCGGCGGGAATGAAGTTCTTGCGCCGCACGTCCACCGGGTCCATTCCCACCTCAGCGGCCAGCAGGTCCACCATGCGCTCGATCAGGAAGGTGGCCTCCGGGCGCCCGGCGCCGCGGTAGGCGTCGGTCGGCGTTGTGTTGGTGAAGTAGCCAAACACGTCGCAGGCGTAGTTCTGGAAGGTGTAGCTGCCCGGCACGATCAGCGCGAAGAGCCACGTCGGCACACCCGGCGCGGCCGTCGAGAGATACGCGCCCATGTTCGAGAGCGCCTTTACCCGCAGGCCGGTGATCGCGCCGTCGCGTCTGGCCGCCATCTCCACCTCGGTGATCTGGTCACGCCCATGGATCGTCGCCTGGAAGTTCTCGCGGCGGTCCTCGGTCCACTTGACCGGCAGCCCCAGCTCGCGGCTGGCGAAGATGGCCAGCGCCTCGCCGCCGTAGTAGGGGATCTTGCTGCCAAACCCGCCGCCCACGTCACGCGCGAGGAAGCGGACCTTGTTCTCCGGGATATTGCAGATCACCGACGTCAAGAACCGGGCGATATGCGGATTCTGCGTCGTGTTGTAGACGGTCAGCTCCTCGGCGCCAGGATTCCACGAGGCGACTGCCGAGCGCGGCTCCATCGCGTTGGGCACCAGCCGCTGCTGGACAAAGCGGTGCTTGACCACCACCTCTGCGTCGCGGAAGGCGGCGTCTACGTCGCCGTTGGCGAACTTCCAGTGGAATGCCAGGTTGCCGGGGACTTCGTCGTGGATCTGCGGCGCGCTTGGAGCGGCGGCCTGCTCCTGGCTCGTCACGGCCGGCAGTGGCTCGTAGTCCACCTGGATCAGATCGAGTGCGTCACGCGCCTGCGCGGGGCTGTCAGCCACAACCATCGCCACCGCGTCACCGGCATAGCGCACGCGATCTTTCGCCAGCGCGGGATAGGGCGGCGTCTTGAGGTCGGAGTCGGGGATCAGCCAGGCGCAGGGCAGCGGATTGATCTTGCCTTCGAGATCGGCGTTGGTGTAAACCCCCTTCACGCCGGGCGCCTGCGCTGCCTGAGAGGTATCTATGCTCCTGATGCGCGCGTGACCATAGGGGCTGCGCAGCACGGCCATGTGGACCATACCCGGCAGCTTGACATCATCAGTGTAGGTGGCGCGGCCGGTGATCAGCCGCGGATCTTCGCGGCGCTTGACGGAGGCGCCAAAGAGTCGCGTGACTGCCATCTCTAGCTCCCCTTCTGATCCTGATCCCGGTCGTAGTGCGGCGCCGCACCAACGCTATGCTGCGCGCCTTCGCTGGCTTGCACGGGCTGGCCGGCCTCAATCCTCTCGACACCCGTCGGCACCGCCATTGGCTCATGCACCGCTCCGCCAGCCATCCTGCTCGCGGCCAACTGCACGGCGGCGACGATGTTCTGGTAGCCGGTGCACCGACAGAGATTTCCCTCCAGGCTCTCGCGGATCTCGGCCTCGCTGGGATTAGCGTTGCGCTGCAGCAGTCCCACCGCGGCCATCATCATGCCAGGCGTGCAGAAGCCGCATTGCAGGCCGTGCTTCTCCCAAAACGCCTCCTGGATGGGGTGGTATGTCTGACCCTGCGCCAGACTCTCGACCGTGCGCACGTGGCTGCCGTCGGCCTGCACCGCCAGCACCATGCAGCTCTTCACCGGCTGCCCATCCATCATCACCGTGCAGGCGCCGCACTGGCCCGTGTCGCAGCCGACATGCGTACCGGTGAGGTTGAGCGCCTCGCGCAGATAGTGGACGAGCAGCATGCGTGGCTCGACCTCGTTGTGTCGCTCCACGCCGTTGACGTTGACCCGAATCGCCTGCCGCATACACACTGTCCCTTCAACTCGTGCGCCGGCTCATCCGGCGCGACCCGCCGTCAAGGGCGGCATGGCCCGCCCAGTGGCTCCAGGGGGTGTTGCAGTGCCACACACTACGATTGACCGCGCTACGACGATGTACGCGAACGGGCACAGATGGCCCGAGTAGGTGGCTGAATGAACGAGGGAACCGGGATCGGTCAGATGCGTTGGGTGAGTCCGCGACGACCATCAAGATGGCATGATGGCCTGCTGATGGATGGGACGCCGTTTGTGTGGGTGAGGAGGTGCGGGGTGAGCCTGAGGCTCCGCCCTTTGGCGCAAGTGTAGCACATGTGTCGCCACAGCGTCGCGTCCAGCGCGTGTGCCAGCGAGTTTTGGCGCCGGGACGTGCTTGGCGACGCCGAACCAGGGGCGAAACGCCCGCACCATTCTTGGATGCAAGATCCACAGCACCCGGTCCGCGCTCAGCGGCGGTCGAATTGCCGTTCCAGCGCCGAGAGGCTCAGATGCACCATCGTCGGGCGGCCGTGGCAGCAGCTTTGGCGCGCGCCCGCGCCTTCGAGCTGGCGGATCAGCTCGCGTTGCTCCTCGGGGGCCAGTGTCTGGCCGGCCTTGATCGCCGCCTTGCAGGCGACGTTGGCCAGCGCGTGCTCCTCCCAGGTCTCGCCGTGGCTTGCGGCTTCCGCGTCGGCGCCGGCCAGCTCCAGCAGCAGCTCGCGCAGCGAGGCCTCGCCCTCGCGCGCACGCTCGGCCAGCGCCGCCGGCACCGCACGCACGAGCAGCGTCGCCACGCCAAAGGGCTCCAGTACGAAGCCGATCGCCGCCAGCCGCTCGGCGTGCTCCTCCACCGCCTCCAGCTCCGCCGCGGCCAGCTCCACCGGCAGCGGCTCCAGCAGCAACTGTGACGCCACTTCGCGCGCGCGCCACTCCGCGATCATGCGCTCCAGCAGGATGCGCTCGTGCGCCGCATGCTGATCCACCATATAGACGCCGTCCGGCCCCTCGGTGATGATGTAGCTCTGCGAGACCTGTCCCAGCACCCGCAGCACCGGCAGGCTCCGCCCGCCTACCGGCGCCTCTGGATCGGCCCCCGGCACGGCAAAGCCAGATGGCGCCGGCGCGGACGCCGACGCTTCCGCTGGGCCGTCGGGTGTGCCGCCACGCCAGAGCGCCGACTGGCTCGCCGTCGCGGTGATCGGCTCACCTTCAGCGGGCGCCTCCCACCGTGGCACACCGAAGGCGCGCGGCGACAGCTCCGGCGCCTCGGCCGTCTCCAGCACCGCCGCCCGCACGGCCCGCTGCACCGCGGCATACACCTGCCGCTCGCGCAGGAACTTGATCTCCGTCTTGGCCGGGTGGACGTTGACATCCAGCAGCGCGGGATCGAGCGTGATATTGACGACCGCGACGGGATGGCGGCCCGCCAGCAGCAGCGAGTGGTAGGCCTCCTCGGCGGCATAGGTCAGCGTGCGGCTCTGCACCCAGCGCCGGTTGACGAAGAACGAGAGTGCCTGGCGCGTCGCTTTGTAGCACGTTGGCCGGCTGACATAGCCCCACACGCGCGGCGGATCGTCTGGAGCGGGAGTAGACAGGCGCACATCCACTTCGCGCTCGCCCGGCCCCAGCGGCACGAGCTGCTCGGCCACGCTCAGGCCGTAGACCGCCACCAGCGCGCTCGTCAGTCGCCCATCGCCCGGCGTGGCAAAGACCGGCCGCCCCTCGCTCGCCACGCTGAAACGGACCTCTGGATAGGCCAGTGCGTATTGCTCGACCAGGCGCAGCGCGTGGCCGGCTTCGGTGGCTCGTGATTTCAGGAACTTCAGCCGCGCCGGGAACGACGCGAAGAGTCCGCGCACCGCGACGCTGGTGCCGGGCGGCGCGCCGGCCGGCGAGACGGGGCCAACTGTGCCCTCCTCGGCCACGATTTGCGCACCAGCCTCAGCACCCTCCGGTCGGCTCAGCAGCGTGACGCGGGCCACCGCGGCGATGCTTGCCAGCGCCTCGCCGCGGAAGCCAAGCGTGCCGATGCGTTCCAGGTCGCCTAGCGCGGCGATCTTGCTCGTCGCGTGGCGTGCGAAAGCCAGCGGCAGGTCGCTGGCTGGGATACCGCGCCCGTCGTCGCTTACGCGAATCAGCTCCAGCCCGCCGTTGACCAGCTCGACGCGGATGCTGCGCGCGCCGGCATCCAGCGCGTTCTCCACCAGCTCTTTGACCACCGAGGCTGGCCGCTCGACCACCTCTCCAGCGGCGATCTTGGCGGCCACATCTGGCGCGAGCAGGCGGATCGGCATGGTGATTGCGGCTCCTGCGAATGCTGAGCTGGCGGCTGAGAAGGATGCGCCCCTATTGTATCCCATCCATGCGGCGCACCCACGACCGGCAGCGGAAACGAGCGCGCGGTACGCAACGTGCGCGAAGGAGGCCGGTGTAACAATTGACGGAAGGAGCAGCGGTGATGGCCGAAAACCGACAGCGCGAGCACCAAGCACGGCAACCGCAAGGGTCCTCACAGCCACAACCGCCAGAGCATGAGACCGAGCGCGAACGGCAGAACCGAGAGTTCTGGCGTGCGCTGCACGAGGCCGAGCGCCAGGGCGTGCCCGAGGTCGGCACCGTCAATCCTGGCGGCCCACGCCGCTCAGCGCCGGAACAAGCCCCGAGCCCTGAGTTGCAGGAACAGGAGCGAGGCCAGGCACACTCCGCGCCTGAGGCCGGCGCGGAGTGAATCGCGGGCGAATCCGGAAGCGCATCGGACGAACGGCGAAAGGGGGGGCATGCATGGCCGGCGAGCAGCAGCAATCACGGCAGCCACAGCGTGAAGATGAGAGGCAAACTCGGCAGGACAGCGGCGGCATCGAATCGTTCGAGGTAGACGATCAGCGCTGGGAAACCGACGCGTCGCGCGAGCAGCTGGGGCTGGGCGAGCGCATCGCGCGCGGCGAGGTGCCGCCGCCAGCGCACGAGTCAGTCGAATGGGCCTATCCCAAGCGCGAAGCCGACACGGACCAGAGTGAGGCCGGCCAGGGAGCCGGTACGCCCGATCAGGAGCGCCACGACGAGCAGGAGCAGCGGCGCGAGCCGACCGGCCAGCGCGGCGAGAGCAGTCCTCCGCAGCAGGCACTCGGCAACCCCAGCACCACTGGAGACGAGCTCGACACACTTGGCCCGCAGCCGGTCTAGAAGGAGCGCCATCACCATGTCAGACCCGGGCAGCGCACAGCACAGACAGCACGGCGAGGACACCACCACCGGCGATCCGGCGCTGGATGCTTATGCTCACAGCGCCGACCAGAGCATGGGCTATCTGGAGACCGAGCAGCTTGGCCAGACCGAGACGTATGGCGAGACGCCGCACGGCGCCTACGAGCACGGCGGCGCGATGAACGCCGATGCCGACCGCTATACCCCGACGAGCAGCCCGGACCAGACGCGCCTGCCAGATGAGAGCGGGCAGCCTGGCGCCGGCCCGTGGGCGACGCAGCCGCCCGGAAGCCAGCCGCTCGGCGCGGACGAGCAGGCGATGCCCGCCGAAGCCGCCGCCTGGAATCCGCCGGCTGTCTCGGACCCCGGAGCGTCAGCCACGCCGGAGCCGCCCGCAGGCGATCAGGCGCGCGAGCGCGAGGCCGCCGCGACGGCCGGCACGAGGCGCGCAGCGGCGCGCCAGGGAGGAACGATGCACGCAACTGATCACGTGACCGACACAGAGCAGCAGACGCCGCGAGGACGACAGCAACGGACGAAGCAGCAGCCCCAGCAGCAGGCACAAGATCAACAACCAGCCGAGACGTATCAGCAGAATCAGCCATTGATTCCCAACCAGGAACTGCCCCCCGGTCCCCAGGCCAGCCCCGGCGAGCAGAAGACCGTGCCCGCCGCGCCCACGTCTGAGGAAGCGAACCGCCTCTCGGGCACGCCCATGGAGACGGGGAAGCGCGGACGGACCAGGCAGAGCGCGGCACAGAGCGACGACACGAGCCAGGCTCAGAGCGAGCGCGGCACGGAGGGGGAGCAGCCATCCCGGCGGCGGTCAAGCGCCCGGGTGACCAAGCCGCCAGCCGGGCAGGAACAATCCGAAACGGCCACGGCTGCCACGGCTGGCAATGGCCGGGCCACCGAGCAAGGCCTTACCCAGCCGGAGAAGGCTCAACCGGCGTCCGCTGGCGGCCAGGGGAGCGCCGAGGAGACGCTCCAGCGCGAGGAGGAGCAGGAGCTGCGGCCGAACGGCCAGCCAGTCGGCGTGCAGGTGCCTACCAGTCCCAATGCTGGCGCGCTGAGGGAGGCGCACATCCGCGTGGGCAACGTGATTGACCGCTTCGCCAGCCAGATTCCGTATGGCCAGCAGTTTGCCGACGAGGCCAAGCGCGCCGCCAATCAGGCACTCGACCACCTCGAAGCGCAGGCCGCCGAGCGCGCCACCAGCTTGCGCCGCGACCTCGGCGCCCAGCCCGGCGGAGCGTAAGCCGCTCCGGCGTAGCCGCGCGGCACATTCCATACACACGCGCCGGCTTCCCCTTGAGGGGCCGGCGCGTAGCGCATGACACCTCTCGCCCGCCTGCGGCGGACTTCGTGGCGGAGCATCCATAAGCGCGAGGTCGCTCTCCGGCTGCGGACGTCCAGTAGATGCCTATACGACCGGCGAACGCCCCCTTTGCCTGCCGATCGGGCGTGCCGCGTCGCGGCGGCATGCGGTACACTGCTATCAGCGCGTCTCGCCCACATCCGCGCGTAGGGGCGTCTTGCGGACGCCCCGCGGCGACTTGACGCCCCGCTCCGCCGCGAACCCACATTGCCGCCATCGCCGTTTCCCTAGCATGAGGAGCCTCCATCCCATGTCCGCATCCGCCGCCCAGACGCTTCCCAAGCGCAGTGAGATCTCCGTCGAGCACACCTGGGACCTCGCCACTATCTACCCCACCGATGCCGACTGGGAGCAAGACTTCGCCTTTATTCAACAGATGCTGCCGAAAATCAGCGCGTATCAGGGGCGGCTGGGGGAGTCCGGCGCGGTGATGCTGGAGGCATTCAAGACCCACGACACGGCCTCGGAGCACTGGGCGCGCCTCTTCGTCTACGCCAACATGCGCATGCACGAGGATAGCGCCAACAGCACGTATCAGGCGCTGGCCGACCGCGCCACCACCCTCGGCAATGAGATGCAGACGGCAGGCGCCTACCTCACCCCCGAAATCCTCGCCATCCCGCAGGAACGGCTCGACGCCTTCCTCGCCGAGACGGCCGGCCTCGACCTCTACCGCCATTTCCTCGACGAGATCAATCGCCAGCGGCCGCACATCCTCACCGCCGAGATGGAGGCGCTGCTCGCGCAGGCCGCCGAGCTTGGCAGTGGGCCAGAGCACATCTTCGAGCTGCTCAATAACGCCGACCTCAAGCTGCCAGTACTGAAAGACGAGCATGGTCAGGACGTCCAGCTCACCCAGGGCAATTACGTCCCGCGCTTCTTGGAGAGCCACGACCGCGGCGTGCGGCGGGCCGCCTTCGAGGCGATGCTGGGCGCCTACCGCGGCATGCGCAATACGCTCGGCGCGACCTACGCCGCGCAGGTCAAGACCGACGGCTTCTTCGCGCGTGCCCGCAAATACGGCGACGCGCTGGAGGCGGCGCTCAGCCCTAACAACATCCCCGTCGGCGTCTACGACAATCTGGTCGCCACGGTGGATGCCAATCTCGACAAGCTGCACCGCTATATCGCGCTGCGCAAGCGCGTGCTCGGCCTGGACGAGCTGCACATGTACGACCTCTACGTGCCGCTGATGAAGGAGGTGGAGTACACCGTCCCCTTTGCGCAGGCACAGGAGCAGGTCGCCCGTGCGCTCGGCCCGCTCGGCGAGGAGTACGTGCGCGAGCTGACTAGCGGCTTCGGCGCGCGCTGGATTGACATCTACGAGAACCAGGGCAAGCGCTCGGGGGCGTATAGCTGGGGCGCCTACGGCACGAACCCCTTCGTGCTGCTCAACTACCAGGACAAGATTGATAGCCTGTACACGCTGGCGCACGAGATGGGCCACGCGATGCATTCGTTCTTCACCTGGAAGACGCAGCCCTATCCCTACGCCCACTACACGCTCTTCGTCGCCGAGGTCGCCTCGACCCTCAACGAGGCACTGCTGACGCATTTCCTGCTACAGAACACCGAGGATAAGGCCGTCCGGCTCTACGTCATCAACCACACGCTCGAGACGTTCCGCGGCACGCTCTACCGCCAGACGCTCTTCGCGGAGTTCGAGCGCGAGGCGCACCGGCGGGCTGAGGCCGGCGCGGCGCTGACGCCCGAGCTGCTCTCCGGCCTCTTCAAGCAGCTCAACGACAAGTACTACGGTCCGGTGGTGAACGTGGACGAGCTGATCGAGATCGAGTGGGCGCGCATCCCTCACTTCTATTCGAGCTTCTACGTCTACCAGTACGCCACCGGCATTTCGGCCTCCTCGGCGCTTGCCAAGCAGATTCTGACCGAGGGCCAGCCAGCGGTGGAGCGCTATCTGCGCTTCTTGCGCTCCGGCAACGCTGACTACAGCATCAATCTGCTGCGCGACGCGGGCGTGGACCTTTCGACACCGCAGCCCGTGCAGGAGGCGCTCGACACGTTTGGAGCATATCTCGACGAGTTCGAGCGCCTCCTGGGGAGCTAGACGCCGATGGTCGCTACGTTGACATGGTGGGCCGCATCCGTGCCGGTCCACGCGACGAGCAACTCCTTGCCGGGCAAGTAGAGGTTAAAACCGACGACCGGGCCGCCGGACGCCGTCTCAGGTAGCATGGCCTTCACGGTGTTGGTGGTCGCCTGCGTGCCGCTGGGCGCGTACAGCACATTCACATGGTGCGCCGCGTCTGCACCCATCCCCGCCCACGCCATCCAGAATGGGGGATAGTGTGTGAGCTGTTCATTGAGCCCCAGCATGCTCGGCCCCGAGCCGCTCCACTCGGCGAATGCGGGCTGCTGGGTCCACGTCTTGGCGTCCGGTGATGTCGCCCACATGAGCCGGTGGCTCGTCAGATCGCTCCAGCCCAGAAACAACCGGGGCGTGCCGCTAAACGTCCGGTCGGCGATCAGTTCTGGCTGGCCGGCGCTGTGGTAGTTCCAGAAGGTGACCTTGGCGCCTTGCACGAGCCCCTGGCTTGTGACGCGCACCTGCATGATGTTGAGCGAATGGCTCGCATCCGTCCCGGCCCATGCCAGCAGCAGCGTATCCGTGCTGCCGTTGAGCCACTCAAGCGACGGGGATGTGAAGCTCGTCTCACTCCAGAGCGTCAGCTTCTTGACCGTCGAGCCGGGCACGTCGTACAGCACGTTGAGGTGATGACCCGCATCCGTGCCGGTCCATGCCAGAGCAACCGGCGCAACGAAACCGCCTTCACCTTTCCCCCGCACGACCGCCGGCCGGACGAACGACGTCTCGCCGAGCGTCTTCTTGTCACTAAAGGTGATGCCGCCATTGCCAAACATGAAATTGAGGCGGCCATCTGTCCCGGTCCACGCGAGGACCGCGAGAGGCCCTATCGGAGCGCTCGGCTGGGCCTGGGTCCACAGCGCCGGCCCATCTTTGCTCAGCTCCGGCAACACCACTTTGCCCGTCTCGTGTGGTGTCCCGTAGGTTGGGATCGCGGCTGCGCTTGACCGAGCCGGCGCTGCTCGCGCCGCCATCCCTCCAATGACGCTACCACCGATCAACATGACGGCCACCGCCGTAGCCGCCACCCATCTGATGATCCCTCGCCAGCTCATAAAGACCTCCTGGCCTGTGCAGCGCGCTGCCATGCGGCTCACCTGCCCTCTGCTCGTCCCCTCGTCCCCACGGAGGGCACTTCCTGGCGGGTGGACCATGTGCGCGGAGGCGGCATCCCTGACCACACGTCCCCCCTGTTTCGCAGCGGCCTCTCTCGTTCAACCCGCCAGTGTCAGCACACCATAGCGGCGTCTCGCCTCTATCCCAACGTAGGGGAGAAACATCACATCGTGTGCACAATCCGCTCGCGCCGCGATCACAGGTCGGCGTCTTGCGCCTCGAACCTCGCGGTTCGTCCGCGGCCCAGCCTGGTGGATGCGCGCAGGCGATCCGGATGGCCCATAGGTTTAGGTTACTGCCTCTCGCTTGGCTCGGACGTGCCGCACCCAATTGCCATCGCGTGGCCACATGTTCGCCGCCATCGTGGAAGTGGGCTCGCGATCCTGGTCCTGCGCAATCTGCCGGTCTCGCCATGCTATACTCTTGCGCGGAGGACCGCCCCATGCCGCAGGTATTGCCCACTCCCAAAGCCCCTATCACTATCCCCGGCATCCCCGATGTCGCGGTGCCGGTCGCCATCCGGGGGGGGCTCACGCTCTTGGTGCTGATTGCGGCACTGCTGGTGGCGCACTGGCTGGGCGAGCTGGCCAGCCGCGTGCCGGTGAGCGTCGAGGGCGAGGCTGGGCAGGATGGCCGCCACGTGGGATCACTTGTCCGGATGGCCAAGCGCGGAGCCGGTCATTGGCTGGGCCGCGTCACGCGGTTGAGCGTCTGGTTCGCCGCGCTGGTGGCAATCGCCGTGATCTGGCTGTGGGACGTTGTCATCCCCGCCCAACAAGAGATCAAGACCTTGACCAGCGGCCTGGGCGATCTGGCGCTGCATGTCGGCGAGACTCTGCTGGTGGTGGCGCTGGCGCTTGGACTGGGCCGCCGCCTGCAGCAGAGCGTCGCCGAGAGCCTCAAACGCGGGAATGTGAACGCCAATCTTGCGCTGCTGGTCGGGCGCATCGTCTACGTCGCCACGCTTGCGCTTGGCGCGGTGGTGATCCTGGCCATCTGGGGCACCGGCATCGTCTTCCCAGTCGCGCTGCTCGGCGCGCTGACCGTCGCGCTGAGCCTGGCGCTGCAAGACGTGCTGAAGAACCTGGTCGCCGGCATCTACCTGCTGCTCGAACGCCCCTTCGTAATCGGCGACTACATCACGCTCAACCCCTACAGCGGGATGGTCGAGGATATCCAGATCCGCTACACGGCCCTGCGCACCGCCGAGGGACAGCGCGTGCTGGTGCCCAACCAACTGCTGTTCAGCTCGCCGGTCGTCAACCAGAGCTTCTACCGCCAGCGCCGCGCCGTGCTCACACTGGCCCTCCCCGACGCCGGCCCCGACGGCATGGAAACCGCCGATGCCGAGATTCGCAGCGCGCTGGCCGGCCTGCCCGGCATTCTGCAGCAGCCGGCGCCGCAGGTAGTGCTGAGCGGCGCGAGCAATGGCAAGCTCGAGCTGCGCGTCGTGCTGTGGCTCTCCTCCAGCGATGTGGGCGCGCTGGCTGGCGTAGTCTCGGACACCATCGAGCGTCTGCGCACGGCGCTGCCCACGGCCGAGGTCACGGCGGCGGAACCAGCGGTAGGCGCCTCTGTCTAGCACCTGGGCTTCTTGCCGCCATCACCGGTACCTACGCTCGTTCGCTCGTTACGATCTGGACCGATCACGCCCCAAGGAGAGCTACCTCGTGCAACAGGGACCTGCCTATGGTATCCTTGGCGGGACATTCGATCCGCCGCATGTCGGCCATCTCGCGCTCGCCCAGGAGGTCTGCGCTCGCCTCAGTCTGGCGCGTGTCTGGTTCATCCCGACTGGTCAGCCGCCGCACAAGCCCGGCCGCACGATCAGCTCGGGGGCCGACCGGCGGGCGATGGTCGAGCTGGCGATCGCCGGCAATCCGCGCTTCGGCATCTCGATTGTCGAACTGAAGCGGCAGGGTCCTTCGTATACAGTGGAGACACTGCGTCTGCTGCGCGACGAATGGGGGCCGGACGCGCGGCTGGTGCTGATCCTCGGCTGGGACATGCTGGCGTATCTGCCGCAGTGGCGCGACCCGGCGGGTGTCGTGGCCGGAGCGGACCAGATCGCCGCGGTCCACCGGCCGGGCGTGCCAGCGCCAGAAGGCGAGGTCGCACGGCTGGCGGCGGCGGTGCCAGGCCTAGCGGCGAAGTTGCGGGTTCTGGCAGGGCCGGAGCTCGACATCTCCTCGACGGAGCTGCGCGAGCGGGTGGCCGCGGACTTGCCAATCCGATATCTAGCGCCTGACTCGGTCTGCGAGTATATCGCACTGCGCGGGCTCTACCGCAACGGCACACCTGGCTCGTAGGGGCGTCTTGCGGAAGCCCACACGGGCGCCGTGGCATGTGCGGGGCAACGGCGAGCGGGAATAGAACGGACGACGCATGGCGATCTTAGAGCTGGGCATGTACGACCGCGTGCGCCTGCGCAAGCCGCATCCCTGTGGCAGCACCGACTGGCGCGTGGTGCGGTTGGGTGCCGACATCGGCCTCAAATGTGAGGGCTGCGGGAGACGCGTGCTGCTACCGCGCAGCGAGCTGGAGCGACGCGTCAAGCAGATCCTCTCGCGCGGGGCCGATGCGTATCCACCGCCGGCAGGTGAGTCGTAACATGGCGAACCTCCAGCGCCCCGGCGATCGGGAATCGAGCTCCGCGGACGCCCCGCGCACCAACGGCCGCGGGGGCAGTGCCGGCGGTAGTCAGCGCGCCGACGCTCGCTATCTGGCTGGCATGCACCGCGAGAGCGAGGCCCAACGCCTGAACGGCATGGGCATGCGCCCGATGCGCGGGCCTTTCAGCGGAGACCTGGCGGATCCGCGACTGGATGTGGCGGCCGGCTCACGGGGCTTCCGCACGGTGCTGCGCAACCGCTACTTCCTGCGGCTGTGGGTCGCGCAGCTTATCTCGCAGACCATCATGAACGCCTCGAACTACGGGCTGATCGTGCTGGTCGCCAGCATCGGCAACAACGTCACCTACACCAGCTTCGCGATCATCGCCTTCAGTCTGCCGCCAGCGCTCTTCGGCGCCCCAGCCGGTGTGCTGGTGGACCGCCTCAATCGCCGCACCGTGCTGTGGATCAGCAATGTCTTGCGGGCGGTGGCGGCCGGCGGTTTCGTGCTCTCGCTCTTCGTGGACCAGCACGCACTGATCCCCGTCCTCATCCTCAGCTTCATCACCGCGCTGATCGGCCAGTTCTTCGCGCCGGCCGAAGGCGCCACCATCCCGCTGCTGGTGCATCCGGATGAGCTGATGAACGCGCTGGCGCTCTTCAATATCACGTTCACGCTGGCCCAACTGCTCGGCTTGATCATCCTGGGGCCGGCGATTGTGCTCTTCGTGCCCACGGTCCACATCGGGCCGCAGCGCTTCGGCGTAGATCTGCGATCTATTGAGAGCCTCTTCCTGATCGCCGGGGTCTTCTATCTGGTGTGCGCGCTGCTCATCCTCTCGATTCCGCGCGCCAAGTTCCACTTCCAGCGCCGCACCCATCCGGCTCGGCGGCGCGAGGAAGGCCAATGGCGCGGCATCTGGACGGGTATCGTCGAGGCCTGGCATTTTATGCGGCGCGACCGCGTGCTGCTCAATGCCGTCTTCCAGCTCTGCCTGGGTGGGACGGTGGTTGCCATCGTCGCCACCATTGCACCACAGTTCGTCTCGGTCTTCTTCCATCGGCCCAAAGAGTACGCGGCGCTGGTGTTGGGGCCTGCCGGGGTCGGCCTGGTGGTCGGCTCGGCACTGACCCCACTGATCGTGCGCCGGCTGCACTACGTGCGCACGATCGCGCTGGGCATCGTGCTGTTGGCGGTCTGTGCCGTGCTGTTGACGCTGGCGCAGGCGATCGCCGCCTCGCCGCGGGTACATGATGCGGCCTGGTGGGACTGGCCACCGTATCTGGCCGTCGCGCTGGCGCTGATCTTCCTGGTGGGCATCGCGCTCGACTTGATCAACGTACCGGCGCAGACGTTGATGCAGGAACACTCGCCAGACTGGATCAAGGGGCGGGTGCTGGCACTGCAGGGGATGCTGCTGAACACGCTGACGGTGCCATCAGTGCTGGCGATGGGGCTGGTGGCGGATACTCTTGGCCTGGGCCCTGCAATGGACATTCTCGCGGTGGCCATCGCGCTCGTGGGGCTCGGCAGCCTCTACTTCGGCGCCCGCAATGGGTTCGGTGGTCATGGTAAGCGCGACGTCCGGCTGGTACACTAATGAGCAGAGAATGCTGCCCCACAGACGGGGCCTATATGGTATCCTGATGTCCGGCATGTGGAGCGCTCGGCAGCCGATAGACGGAGTGATGTGCGCAGGGCGGCCCGCTCGTGGAGGCGGGCCAAGGGAGAATGCGATGAGATCGCTGGACGAGACGTGGCTCACCCCGCCGATGCGATTCCTCGGCGGCGGCAGCTCGCTGGCGCCCATCGCACCACCCGAGACCGAGTGGCGCAACCGCCACTTCGCGGATTGGGAGACACCGCTCGACCCCGGCCATATTCTCGTCTCGCTGTTGCTGCCGATCGGTGATACGCTGCTGGCGACGCCCGCGCTCGCCGCGCTTCGGCGGCGCTTCCCGCTGGCACGCATCACCGCGCTGGCCTCGCGCAGCAACGTTGGCATCCTGCAAGATAACCCCGCCCTGGATACGCTGCTGACCGTGGATGAGCCGGGGCCGGAGAACAAGGTGATGCGCCTCGCCCGCGGACTGAGCGAGCTGCGCTCCACCAAGTACGACCTCATCATCAATTTCTCGGCGGTGGGCTCGATCGTGCTGCGGATCGCCGGCCTCTACCGCAAGCCACTGGGTGTCCACATGCCGCTCTTGTGGTGGCTGCTGGGAACGCACTCCGAGAGCTACCGCACGCGCCACGCGGTGGACCACTACCTGGGCGCGCTGGCTCCGATCCTGGATGAGCCGCTCGACGAGGCGGAACGCCTGCCGCGTCTCTACTTGACCGCGCGCGACCGCATGGCAGCGCGCCGATTGCTGCGCGGCTGGGGCCTTTCGCCGGCCGACCTGCTGGTGACGCTGCATGTGGCGGGCGAGGGCTTCAACGGGCGCAAACGCTGGATGCCAGAGCGCTTCGCGCAGGTGGCAAGTGCGCTGGTCGAACGCCTGGGTGCGCATGTGCTGCTGATCGGCGGCAAGGCCGATCGCGCGCTCTGCGAGCAGGTTGCGGCGCTGATGCCACGCAACGCGCATGTGGTGGCTGGGGAGTCGAAACTGAAGGAAACCGCCGCGCTGATCGAGATGTCCGCGCTGCTGATCGGCAACGACTCGTGCCCACTGCATATGGCAGCGGCGGTCGGCACGCCGAGCGTCGGCATCTACGGCCCCTCGAACTGGGAGCAGTTCCGCCCGCTCGGCCGCCGGAGCTATCGCGGGCGGATCGTGCATTCCACGCTGCCGTGCAGCCCGTGCTTCCACTTCATCGGCAGCGATGCGCCCTGGGTGCCGAACACCTGCTACTCCTTCGCGTGCCTGAAGTCCATCTCAGCCGAGCAGGTGCTCGATGCGGCGATCGAGCTGCTGCAGGATCCCCGCGCGGAGGAGTAGCAGAGGGGCGGCCATCGACAGGCCGCCCCTCCGTGTTCGCTGGCATCGTGCCCCTCAGCCGGCTCGTCGCGGGTCCAGGCTCATCCGTGCGCGGCCCGATACGAGCCCTCCTCGCGGATCTGCATCGCCACCGCAATGCCAATCGCCAGGATGGTGATCACCACCGCCGCGATCGCGAAGAAGGTCACGACACCCGTCGACACCGCGAAGACCGTGGCGAGCGACCACCCAAACGCAACATTCAGGTACATTAGGAACTCGCTCACCGCAGCCACCCCGAGGCCTACTGCGTACAACGCCGCAATGGTGCCCGCATCTTGCTCCTCTTCACGCCGCGTCAGCGTCATATAGACGGCGAACACGGCGAGAGCGGCGAATACAAGAGCGAACGTCAGCGGCCACCAATACGACACGGGCGCGGGAAACCAATAGGTTAGCATGCTGCTCCCCCCTTCCCGCGTATTGCGGAGGCGTTTCGAGGTGCCCCCGGCGGGTGTCCCACTCCCCGCATTTCCAGTCTATGGCATGGGCGTCACAACAGGCACAAGAATTGGGTGCTGGGTGTCACACTCGTCTCATGCTGCGCTAGCTGCTATTTCTTCGCGTGCCTGGCCAGTCGCGCGCGCAGCTCGGCCACCTGCGGCAGTCCTGGCTGGACGCGGTCAATGAAATCCAGCTCGCGCCGTGCCTCTGCGTGCCGCCCAGCGGCGGTATAGGCTGAGGCCAGCGCCAGCCGAATCGGCACCGAGAATGGCACATGCTGCGCCGCCGTCTCCAGCTCCGCGGCGGCTGCCGCTGGCTTGCCCTGCGAGAGATGGAGCGAGCCGAGCGCATAGTGCGCTTCGGCATCAGCGGGGTCGTGGCGCACCGCCTCTTGCAGCGCCAGCAGGGCGTCCTCCGGCTGTCCCAGCACGTCATAGATCGCGCCGACCCGCGTGTAGATGCCATGGATAGACGCATCCCGCGCACTGGCCTCGCGCAGCGCCTCCAGCGCCTCGCGCGCCAGTCGCTCACGCTCTTCCTCGGTCAGCGGCTCGGCGTGCTCCACTCCTTCGCCCGACGCCTGGCTCATCAGGGCGTCCGCGAGGTCCGAATAGAGCATGGCGCGGTCCGGCTCGACCTGGACGCCCTCGCGCAGTCGCTCGATTGCCCGCTCGTAGTGCCCCTGCCGCGCCAGCAGCTCGCCCAGCCCCTGCAGGTGCTCGCCCGTCGGCTCAGCCTCGACCACCCGCTCCAACGTGTGCACCGCGCGGTCCAGCCAGCCAGCCTCAACCTCGTGTGCGCCCTGCCGGCCGTACTGGTCGGCCACCAGATACTCTTCGATACCGCGCTCGAACTGCAGCCGCACGCTGCCGCCGGAGCGCGTCTCGCGCCGCTCGATCAGCGCCGCTGCCCGCTCGTGATTGCCCAGTGAGCGCGCGTCGCTTAGCGCCTCGCGGAACACGGTCTCATCCAGCGGCAGCTTGACGGCCAGCGCGTCGGCGTAGTGCAGCGCAGCCGTTAGCTCGCCGGAGATCGTCCGCAGGGCCGCGGCGGCCTCCTCGCTGCCTGGCGCGGGCGGCTCTTGTGCGGTGATCTGCTTAACCTTCTCGCGCGCCTCGCCAATCCGCCTCTGCAGCTCCTCCAGCGTCAGCGCCTGGCTTGCGGCGCCTTCATCGCGCATGCGGGCGACCAGCCAGATGCCATAGGTGCGATCACGCTCGAGGGTATAGCCCGTCCAGTACCAGTGACGCCCGGTCTCGCGGCTGAGCAGCGTCGCCATGGGCAATTCTTCAAGCTGGCCGCCCATCTCGACATCTTTGAGCACTAGCGACCAGAAGGCCTCTAGCTCCGGCCGAACGGCGCCCAGCCCCGCGGCGCCCGCTGGCGCTCCCGGCACCCACAGCGCGCCTGCGCGCCGCTCTTGCTCGCGCGCCACCGTCACCCGTAGTCCGTCCGGCTGCGCCTCGTCGGCCCACTGCCGCCGCAGCGCCATGTACTCGGCCCGCGACTGGGCACGGCGAATGGGGTGATCGTCGCCGAGCAGATCGTAGGCCAGGCCGTAATCGCCCAGGCTCCAGGCGCCGACCCAGTTGACGACCATCTCGTCCGCTTCGATGTCGGTCCCGATAAAGGGCCGGTCGCCCTCGCGCGCGAAGCGCTCGTCTTCGGCGGCGATCTCGGCCGCCTGCGCCTCGTCGGCCGGCTCCGCCAGCAGCAGGCGCTCGAACTGGGCACGGTGGTGCTCGAACTCCTCGGCTGGCGACGTGCCACGCCAGGCGTTGACGGCGAGGGCGTCCTGTACCAGCCGGCGCGCCTGCGCCCAGGTGAGCGGGACCAGCGTTGCCTGCTGCTCAATCCGCATGCCCTCGATCACCTCGCGCTGAAACCGCGAGCGGCGCATCGGCTCCATGTGGATGACATCCTTGATGCCCTCGCGCCAGAAGTCCAATAGGAAAGCCCACGGCTGAAGCTGGTTGGGGTCGCGGCCCTCCTGCCAGGCGGTGATCAGATTCAGCTCGCCGTTCTCGCGGGTGCGGGAGACGTAAGCCTCGGCCAGCAGCGGGCGGTCGAGGGGTGTATCTACGGGCAGCGCGGTTGGTGCGGTCGCCGCGGGGATTACCAGCGACGGGACGATCCCTGCCGAGCGCAGCCGGATGCGCGAGCGGCGGGCCTGGCGGGCAACGTCGGCACGCGGCTCCAGCTCGCCAAGGGCGTTTGCCACATCGGCGGCGGCGCGGGCCTGCTCGCCGCTCAGCCCGCCCAGGCGTTCGGTGAACGCGACAGCGGCCGGCTCAGCCGCACTGGTGACGCTGTTGAGCGCGGTCAGCAGCTCCCCGCGACCCTGCGGCTGGGCGGCATGTAGCGCTGCGGCGAGCGCCGGCACCTCCGCCAGCAGCGCCTCGACCTGCGATCGCTGCTCGTCGCTCAGCGCCGGAGGCGATGGCTGCGTCCGGCGGCTCGCCCCCCCGCTGTGTGCGGCGTGGCTCCGCGCCCCATGGCCTCCGCGCCCTTCGCGTCGTGGCATTGCTCGCCGCTCCTCTCCATCCCCGCGCCGGCCGCAGCCCAATGCTCGTGACCGCGCTCTGCAGGGGCATCTCCCATCGTGCCCCATCCAACAAGTCTAGCACTGCCCTGTGCGCTGCCGCCAGCGGGACGATTGACCGCCCTCGCATACGCATGCTACAGTATACGAACGCCCCTTCGCCGGCCCAGCCGCACGGAAGGGGCGACACGGGGTAGGCGCGGCCTATCCCGCATATCCGCGTGTCCGCAAGTCGTCTTCTCCACCCGGCCCCCAAGCGTGAGGGCTGGGTATTTGTGCTGCCCGGCGCGCGCCGGTCCCGCCAGAAAGCGAGGCTCCTTGTGCTGCGGTTCTACGTCGAGGTGGCGCGCAGCTCGTTCCGCCGCCTGCTGATCTACCGCTGGGCCAATCTCGCCGGCATGGCCGCGAACGTCTTCTTCGGCATCATCTTCTGCTACGTCTACATCGCGCTCTTCCGCGCGCGGCCGACCGCTGCCGGCTTCGATCTGCGCGACACGCTCCGCTACGTCTGGCTGATGCAGGCGCTGACGATGGTCGTGCTGCGCTTTAGCTGGTACGACCTGATGCTGACTATCCGCTCCGGCGAGGTGATCGCCGATCTGGCCAAACCCTGCGACTTCACCTGGTACTGGTTCAGCCGCGAAGCCGGCGCCAGCGTCTACTACCTGCTCTACCGCTGTGTCCCCACCTATCTCGCCGGCATGCTGCTCTTCGGGATCGGCCTGCCCGGCGAATGGCGCGTCCTGCCCGCCTTCGCGCTCAGCCTGGTGTTCGGCACCGGGCTGGGGATCGCTTTCCGCTTTCTCTACAACGTGATCGCCTTCTGGCTGCTAGAGGCGCGCGCGGTTGGCGGGATGGCCTCGGTGGTTGCGCTGTTCTTCGCCGGCACGTACGTCCCGCTGCCGTTCCTGCCGGGCGCCATGCGCACGATCGCGCTCTGGTCGCCGTTCTCGGGCATGCTCAACGTCCCGACCGAGATCTTCATGGGCAAGCTGAGCGGCGCCGACCTGCTAGGCGCGCTGCTGCTGCAGGCGATGTGGCTCGTCGCGCTGACGCTGCTGGCCCGCGCGCTGACGGCCGCCGCGGCGCGGCGTGTGGTAGTGCAGGGCGGCTGAGCCCGCACTGAGCCCGCCGCCCTCACATCCAGCTTGCTCTCCTAACGAAAGGCGCTCTCGATGCTCGAATCCGCGCGTGACGATCTGCGGCTCTACCGTCACCTGGTGATGCAGCAGGTGCGGGCGCAGGCGCAGTACAAAGCCAATCTGGCGACCGACATCCTGACCTATTTCTGTGTCACCTTTCTGGAGTTCTCGGCGGTGCTGATCCTCTTCGGTCCGTTCCCGACGCTGGCCGGCTGGAGTGTGGGCGAGGTGGCGCTGCTCTACGGGCTGACCTCGATCTGCTTTGGCTTCGCGGAGCTCTTCGGCGCCGGGATAGATCTCTTCTCCGAGACGATCCGGCGCGGCGAGTTCGACCGTGTGCTGCTGCGTCCGGCGGGCGTGCTATTGCAGGTGGCGACCAGCGACTTCAAGCTGCGCCGGTTAGGGCGCATCACCGAGGGCATCGCCATTGTGCTGCTGGCGCTGCGGCTGCTGCCGCATGGCCTCCACTGGACGGCCGCCAAGGTGCTGCTGGTCGGCCTGGGCATCGGCAGCGGCGCCGTGATCTTCATCTCGATCCTGCTGCTGGGCGCCACGTTCTGCTTCTGGACGGTCGAGACGACCGAGCTGACCAACATCCTCACCTACGGCGGCCGCGAGATGATGAGCTGGCCGCTGCACATCTACAACGCTGGACTCCGGGCCTTCTTCCTCTTCGTCGTGCCGCTGGCCTTCGGCACCTATCTGCCCGCATGCTACCTGCTCGACCGGCCGCCGCCGTTCGGCCTGCCGCCGTGGGCTGGCTTCGCCGCGCCGGTGACGGCGCTGCTCTTCGGCGCGGGTGCGCGGGCGGCGTGGAGCTTCGGCGTCCGGCACTACCAGAGCACCGGGAACTGAGGGTTCACCACGGAGAGCATGGCGTTTCACAGAAGGAGGGCAGAGAGATCGAACACAGAGGACACAGAGGGATCGGGAGCGAAGAAGGGAGTGCGGCGGCCTCGTGGGGGCGTGCTGCGCACGCCCGGCGGCCAGGCACCGTGCCCCTGCGCCCTGCGACCGAACGTGCAGAAGGCCGCTGAGGCGAGCGGCATCAGCATACGCTCCCTGTGCTCGCGACCGAACATACCGCGGATGACCCGATAAACATGACAGTATGCAGCAAGCGGAGGCGAGCGTGATGGCGACGACGGCGACGACGGTGACGACGGCAACGGCGATGATCGAGGCGCGGGGGCTGCGCAAGACGTTCCGCGTGGCGGCCCGGCGCGCAGGGGTGGTCGGCGGCCTACGCAGCATCGTGGACCCGGTGGTGCGCGAGGTGGTGGCGGTGCGCGATCTCTCTCTGGAAGTGGCGGCCGGCGAGATGATCGGCCTGATCGGCCCCAACGGCGCTGGCAAGAGCACGACCATCAAGATGCTGACCGGCATCCTGACACCCTCAGGCGGCGAGATGCGCGTGGCGGGGCTGGATCCACTGCGGCAGCGACGTGAGCTGGCCGCGCGTATCGGCGTCGTCTTCGGCCAGCGCTCGCAGCTCTGGTGGGACCTGCCGCTGATTGACTCGCTCCAGCTTCTGCGGCATCTCTACCGCGTGCCCGCCGCGCGCCATGCCCAGAATCTGGCCCGCCTGCGGCACATGCTCGATCTCGATGAATTCATCCAGACGCCGGTGCGCCAGCTTTCGCTCGGCCAGCGCATGCGAGGCGATCT
>DASUBU010000084.1:0-5713 GCA_035763125.1 Ktedonobacterales bacterium
GCGAAATGGCTGCGGTCCGGGTCAGGCTTCGCTAGCGCTCGAAGGGACCACTGCCAGCGATGCCCAGCGCCGCGCGGCCAATGCCGATCGCCACGAAGAGCGCGATGGCCTCGACGAAGAGGAACATCGGGATCCACAGCCAGAGGAAGCCTTCCTCGTAGGCGTTGTGGTGGCCGGCGCTCGCCGGCAGGAAGACGATCATCCCGATGATCGCCAGCGGAATGACCAGCAGCGAGAGGCACATCAGCACCACCAGCACCCGCCACACCAGGTCCACCAGCGGCCGCTGATAGTTCTTCGGCGCGCGGTAGCCCTGGCCTGGCCCCGCCTTCGGAATCTTCACGTAGACCCGCTCGGGCGCCGCGCCCTCTGTGCCGGCGCTCGTGCTGGGAGGAGTCGTATTCGCCATGCGCTCGCCTCATCCTGCATGCCGCGCCCGCCGTTGGGCGCCGCCGCTCATCGTTTCCCTCAGAGTCTAGGGCGGTCGCCCGCTGGCGTCAAGACCGGGAGCCGGAGAGCCGGCGATTGAATTCGCGCCTAGATGGCCTGTGGCCACGAAACCCGCCTGCGCGGGTTAGTATCCCCCACTCTCTCTGCCTCCGTGTCCTCCGTGTCCTCCGTGTCCTCCGTGGTGAAATCTCTCTATTGCCCCTGCTTGTTCCGGCGCTCGCGCTCGCGCAGCTCCACGCGGCGAATCTTGCCGCTGATGGTCTTGGGCAGCGCGGTGACGAACTCGATCTCGCGCGGATACTTGTACGGCGCGGTAACGCTCTTGACGTACTCCTGCAGCTCCGCGGCCAGCGCGTCGCTCGCCGTATAGCCCGGCGCCAGAATCACGAACGCCTTGACCACTTCGCCGCGTACCGCGTCCGGGCTGGCCACCACCGCCGATTCGACCACCGCCGCGTGCTCTACCAGCGCGCTCTCCACCTCGAACGGCCCGATGCGGTAGCCTGCTGAGATGATCACGTCGTCGGCACGGCCGACGAACCAGAAGTAGCCATCGGCGTCGCGGTAGGCGCGGTCGCCGGTCAAATACCAGTCACCGCGGAAGCTGCGCTCCATCGCCTCTGGATTCATCCAGTACTCGGCAAAGAGGCCCAGTGGGCGCTCCGGCTTGACACGGATCGCGATGTCGCCCTCCTGGTTCGGCCCCACCTCGGCCAGGTCGTTGTCAATCACCGCCAGCTCGAAGCCGGGGCTGGGCAGGCCCATCGAGCCTGGGCGTACCTCGATTGTGGGGAAGTTGCCGCAGATCAGGACCGTCTCGGTCTGGCCATAGCCGTCGCGGATCGTCATGCCGGTCGCCGCCCGCCATGCCTCGATCACCTCCGGATTGAGCGGCTCGCCGGCCCCCACGCACCAGCGCAGCGCGGCGAATTGGCAGCTCTTCAGGTCCTCCTGCACGAGCATCCGGTAGGCGGTCGGCGGCGCGCAGAATGTAGTGATCGGGTACTTCACCATCTGTTCCAGCGTCTCGCGCGCGTTGAACTTGCCACGGCTATCGTGGATGAAGAGCGCCGCGCCGTCGCCCCACGGCCCAAAGAAGTTGCTCCAAGCGAACTTGGCCCAGCCGGTCTCCGAGAGGTTCCAGTGCAGGTCGTCGGGGCCGAGATCGAGCCAGTAGTGGCCTGTTACCAGCGTGTGGCCCATCGGATAGGACGCGTGCGTGTGCAGCACCATCTTCGGGTAGCCGACCGTGCCGCTGGTGAAGTAGATCAGGCATGGATCGCTCGCCACGGTCTTGCGGCCGTACCATTCGGGCGAGGCTACGTCGGCCGCCAGCCGGTAGTTCACACAGCCTTCCGGACATTCGTCGCCCGGCTGACCCACCACGATTGCGTGCTTGATGGTTGGGCAGAGCGCGCGCACCTGCGCCAACTTCTCCGCGCCCGCTCGGTCCGTGATGAGCGCTACCGGCTCGGCCAGCTCCGCCCGGTACTGGATGTCTTTGGGCGTCAGGAGCGTGGTGCTTGGGATGCTGACCGCTCCGAGCTTCATGAGTCCCAGCATCACCTCCCACCACTCCGACACACGCGGCAGCATCACCAGCACGCGGTCGCCCTTGGCGATGCCCAGCTTCTCGAAGGCGTTGGCCGCGCGGCTGCTCTGCTCGTCGAAGTGGACGAAGGTGTAGCGCTCCTCGCGGCCATCCGGTCCGACCCACAACATCGCCAGCTTCCCAGGGTCCTCGGCCCACTTGCCCAGCGTGTCGAGCGCGAAGTTGTAGTCCGGCGGACACTCCCACCGGAAGTCGCGCCGCGCCTGCTCGTAGTCGGTCATGTTGTGCTGTTGCGCATTGCGAACGTCGTCGGCCGCCATCGGAATCCCTCACTTCGTGTAGGTGGTCGCCAGGAGCCTGCTGGTCGCAGTATACGTTCCCGTCCTGCGCGCCTGCCAATCGCGCCGCCCGGCACGCACTATGCTGTACCCAGGACCAATGCGCCCCCTCCCTATGGCCCGAATTGGCCGGTCGCTGCGGTCCCTCGCCCCTTGCGACACCCCATCGCCGGTGCTATACTGCGCGGGCAAGAGACCCCCTGGAGGAACGAGCGGTTTACATGACTATGGATGACCGCGCTGCGGTATATGAGGCAGAGCGAGCAGCACGCGCGGAGCCGGAGCCGGTAATCGAGAGTGACCCCTCCGATGTCGGCGCGCTCGGCACCAGCGATAGCCTGCGCCTCTACCTCCGCGAGATCTCGCGCATTAGCCTGCTCTCGGCGCAGAGCGAGCTCGAGATTGCTCGCCGTGTCGCACGTGACGACCGCTATGCGCGCAATCAGCTGATCGAAGCCAATCTGCGCCTGGTTGTCTCCATCGCCAAGAAGTATGTCGGACAGGGCCTGCCCCTCGAAGACCTGATTGGCGAAGGCAACATCGGCCTGATCCGCGCGGTCAGCAAGTTCGACGCCGAGAAAGGCTTCCGGTTCTCCACGTACGCGACCTGGTGGATCAAGCAGGCCATCACCCGCTCGATCCTCGAAGGTACGCGCACGGTTCGCCTGCCCGTCTACATCATGGAAGAAGTGATGCGCGTGCGCCGCGTGACGCGCCAGCTCTACCAGGAGCTCGGCCACGAGCCCACCCCGCATCAGATCGGCGAGCGCCTCGGCATCACCGGCGCGCGCGTCAGCGAGCTGCTGGTGTGGGCTGAAAAGGTCTTCTCGCTCGACGCACCGCTCTCGGAGGAAGAGGAAAACTCCCTCGCCGACATCATCGAGGATACCCAGACGCCCGGCCCGTCGGATGCCACCGACCGCGCGCTGCTGCGCAATGAGATTCGCCGCGCGCTGAGCAACCTTACCCAGCGCGAGCGCGAGGTGATCGAGCTGCGCTTCGGCCTGATTGACGACGAGGACCACACGCTCGAAGAGGTCGGCAAGAAGCTGCACGTCACCCGCGAGCGCGTTCGCCAGATCGAGGAGCGTGCCATCCGCAAGCTGCGCCACCCCACGGCCAGCCGTCTGCTGAGGGAGTATCTCGATTAGATATCTGGCCTCGTTTGGTCTCGCGTGACCTGGCCGACGAGTACCGACAGCACGCCGGGGAATGGGATGTCCGACCGCCGTCCTGACCTTGCCGCCCTGGGCCGCATCGGCTTTGTCGGCGTGGGTGCGGCTGGCTCGACGCTTGCGCGCGTCCTCGCTGACCGCGGCGCCCAGGTCTCCACGCTCGCCACGCGCCACCCCGACGCCACCCGCGCCATGGCCGCCGTCCTGCCGGGCGCTCCCGCCGTCGAATCGCCGGCAGGTGTCATGGCCGCCAGCGACGTAGTCTTCCTCGCCGTGCCTGACGATGCCATCGCCGGGCTGGTCGCGGCGCTGCCGTGGCGCGCGGAGCAGGCCGTCATTCACCTCAGCGGCGCCCATCCTGCCGCTCTCCTCGCCCCAGCCGCCGCACGAGGCGCGCGCATTGCCGCCCTGCATCCGATGATGACGTTTACGCGCCAGCCGTCCGGCACGCCTGTCTCGGCGCTTCTCGACCGCCTCGCCGGCGTCACCTGGGCGCTCGACTGCGCCGACCTCGCGCTCGCCGCCGACCTGGAGGCGCTGGTCGCCGCGCTCGGCGGGCATGTCATCCGCCTGGGACCAGACGACCGCCTGCCCTACCATATCTCTGGCGTGCTGGCCTCGAACTACATCGTGGCGCTGCTCGGTGCGGCGACTGAGCTGTGGGTGAACTTCGGCGTTCCCCAGGCGGAGGCACTTCGCGCATTGCTGCCGCTATTGAGGGCCACCGTCGAGAATCTCGCCACGGCTGGGCTGCCGGCCGCGTTGACAGGCCCGGTTGCGCGCGGCGACGCCGGCACCGTTGCGGCCCACCTCGCCTGGCTGGACGAGCACGCCGGACGCGATTCGCGGCTCGCCGCCCTGCGCGACGCGTACCGGGCGCTCGGCCGGGTAGCCCTACCCCTGGCCGAGGCGAAGGGCACGCTGATCCCTGAGGCCGCCGTCCGCCTGGTGGCGCTGCTGAGCGATGTGGGAGGGGCTGATGGAGCGGGCGGGGAGCGACCATGAAGCCAGGCAGAGAGCTCCTCAGAAGCCTGTATAGTGGAGTGGCGAGACCTGCCTCGCCCGGCGTAGTAGGTAGGGGAGGGCAGAGCGAAGTTCCCGGCCTGAGGCGCCGGCGGCGCATCCTACAGGCAAACGTTGCACTCCCGCTGACCACGAGCGGGCGGCTCCTACGGGTCTCCGCTGTCCTTGGGACTTGCATGTGGAGGGTGTGCCACGCTATGTGATGCTTCAGGCGCACCCGGCGAGCGTGCCGTCAGAGCAGCAGGGGGCGGGGAGCCAGCAGCGGGAGGGGACAGCCGATGGGTCGGCAGCGCATGGGTCGCTCATATGCGGGTCGCGAACAGGTGTCCGCGGGGGCGAAGGTGGACGCGCGGGGACTGGCCGAGGCGCTGCGGCGCACGGTGCGCGGCGAGGTGCGCTTCGACGCCGGCAGCCGCGCGGTCTACTCCACCGATGCCTCGAATTACCGGCAGGTGCCGATTGGCGTTGTCATCCCGCGTGATAGCGACGACGTGCTGGCCGCGATCGACGCCTGCCGCCGCTTCGACGCGCCGGTGCTGCCGCGCGGCGGGGGCACCAGTCTCGCCGGCCAGACCTGCAACGTGGCTGTGGTGCTCGATTTCTCGAAGTACATGCACGCCGTGCTGGAGCTGGACCCCGAGCGCAGGCTCGCCCGCGTCCAGCCGGGCGTTGTGCTGGACGATCTGCGCGCTCAGGCCGAGCGCCACCACCTCACCTACGGCCCCGATCCCTCCACCCACAACCGCTGCACGCTCGGCGGCATGATCGGCAATAACTCCTGCGGCGTCCACTCCATCGCCGCCGGGCTGACCTCCGACAACGTCGAAGAGCTGGAGATCGTCACTTCTGACGGCCTGCGGCTGCGTGTGGGTGCGACCGGCGAGGAGGAGCTGGCGCGCCTGATTGCGGGCGACGGCCGCCGCGCGATGCTCTACGCCGCGCTGGATGCGCTGCGCGAGCGCTACGCCGACGACATCCGCACCGGCTATCCCGCCATCCCGCGGCGCGTCTCCGGTTACAACCTGCCCGACCTGCTGCCCGAGCGCGGCTTCCACGTCGCGCGCGCGCTGGTCGGCTCGGAGGGCACCTGCGCCACCGTGCTCGAAGCGACCGTCCGGCTGATCGAGAGTCCGCCGCATCGCGCGCTGGCCGTCCTCGCCTACGCCGATATCTAC
>DASUBU010000085.1:0-15571 GCA_035763125.1 Ktedonobacterales bacterium
GGTGGCGCTCTCCCCCTCGATGCGCAGGCTCAACGCGATCCGCACGTCGGCGGTGCCTAGCCCGTCGTCGTCGAGATAGTCCACCGCGCGCAGCTCGCCATCGGGCAGCTCAGCCAGCAGCGAGCGAATCACGCGCTCGGCATAGTCCTGCAGCGCGGCGCCGTAGCGCTCCAGTTCAGGCAGGCCGTAGCGTGCGAGATACTGCTCGAGGCGGACGATGGCGGTGCGGTTGGCGGCGATCTGCGCCAGGAGGTCGCCACGGCGCTCGTCGGGTGTGCGGACGTTGCGCAGGAAGATGCCCAGCACGTCGGCATCCAGCTCGCCGCTACGCACAACCCGCACCGGCGGCAGGATGATGCCCTCCTGGAACAGCTCGCTCGAAAGGCTCAGGCTGCCCGGTGCGATGCCGCCCACGTCGGCATGGTGCGCGCGATTGGCGACGTAGAATGCGGGCTGTTCCTGCTCGTTCCCGGCGGCGAAGACTGGCGCCACCACCGTCACGTCGGGCAGGTGCGTGCCGCCCTCATAGGGATCGTTGAGCATCACCATGTCACCGGGGCCGAGGCGGTGCGCGGCCAGCGCCGCGCGCACGCTCATCGGCATCGAGCCGAGGTGGACGGGCAGGTGCTCGGCCTGCGCCAGCATCGCACCCCGCGCATCGAATACCGCGCACGAGAAGTCGCGCCGTTCCTTGATGTTGGGGCTAAAGCCGGTGCGCATGAGCGCCTCGCCCATCTCTTCGGCCACCGCCTGGAAGAGCTGGCGGAACACGGCGAGCCGCGCTGGATTGATGGTGCTCTGGGTGGGCATGATGGTGATACTCTCGACTTCTATCTGGCTGAGCTATCCCACCCTCGAGGATAGCACAGTGCGCGCGTTGGATGCTCATACAGGCCGCAGACTTTGTCGCCCGGGGGGCAGAGATATTGCACTGGTGAACCTGCTATGTTACACTCCAAATGCTGCACAACGACTCGTGTTCGTAGAGTCAAACGAAAGGCAGGTAATTCTATGCAGTACGAGTATTCGATGGTCCAAGTTCCACCGAACATCGAGATCAAACGGAAGGAGTACGTCGGTAACGAGGCGGCATTCTATGTGCAGAGCGTAGCGAACGAGCGGGCAGTACAGGGCTGGGAATTCTACCGAGTGGACACAATTGGTGTACAGGTGAAGCCCGGGTGCCTGGCTGCACTCCTGGGCCAGCGCACGATGTTCACCAACTTCTATGTCATCACGTTCCGGCGCCAGCGCACGCCGTAGACGCATCGAACAATACCGGCTACCCGATCCGGCGCCTGGTGGAGGCGCTCACCGAAGACGCCGGATCGGCAGCAGGGCATCCACGAAGGTTCACTCCTTCGCAACAAGATAGAAGTCTTTCGCGGTGTGATAGACTACTCCTGTACGCGTGGGGCCCACCAACGGCTGAGGCACGCGGCAGCACGGGAGGAGGCGCGACACATGGCACGGGCGCGAGGCGCGGGGGATGGGGGCGAGAGCAACACAGGGCGCCAGCCCGTCGCGTCAGGTCCGCTGCCAGGCGTGCGCCGCCTCCTGCGTGGCATCGCCCACGGTCTGCCGCTCTCAGCCGAACCGGCACCAGAACGCCCTGACCAGCGTGAGGAGCCGCCCGCGCTGCTGCGCGCCTTCCAGCGCTACACCCGCGCCTACTTCCAGCGCTGGCTGCTGATCGGCGCGCTGATTGGTGTGGTGGCCGGCCTCGGCGCCATCGCCTTCGCCGCCGCCATCAGCTTCGCCACCAACGTCTTACTCGGCGGCATCGCCGGCTTCTATCCACCGCAGCCCGCCGGCGAGGGTGGCACCGCGGTCATCACCGACATCTCGCGTCGCTGGCTGATTCCCGTCGTCACCACGCTCGGTGGCCTGCTGACCGGCGTGATTATCTTCCGTCTGGCCCCTGAGGCGGAGGGCCACGGCACGGATGCGGCCATCGAGGCGTTCCACGAGAAGGGTGGGCGCATTCGAGCGCGCATCCCGCTGGTGAAGCTGGTCGCTTCCGCCATCACTATCGGCTCCGGCGGCAGCGCCGGCCGCGAAGGCCCCACCGCGCAGATCTCGGCGGGCTTCGGCTCCTGGCTTGGCGGGCTGCTGCACCTCGACGACCATGATCGGCGTATCGCCGTCGCCGCCGGCATCGGCTCCGGCATCGGCGCGATCTTCAAGGCCCCATTTGGCGGCGCGTTGCTCAGTGCGGAAATCCTCTACAAGCGCGACTTCGAGGCCGACGCGCTGTTCCCCTCCTTCGTCGCGTCGGTGATCGGCTTCACGATTTATGGCGTGTGGGCTGGCTGGACGCCTATCTTCGGCACCGGCGGGCACTTCAGCTTCGAGCATCCCCTCAGCCTGCTCGGCTATCTCGTTCTCGGCATCACCGCCGGCCTGGTTGGCCTGCTCTACCCCAAGACACTCTACGGTCTGCGCGCCCACTTCCACCGCCTGCGGATCCCCAATATGCTCAAACCAGCGCTGGGTGGTCTGCTTGTCGGCATTATCGGCCTCTTTATCCCCGAGGCCCTCGGCATGGGCTACGGCTACGTCCAGTTCAGTATCAACGGCGACTACCTGCACCTCGCCGCCTGGCTAATGGCTGTGCTGGTCTTTGTGAAGATCCTCGCCACTGCGCTAACGATTGGCAGCGGCGGCAGCGGCGGTGTCTTCGGCCCTGGCATGGTGATCGGCGGCTTTCTGGGCGGCGCGCTGTGGGCGGCGCTGAACGCGCTCGCGCCGGGACTGGTGGCGGGGACGAATCCGGGCGCGTTCGCGGTGGTTGGCATGGGGGCGTTCTTCGGCGGTATCGCCAAGGCACCACTGGCGGTGATCCTGATGGTAGTCGAGATGACCGGCGAGTTCAGCCTGCTGGCGCCGGCGATGCTGGCGACCATGGTTGCCTATCTGGTCTCGGGCGAGACCAGCATCTATGAGAATCAGGTGCCTACCCGCCTCGACTCACCAGCGCACAAGCACGATTACGCCCTGCCGCTGCTGCAGAATGTGCCGGTGCGCGACGCCATGACGCCCGTCACAGAGGCGCAAGGACAGCAGGAGGGCCGGAGCCTGCTGATCGAGGCTGCCCCCGACGCAACGGTGGCATCGGTCGCCAGTGAGCTGCGCCAGCGCCGATCGCCAGGTGCGCTGATCGTCGAGGGCGGACGCATGCTGGGCATCCTGCGCGAGCGCGAAGCGCGGCGCGCCTCCGCGGCCAGCGGTGAGCAGACTCGCGCGCGGCAAGTCATGTCGCGCGTGGTGCCGCGCGCCTTCCCCGACGAGCCGCTCTACGCCGCCTGGATGCGGATGTCGCGGCGGGGCTTGCGCCAGATCCCAGTCGTCTCGCGTGAAGATCCTCATCGCCTGGTCGGCATGCTGCACGTCGAGGCAATCGCGGCGCTGCTGCGCATGGAGCGCCGCGCCATCGCTCGCGACGAAGCGCGCTATGCTCCGCACGGCACGAGTCCGCAGCCATCGAAGAGCAGGCCGAGAACAGGGCATGAACGAAGCTCAACGGGTAGTGACGCAGCGGAGGGAAACGGCGATCCACTCGCGCGGATGCGCGTACGCGAAGCGATGCTTGCCACCCCTCGGCTGCTGCACGACTCGGCGCCACTGGCCGAGGCGCGGCGGCTGCTCGACGAGCGCGGCGCGGCGCTGCTGGTGGTAGATGACGCCGGGCAACTGGTGGGGATCGTCACCCGCACCGACCTGCGCGGGCGGCAGGAGCAGGAGGATGGGCGCGAGGTGAGGGTGGGCGATGTCGCCGTGCGCAAGCTGGTGGTGGCTGGGCCGGAAGACTCACTGGCGGCAGCGGTGCGCAAGATGAGCCGGCTGGGGCTGCGGCAGCTGCCGGTGGTGGGGGGTCCACTGCCAGCGGCCCCGCTCGGTCTGCTGCGCCGCAGCGACATCCTCGCCGCCTATCAGCTCGACGCTGCGATCGAGATTGCCGACAAGCACATTGCCAAGCCGACTGACTAGCAGATCCAGTCGCGAGTGGCGTTCTTCTTGCGCTTGCGCGGCTTGGCCGGCGCCCCGCTGTTCAGATACGTCGAATCGGCGGGGGCGCGGGTTCCCGCCGCCGGATCGCCGTCGCCGTCGTCGTTCTCACTGGCCCCGCCATTCTCATCGGTCTCGCCGTCTTCATCGGTCTCGCGCGCCCAGGCGGCCAGCGCTTCGATCATCTCAGGCGTCAGGCGGCCGGCAGTGGGCTTGGCCGACGAGCGGCGCTTACGAGCGGGCTTTGCCGCAGGTGTGGCAGCCGGTGCGGGCTGTGGAGGCTGTGCCTCAGCCGTCGCCACCTGCGCAACAGTGCGACCGGCTGGCGCGGGCGCCGGTATGCGCTGATCTGGCAAGTCAGCCACCCGGCGTCCCCGCGCGGCTGGAGCAGCCGGCTCGGGATAACCACCCGCTCGCGGCGCACCCGTCGCCCGTCGGACGCCAGAAGCACCCATCCCGCCAGACGCAGGAGCCGGCGAGGCAAGTGCAGGCGCCTGGCCGGCACGCAGACCCGGAGCCGCCGAAGCGCCAGCCGCCTCAAGCCGCATTGCCGTCACGCTGCCAGCCAGTGGCATCGGCGTTCGCCGGGCGAGCGCACCAGCCGCGAGTCCCTCCTCACGGAGCGGACGCGATGCTTCGCGCGCGCGCGCGACGGCACGCACAAAGCGCACGCCCTTCTCCCGCCCGGTGAGTTGAGCCAGAACTGCCGCGAGCAGACTGCCCACCACAGCGGCGACTACCACGCCAAGCAGATCGGCGACCAGCCAACCGGCACTGGCGAGCGCCGCTACCTCAGGAGCGAGCGAAAGACCGCCGATTGCGGATTCACGCGCAAGGACGGCGGCATCGTGCGAGGCGAAGAGCAGCAGGCCCGCCAGCGCGCCGGCGCCTGCGATACCTGCGCCGATCACACCGGCCCGCAGCCCGGCGTACATCTGCCGCCCGTACCACGCATGCTCAAGCCATTTCGAGGCGCCCAGTCCCGCCGCCACACCAGCCGCCACCACCACCAGGACCGCCATCAGCGCCGCATGCTGCGCCACAACCAGCGCCGCCAGTCCACCGGCGCCGCCAGCCATGCCGCCAACTCGCAGAATACTCCGCATAGAGTGCTCTCCCACGGCTGCACAGACACGTCGGCGGCTTGTGGCGCGCCTTCCGGCGAGCAGCCCCCTACAAGTGCTTGGCGATCAACAGTCGCTGCACCTCGCTAGTGCCCTCGCCGATCTCATGGACCTTCACATTGCGCCAGAAGCGCGAGACAGGATACTCGTCCATGAAGCCATAGCCGCCGTGAATCTGGACCGCCTGGTCGGCCGCGCGCTTAGCCGTCTCCGAGGCGAAGAGCTTCGCCATAGAGGCCTCTTTGGTAAACGGCCGGCCCTGCATATGCAGCCACGCTGCTTTATAATACATAAGACGCGCCAGTTCAATCTCGGTAGCCATATCGGCTAGCTTGAACTGGATGGCCTGGAAGGTCGCGATCGGCTTGCCGAATTGCTGGCGCTCGCGGGCGTAGGCCAATGCCTCGTCGTAAGCCGCCTGCGCCAGCCCCACACTCAGCGCCGCGATCGCCACACGGCCCAGGTCGAGGATGTGCATGAACTGGCGGAAGCCCTCGCCCCGCTTGCCGAGGGTGTTCTCCTCGGGCACTTGGCAATCTTCGAAGGAGAGCGGGCGCGTATCCGAGGCCTTCCAGCCCATCTTGTGATACGGCTTGCCGATGATGTAGCCGGGTGTGCCCTTCGGCACGATGATATTGGTGATCTCCTTGTGCCCATCAGGCTGCATGCCCGTCACGGCGGTGATCGTCACGCCGCCGGTCATCTCCGTGCCGGCGTTGGTGATGAAGGCTTTGGCGCCGTTGATATGCCAGCGGCCGTCGCGCAGCTCAGCGTGCGTCTGCGTCCCGGCGGAATCGGAGCCAGCGCCCGGCTCCGTCAGTCCGAAGGCCCAGAGCTGCTCACCGGTGGCAAGCCTGGTGAGATACTCCTGCTTCTGCGCCTCGCTACCATGGAGGTAGAACGGCGTGGCGCCCAGTGACGTGTGCGCCTCCATCGTGATGCCAACCGCCGCGTCGCCCCGCCCGATCTCCTCCAGCGCCACACAGTACGCCAGGAAATCCGCGCCAGCCCCGCCGTACTCCTCGGGGAACGGCAGGCCCAACAGGCCCAGCTCGCCCATTTTGCGCACCAGGTCATAGGGGAACGCACCGGTGCGATCCATCTCCTCCGCGCGCGGCTTGATCTCGTGCTCGGCAAAATCGCGGCACAGGTCGCGGATCATCTGCTGCTCGTCGCTGAGCGAAAAGTCCATCAGGGGCTCCTTGGGCGGCTCGCGGCGAGCGCCGCGGGACCGTTTGATCGCGCCGTGCGGGCGTCATTGTCCGCCGGCAGGGAAGTCCTTCGGATTATACCCCACCCGCCGGGTGACCTACCCACCGGCGCCGATAGGGCATTCAGGGGATACACAATGAGGAAAACGGCAGAGCAGAGTATACTGCTCACGACGCGCGGCTGCACCGGGCGGCGATGTCGCATGGGCCCGCTGGCCCGCCCGTGCGCGCACCGACCGAGGGGAGCCATCCATGCAGACAGTCAGCGATACGCCGCTCATCTCGTCAGACGCACGCCACACACGCGGGCGTGTCCTGGTGCTCGATGCTGATGAGAGCATCGCGCGCACGCTCGCGGCCATCCTGCGCCACGACGGCTATGAGACGGCGGTCGCGCGCACCTCGGCCGAGGCAGTGGCCCAGCTGCGCGCGGCCACGTATGAGTTGTTGCTGAGCGATAGCCACTTCGAGCAAGGCCCGGAACCCATCTCGACGCTCGTCCGTGCGGCAGCCCCCGACCTCACGATCGTTGTCATGACGCGCGCCAGCGCACTGGAGTCCGCGCTGGAGGCGCTGCACGCGGGGGCCGTGGGCTATCTGCTCAAGCCGGTGGATATTGCCGAGCTGCGGCTAAGCGTGGCGCGCGGGCTGGAGCATCGCCGGCTGGAGCACGAGCTGGAGCAGGCACGCGCGCGTATTCAAGGGCTCGACGCCCAGGTACAGCGCCAGCTCGACGACGCAACCGACCTGCGCGGACGCATCGAGGCGCTCGACGAGGCCAACCGTAAGCTGCACGATGCCCAGACCGAGCACGATCAGTTCGTGGCGATGGTGGCGCATGAGCTGCGCGGCCCGCTCAACCCCATCATCAACTACGCCCAGATCGCCAAGCGCCCTGCCATCACGGCTGAAATGCGCGACCGCTACATGGATATCATCGTCGAGCATGCCTTTCGACTCAACCGGCTTGTAGATGATCTGCAAACCGCTACTCGCCTCAGCACCGGCCACTTCACCTTGCGCCGCAAGTGGTGTGATGTGGCGGCGGTCGTCGAAGAGATCGTCGAGAATTTCCGCACAACAGTGCGGCACCATCGCTTCACGCTGGAACGGCCTGACGGGCCGGTGCAGGCGGAGATAGATCCTGATCGGGTGGGGCAGGCGGTACGCAACTTGATTGACAACGCCGTCAAATACTCCGCCGAAGAGACAGCCGTCGAAGTGGGCCTGGCGGCCAGCGATGGCGAGCTGCACATCAGCGTGCGGGACTACGGCATGGGCATCCCCGAGGAGGAGATGCAGCGTATCTTCGAGGCGTTTACCCGGCTGGGGAAATCCAGCGAGGTGCAGGGAAGCGGGCTGGGGCTGTTCATCACACGCGGTATCGCCGAACGCCACGGCGGCCATCTGACGGTGAAGAGTGGGCTGGGCAAGGAACGCGCGCGAGGCGCCGTCTTCACGTTGGTGCTGCCGCGGGGCGTGCCCGACCAGGACGCGCCGGCGGAGAGCAACACCAACCTCTAGTCTCGCTGTAAACCGTGCGTCTGTTTGATTGGCACACGACTTGCTCGCCTGAGCGCCGGGTGTCCCGCCGTGCCCTCGGCGGATCACGTCCACGGCGGTGGGAGATCAACCAACAGGCGAACGGAAGAAACGAACATGGGCGAGCGCGTGGTTGTCGTGGAGGACGATGCGGATATCCTGTATGTATTAGCCGAGGCGCTGGCGAATGAGGGGTACATCGCCGTGCCATTTGATCGAGCTGGCCCAGCGCTCGAAGAAGTGGTCGCGCGGCCACCTGATGTGCTGGTCACCGACCTCTCGATGCCGGGCATGTCCGGCCAAGAGCTGGTCACGCAGGTGCGCGAGCGGTTCGGCGAAGATGTGCCAATTCTCGTCATCAGCGCCTCGGCCAACGCACAACTCGCGGCGGAGCTTCCGATTCAGGCCTTCATCAGCAAGCCGTTCGATCTGGGCGACCTGCTGGCACAGGTGGCACACTGGGCATACGTGCCCGCACAGGTGCGCGCGATCCGCGGATGGTGAAAGCGCCCGCGCCACGCCCTTCTCTGGGCACGCGGCACATGCCTTCAACGGTGTACTATGCAGCAGAAACAGTATCGGCCAGCACCCCGGAGGGAACAATCATGCAAGCATGGGAGTATAAGGTCGTCTATGTTGATTTCAGCGGGCGGATATCCGTCGAAGGCGAAGAGACGCTGATCGGGCAAGAGCGTAAGACGACTTTTGTGCGCCGCTTTCTCGATCAGCTCGGCAAAGACGGCTGGGAGCTCTCAACCGCCCAGCCGGTCAGTCCCCACGCCGCCTACTACATATTCAAGCGGCTGGCCGCTGGCGCGGGCGAGAGCGCCTAGCGTGGGCCGCGCTTGTGGGTGCGGCGCCGGGCACCTTGCGAGGCGCCACACCCGCGCCATATGGCGTATACTGGCGGGTGGTGCGCCACGTCCAGAGCGGCGGCTCGCCGAGGCAGAAGACACGAGGTGGTGGAGTAGCACACGCTGGCGATGTGTCTGATAGCCTAGCCTCCGCAGCCGGAGGCATAGACCACAGTGCGGACCAGTGTTTGAGAGGATGACATCAGCTATGACAAATCGAGCACGACGCGCCGCGTCGCACACGACGGAAGACGACCAGCGCAAGCGGGTGCTCGTCGGCGACGACGAGTCCGAGATTTGTGATCTGCTTTCCACCTTCCTGTCTGGCGAGGGCTACCAGGTGCTCGAGGCCTCCACCGGCAAGGAGGCGCTGGACATCCTGGCACGGCAGGATGGCGCGCCGGACGTCGCCTTGCTTGACATCAGCATGCCTGAGCTCTCCGGCATTGACATCCTGCAGAAGATGCAAGAGCAAGGCATTGATGTACCCGTCATCATGATCACCGGCCTGGCTGCCGGCTCGCTCACCATCAAGGCCATCCAGCTCGGCGCGACGGACTACATCCAGAAACCGTTCGAGCTGGACTACGTGATCGCGGCGATCGAGAAGGCGCTACGCAACGAGGAGATCAAGCGCGGCATCGGCCCCAAGCTCGTCCCGGCCACCCGCACGGACCCGCAGGAGCGCATCGTCGGCTCGACGCAGGAGATGCTTCACATCTTCAAGACGATTGGCCAGGTGGCGCGCACCAGCGCAACAGTGCTCGTGACCGGCGAGACCGGCACCGGCAAAGAGCTGATGGCCGAGGCCATCCACAACGCCTCAGACCGTCGCAATGGCCCGCTCATCAAGGTCAATTGCGCCGCCCTGCCCGAGACACTGCTGGAGAGCGAGCTCTTCGGCCACGAAAAGGGCTCGTTCACCGGCGCGCTCGCCCAGCACAAAGGCCGCTTCGAGGCCGCGCACAAGGGCACCATCTTCCTTGATGAGGTCGGCGAGATGACGCTGGGCACCCAGAAGAAGCTGCTGCGCGTGCTGCAAGAGCGCGAGTTCGAGCGCGTCGGCGGCACCATCCCCGTCAAGGTGGATGTGCGCGTGATCGCCGCGACCAATCGCACTCTGCGCGACGAGGTGGCCGAGAATCGCTTCCGCGAAGACCTCTTCTACCGCCTCAACGTGATCGCCATCCATATGCCGCCGCTACGCGACCGCACGGACGACATCCCCGCGCTCATCAACTATTTCCTCAACAAGCATCGCTACACACCCGCCTCGCCGCCCGCGCGCATCACCGAGGAGGCGATGGACAAGCTGATGCGCCACGACTGGCCGGGCAATGTCCGCGAGCTGGAGAATATCGTCCTGCGCGCGGTGGTGCTCTCGCGCGGCGCCGTCATCACCTCCGACCACGTCGTCTTCGCCAACGAGCTCAACCGCTACGTGCTGGACGTGGAGCAGAAGGTGCGCGCCCGTACGCCACTGGAAGAGATGCTGCGCGAGGTCAAGCGTGAGGCGATCGAGGCCGCGCTACGCATCAACGATCAGGATATCGCCGCCTCCGCGCACCAGATCAGCATGCCGGAGGACGACCTGCGCGCCTACCTGATGGAGGCGAAGCTGCTGCCGAACGGCGCGGACCAGACCGCCGCCGCCAAGTACGCTCCCTCCGCCGCCGCGCACTGAGTAGCCTCACCCCGGCGATGTCACCACGCCTTGCTTGCAGGGACGTGGCCGGTCTCGCCTCTGTGGAATCCTCCTCCCCCAGCCGCCTGCCCGGCAGTTCGCTGGGGGAGGGAGCATCGCGGCGCGCTCACCCGCCGCCCGCGTCTGCCTCTTGCTGCTCCAGGAACAGCTTGCCGAGCAGCGTGCCCGAGATCACATACTCGTCGCCGGCGAATGCCATGTCAATCAGGCCCTCCTCGGCCATGTCGCGGTAGTCGTCGGTGACGAGGAAGTATGGGCGCAGCATGCGGGTGAGGTCGCTCTCGGGCAGCGAGCCCCAGGCCGCCAGCGTCCGCAGCACGGCCACCTTGATCTCGGTGTCGTCGTCAATCGCGCGCATCGGCGAGCCGCCCCCTGTCGTGTCCCGCCCCTACTTCCAGGCGGGGTTCAGCGCGCCGGCGATCAGCACGCTGCTGGTCTGCCCGCCAGCGAAGGTCACGATGTCGGTGCTGAAGCGTGTCACGCCACCGGCATCGGTCGCGGTCTTCGTAAGCTGCGTCGCCAGCACGTGCTTGCCGTCCCCGGTCCAGGCCGGCGCGACTGCCCACCCACTCGCCGCCGCTTTGCCCACGTTGCCGCCGTCCACGCTCTGCGTGTAGAGCGCGTCGGTGGTGACGGCCACCTTCCCCTGGCGTGAGAGCGCCAGCGCGGCATGGGTTGTCAGCGGATACCTGCCGATGCCCTTCAGGATTGGCTGGCAGAACGTGCTGAACGCGTTGATCCGGCAGAAATGCGACGAGACGACGTGCTTGGCGGTATCTACGCCGTCTATCTGCTGCGCGGAAACGTACGAGCCGTCGCCCGCGACGCGCCACTGGCCGGCGGTGGGCATGCCGGTGCTATCGCTGTAGACCTTGCCGAGCGGGGCAGCGATGTCGGCAAAGTTGTTCTGGACCTGCCTAGAGTCGTTGGCGATGATGCCAGGCAGGTTTGGATTGTCAAATTGCGTGCCTCGGAAATCGCTGCTGAGCGGGAAGAGCGAGAGCCGGCGCACCTCCGCCGTGCCAACCGTGGCGCCCGAGCCCAGCGCACCGACGTCGAGACCCATTCGCGTGTAGTAGAGCGTGTCACCCGCCACGGCGAGGTCGCCGAAGCTGTTGCCGCCAGAGGAATGCGTATAGCCGTCGGGCGCGGTCAGCGCGTCGCGCAGCGTCCAGACACGCGGGTCGAGATCACCCAGATCGTAGAACATGATGTCGGAGCTGCTGCTGTAGATCAGCGCGCGGTCGGTGAACCAGGCGTAGGTGTGCCCGTAGACGCTGCCGATGCCAGGGGTGGCGAAGGTGGCGCCGGAGCCGACGTCCACGTAGTAGAGCGTGCCAGAGGTGCGCCGCGGCACGTCGGGGGTGAGGTCCTCGACCACGGCGAAGGCGATGTACCTGCCGCCCGGCGACCAGACTAGCGGCCCCCAGACGATGGTCGCGCCGTTGGAGAGCACCAGGTGTGTCACCTGCCGCAGCTTGTCGCCCTGGCGCAGCCAGATCTGGTTGTCGTAGACGAAGGCCAGCGTGCCGCCTGGACCGCCCGCGGCCACCTGCGGCGGCGTACCAGGATGGTCAGCGGTTGAGCCGGCCAGGCCGGGCGCAAGCTGATTCGAGCCGCTGCAGCCAGCCAGGACAACCAGCGCGCCAAGCACCGAAAGGAGCAGGCAGCGGCGCATCCACTGCGCGCGGTGGCATTCCCTCAGCATCCCCCACTCCTCCGCAAGAATAAACGTCCTCGCGCAGACACTCCGTGTGTGTAGACGTCTGAGCGCGGCTCCATGAGACATGATACTCCCGCTGAGCCTCTCTCGGTAGCGATCCCACGCAAAAGTCGTGCACAGCGCACCACGCAAAACAGCGTATCTCGCTGTGCGTGCTACGATCTCGTCGAGCGGGAGGGCGCGACCACGGCCACAATTCTTCTGCGCGGCTCTCGGCGGCACGCGGCGCGTCCAGCCATTCGCCCGGCATCCGCGCCCGGATGAGCACCGCCCGGCATCCCGCGACGGCCACACCACTGCGGATGGAGTCCTCCATGCCCGACCCCGCCGACGCGCCCAACGTCGCAATCCATCTACTGGCTGACGCATCTGTTGATCTGCACACGCATACCATCTTCAGCGACGGCCACTGGCAGCCCGACGCCCTGGTCGCCCATCTGGCCGAGCGCGGCTTCCGGCTGGCCGCCATCGCCGACCACGACCGCTTCGACCACCTCCCCGCCATCCAGGCCCAGGCGGCGGAGCGCGGCTTGACCTTGCTGCCGGCCGTCGAGGTCACGACCAACTGGCACGGACGCGTGGCGCACCTGCTCTGCTACGCTCACGCGCTGCCGCAACAGGGTGCCCTCGCTCGCCTGACCGCCGCCACGCGTGACGGCATGCGCGAGAACAACGCCGCCGTCGCCGCCGAGCTTGGCCGCCGCGGCTACGCCTTCCCGCGCCAGGCGGAGGTGCTGGCGGCCAGCGGCGGCCGTATCGAGCGCCCGATTGACAACGCGCGCCTGCTGGTCGCGCACGGCTACGTCGCGACGATGGAGACGGCCCTCGCACTGATCGCCGATGCCGGCTACCACATCGTCTCCGCGCCACTGGCTGAAGCGGTTGCCGCCGCGCACGCAGACGGCGCGCTGGCGCTCATCGCGCATCCCGGCCGCCGGGACGGCGAGGTGCCGCCTTACGAGCCGGAGCTGCTAGCCACGCTGCTGGACGAGCTCCCACTGGACGGCATCGAAGCCTACTACGCCGTCCACACGCCGGAGCAGACCGCCGCCTACCTCGCGCTCGCCCGCCAGCGCGGCCTGCTCGTCAGCGCCGGCTCGGACTCGCACGGCCCCCGCCAGCGCCTGCCCATCGCCTATCCCGCCCGCGACGTAGCGGCTCTGCTTGAGCGGCTGGGGCTGGGTCCATCCTGTTATTAAGTGCTTGAAGAGGCTTCCCGTCCAGGTCGGTGTTGAGCGAGCGAGAAGCAGGCAAATGCCTGCGAGATATATACAGGCATCCTCGGCACTGGTTAGCCGTTCATCATCATCACTTAACTCAATCCAACTCGACGACGGGCAGGCCGTGGATGCCGAGCGTGGTGGAGATTTCGCTGCCGTGATGGATGTCATGTTCGAGCACACCCCAGATGATCTGCTGGCGCGAAACCGCGGGTCTCACTGCTCCGGAGCGAGCCGCCGTATCTAGCCACATCTGCGCGAATGGCTGGAGCGCAGGCTCGACCAGTTGCGCGTGACGCACACGGTCCGCCTGATCTAGCGGCGGGAGGACCTCGAAAAGTTCGGCAGGGGCCAGACGGGCAAGCGTCTGCTCGATCATCTGCCAGGTCTTCTCCAGTCCGGCCACCAGCTCTGACGCCGGGTGGAGTGGATCAACGTCCGCCTCACAGACCCCCAGCGCCCATAAGTCGAGGGGAGTCAGATCGTCGCCCCCCTCGCCCATCCGTGCATGGAACCACCAGGCGCGATTGGCGACGATATGCGTCACGTACATACCGACCGACCAGTGTTGCGGTGTGGTGCGCAGGGTAAGCTGCTCCATGGTAAGGGGTGCGATGGCCGCGACAAGACGCTCCTGGTAGATGCCCCAGCCTGCGTAGAACGGAAGGAGTGAGAGCTGAGGTTCTGTCATGCTAGGTATTCCTTGTTCTTGTCTGAGAGAACAAACGGCACGATCGTCTCGTCATGCATCCAAGCATAGCCGAGAGCCGTGCGGCGTTGACCGCAGATTTCTGACGAACTGATTTGCGATTCATGAGGTCCGCCATCGCAGGCGGGCCCCTTGCGTATAAGCAGCCGTGAGGTCGCTTGGACAGGTAGTGTCCATGCAGAGCACTATCGCCTATCATGCTGCTGCCTCTTCTGCAAACCACGCTCCGAGAACTGAGACGGCGAGAGACGGGCGGGTAGGCATCCTTCCTTCCACGTGCTGCACAGTCGCCGGCTGGGGCTGCTCGCGCTGGACACCGCATCGGGCAGCCTGCTGTGGCAGCGCGCCGATCTGGGAGAGCATGGCGATCTGCAGGCCGGCCTCCCGATCGTCGGCGACGGCGTGATCTATCTGTCGGGCATCGTTGCTGAGAGCACCTCCTCCGCTGGGGTGGTGCTGGCCATGGATGTGCGCACTGGCCGCGAGCGCTGGCGGGCAGTCCTCGAGCCCGCCGAGGTCTACATCAGCCTTGCCGGGCCGATGCTCTACGCGGGAGGGAGCAGCGCGTACGGGCTGCGTGCCAGCGACGGCCACGTCGTGTGGCATTTCGGCTACGGCTCGGGGACACAGTTCTATCAGCCTGTCGTCGCGGCGGGGGTAATCTTCGTCGGATCGACCGATGTCGGCCTCCATCCCTTCGGCATCGGCAGCCATGACTTCCTCAACGCGCTGGATGCACGCACCGGTCAGCTCTACTGGCGCATGCCCAGTGCCTTCGATATTACGCCGCTGGTCGCGGCCTGACTGCGTTTCATAAACATGAGCATGAGCGGAGAGTTGAACACGAGTGGGCACGAATCACCGGGCAGGGAATAGTGGCGGCGCGTGCCTTGCAGTGCGACAGCGCAGGACATACGCGAGGGCGGAGCGGAGGCGGGGAGGCGCGAGGGGCACGTCCGCACGGCAGGAGGCAGGGAGGCGCGCAATGAAGACGAAGGCCGTACACCTTGGTCCGATAGAGAATCCCGCAAGTCTGGCAAACACCCTCAACGGTCTGCCGGGCAGCCACCACCATGACGAGTTCCGCGGTGAGACCTTCACCGTGGAGCGCGTGCTGCAATTCGAGGTCATCACCTGGCAGGGGACGTTACACGTGGTCGCGCTGGTCGAGGCGCGATCCTCCGCCCCCTCGTAGCGCCGCGCACGGGCATCCGCCCCCGCGGATAGCGTCAGGCGAAGACACTATGGCATATCGGCATGTTGCCGTGCCCTCGCCTGAAGCCGTACCAGGCCCCCTACTCGTAACGCAGCACCTCCAGCGGGCGCACGCGCGTCGCATTCCAGGCCACCACCGCGGCGACCACCATGCAGACGGCGCCCGTCGCCAGCACCAGCGTCAGCACCAGCGGCGCCCCGACTCCCAGATCCGTCTTGAAGACCACCGTCCCCAGCACCGTCAGCGCCAGCGTCGCCAG
>DASUBU010000086.1:0-5537 GCA_035763125.1 Ktedonobacterales bacterium
ATCCCGCGCTCGGCCCTGCCACCCCCACCCTCGGCGGGGAGGATATTGACGCCATGCTGCGGGTGATTCTCGAAGGACATACGCTCTCGTACTCGCCCGCCGCCATCGTGCGCCATCCCCCGCACCGGGAGTATGCCCGGCTCCGCACTCAGATTCAGGGCTATGGCACCGGGCTGGCCGCCTGCCTGTTCAAAACCATTTTGACGAAGCCACGGCTGCTGCCCGATATGATCGGGAAGCTGCCGCGCGGCATGCTCTTCGCGCTCAGCTCGCGGTCGCCACACCACGCCAGGAAGCGCGCGGATTTCCCGAAAGAGCTGACGTGGCTGGAGCTCAAAGGCTTGCTCTCCGGCCCGCTGGCATACCTGCGCAGCCGCCGCCGTGTGGCGCGGCTCGCCCCAACGCCTGCGACAAGCTCATACGTGGAGCCAGAGGTCATCCCGACCTCCGGTGGGACGGGCTAGCGAGGCGCTCGGCCTGTGGCTGTGTCCGCGGATACGGATGCAGGACGGCGCGCGAGCCAGCGGAGCCGCGTTCGAGCAGGATGCCGGGACACGCTGCTGGATGTGTGAGCACGAGGAAGGGTCATGGTCATGATCTTGGGCAAGCAACTGGGCACAAGCGTCGGGCCAGCGCTGGGCGTATTGGTGCATCGCTTGCATGGTGATGCCCTGTTGCGAAACAGCGTCTACGTCATGACCACCACCGCGTTGACGGCAGCCTCCGGCTATCTGTACTGGATCATCGCGGCGCGCATGTATCCCGCGCACGAGGTTGGCCTGGCATCCGCGCTGATCGGCACAATGATGCTCGCCGCCATGCTGGCGAATCTGGGCATCGGCCCAACGCTGATACAGGTGCTCCCGCGTCAGAAAGCCGGCCATCAGTGGTCGCTGACGCTGAACGCGGTGCTCGCCATCGGCCTGTTGGCAAGCCTGGTGACAGGCAGCGCCGCCGCGATGCTCCTTCCGATCCTGTCGCCCAAGTTTGCCGTGGTCGGACACCAGGGTGGCTACACGCTGGCGTTGATCGCCGGCGTTCCGCTGCTGACGCTGGCGGCGCTACTGGACTCCGCGTTCATGGCCGAGCGGGCGGGTGGCAATATGTTGGCGCGCACGGCAACCTTTGCGTTGCTCCGGATCCCGCTTCTCGTAGGGCCCGTCTTATTGGGCCAGGCCGGCGCGCTCGTGATCTGCATGTCCTGGTTTCTGGCGGCCGGGGGCAGCCTGGTGGGAGGAGCGCTGCTCGTTCGTCGCCTCGGGCGAGCATATCGCGTGGCCATGCGAGGCATTGTGGCGCAGATGCGCTCCATGCTCTCCCTGGTCGCCGGCCACCAGCTCATCAGTCTCGGTTCCACCGCGCCCATCTACCTGCTGCCAGTGATCGTGGTGGCGCGGCTTTCCCTCGCCGAGAATGCGTACTTCTATACCTCCTGGCAGGTGGGCAGCCTCTTTTTCATGGTCTCGCCGTCGGTGGCGGTCGCCCTGTTGGCCGAAGGCTCGCATGCCCCGCAAGACCTTTACCGCAAGGCGCGGGCGAGCGCCCTCATCATTGGGGTGCTGCTGTGTCCGGTCATGCTGATGGCCGGCCTAGGCGGCCATCTCATTCTCTCAGTGTTTGGGCCAGATTATGCGCTCAATGGCTACTCGCTGCTGGTCATCCTCGTCGCCTCGGCGATCCCCGACGCGATCACGAACGTCTATGTCGCTACGCTGCGTGTGCAGAAACGGCTGGCCGTGGCCGCGCTGCTCAACCTGGGCATGGCGACGCTGACCCTGGTGCTCGCCTGGCTTCTGCTGCCGCGCTTGAGCATCGCCGGTGCTGGCTGGGCCTGGCTGATCGCCCAGACAGCCGGCACCATCGCGGTCGCGGCGCACGCAATGCTCACCGGCAGCCGCTCACGGGCCATCGGGCGATGGAGGCGCCAGACCAAGGCGGCGAGCGATGCGTGCACCCGGATCCTGCTGATCGTTGACCCGTGTTCCGTGGGCGAGGCCTTGCGTATCGCGCCCTATGTGACGATGGTCCGCCGCCGTTATCCACATGCACATATTACCCTGGTCGCCAATAACGATGCGCTCAAGGGACTGGAGCGCGCCGAGGAATACGATCGCGCCGTGCAGAGCAAGGTGTATCTGTACCGCCCGTTCTCGCGCGTACGAGTGCGCGTGTGTCAGGTCTGGGCGTGGCTCGGCCTCGTCTGGCAGCTCGGCGTCGGGTACGACCTCGTCATCACCTTCTACTGGGGTGGCATATTCCAGCATCTCCTGGGCTATGCCGTGAGCAGGGGCCGGCGCGTTGGCTATGCTCACTATCCCGCGCCGCTCGCGCGTTGGCTGCTCTCGAGCCGCCTCGGCCCTTTCAGGTGGACAGAGAGCCACCCGCCGCAACACGCGGCGCTGCTGCGCGCGGCGGGGATCGAAGTTGAAGCCGCTGAAGTGGCCCAGCCGAGGATGCGCTATACCGATCACGACAGGGCGGTCGTGTCCAATCTGCTGCGAGAGCGGGGGCTGACAGGCTCGCAGCGGCTCATCGTGCTGCACCCCGGATCCGATTGGGCATGCCAGCAGTGGCTGCAGGAGCGCTGGTGGGCGCTTGCGGACGCACTCGTGGCGCACTACAAAGCGGCGATTGTCTTCACAGGCACCGCCAATGAAGCAGCGTATGTGGAGAGAATCCGAAGGCGCATGACGGCGCCCTCTCACTCGCTCGTCGGTCAAACGACGTTGCCGCAGATGGCAGCGCTGTTGACGCACAGTCTGCTGTGCATCTGCGTTGATAGCGCCGTCTTCGAGCTCACGCAGGCGGCCGGAACCCCAGCGGTGGTTCTGGCGGGTCCGTCAAGGCCAGATACAGGCGTATATGGGGCGAGCCGGCCCATCGTCGTCAGGCGGATGAACGACTATCTGGCCGGCATGATCGCCGCATGCCAGGACAGGCATAACGGGCTGAACGAAACAGGCTGCTGGAACTACCACTGCTGGATGTCCGGCCTGCGCGACATCAGCGTGGCCGACGTGCTTCGTGCTGTCGAAGATCGGATCCAGCTCGGCCTGCCAGAGCCGCATACAGGAGAGGACGAGCTCGCACAAGAGGCGGACGCGCTGGCGTTGCACCCGGTGTTGGAGGACGTATTCTCGGCGTTCAATCGGGAGCACATTGCCTGGTGTGTGTTGCGCGGCGAGACCGAGCTGGCGAACCCCGACGACGACGTTGATCTGCTCGTCGCCCCGGGAGATCTGCCGCATGTGCGCGCCATTCTCGGTACACACCGCTTCGCGGCGCTCCCGTCCTGGGGTCGGGGCGCGCACGTCTTCTTCATCGGCTATCATGCGCCCACCGAGACCTGGATCACACTCGACATCGTGACCGAGCTCACCTATGGCCCCTATCTCAACCTGCGGACACACGCCGCAGCCGGATGTCTGGCTCGCCGGCGACCCGCTGGGCCGCTGTATCTGCTCGCCCCCGATGATGGCTTCTGGACGTTGTTCTTGCATTGCACGCTGGACAAGAAGGCCTTCGCGCCACACCGCGCGGCGAGGCTGCAAGAGCAGGCCGCAGCGGCACGCACCGATGGGCCGCTAGCACGCTTGTCCGCCATGGCCTGTCCCGAAGGCTGGAATGCGGCGCGGCTGGTCGAGTCGGTCAGGCACGGAGCCTGGGACACGCTCGCCGGTCTCGCGCCCGCGTTGAGAGCCGGTTGGCGGCGGCGCGAGCCAGCCAGGGCCTGGTGGTGGTCCACCGCGAACCGCTCCCTACGGCTGGTTGAAAGCCCGCTCGTCCGTTTGCGCCGCCCAGGCCTGAGCGTAGCCCTGCTGGGTCCCGATGGGGCCGGTAAATCAACGTTGGCGGCGGAGATACAGCGCACATTTCACTTTCCCGTCCGCTCTGTCTACATGGGTCTGTGGAAGAGCGGTCGAGCGCACCCGGACGCAGCCGCGAAGCCGCACCCACGAGGGTTGCTATGGCCGGCGAGGCGCGGGCTGGAAATCATCGGGCGTCTGCCAAAAGCCTGGCGGTGCTATCTGGTGGCAAGATGCCATCAGGTATTGGGGCGCATGGTGATTTTCGATCGCTATGTGTACGATGCGTTGATCCCTGCCCACCAATCGCCAGAGCGGCTGAAGCGGCTGTATATGTGGCTCCTGGGGCATTCGTGCCCCGCACCCGATCTGGTGCTGATGCTGGATGCCCCAGGCGAGGTGATGTTTGCGCGCAAGGGCGAGCGTAGTCCACAGGTGTTGGAGTCGCAGCGCCAGGGCCTCTTAGCGTTGCGCGATCGCATTCCTCACGCGCAGATCGTGGATGTCACCCGCGAGGAGGCGGTGGTGCGCGACGATGTGCTCAGCCGCATCTGGAGTGCGTATTGCAGCCGTTGGAACGATTCCAGCGAGTCCAGAGACGCGCCCAATCCTGGTGGCGCCGCTGAGTCTGAGTCGTGAATGTCCGTCATCATGCGCGAGAAAATGGAGCGGCAGATATGCCACATGAGATCTCGGCCGTGCTCACCCCAGCGCCGCGCGACGTGTGGGCGGATATCCTCCAGGCCAGCCCGCAGGCGTTGGCGTTCCATACGCCTGCCTGGCTGGACTGCCTCTGCGAGGTGGGTGCCTACGCCGACGCGAGCCGACTCTACGAGTTGGACGATGGGCGCCGGGTGGTACTGCCGCTGGTGCGACGCCGAGGACTGCCCGGTCGGCTGGCGGTGGAGGCTTCGCTGCCCTTTGGATGGGGATTTGGCGGGGCAGTGGCGCCGGGCGGGCTTACAGCCCAGGACGCGGCCCTCATCTTGGCCGACCTCGCTCGAAGTCGCGCGTTGCTTATCTCAGTGCGCCCAGACCCGCTGGCGGCCGCCTCGTGGAGGGCTGTTGCGTCGGCAGGGATGGCGACTATGCACCGCCTGGCGCATGTGCTGGATCTAGACGGGGGCTTTGAGCGCGTCTGGGGGCAGCGCTTCGCGGCCAGGGCGCGCCGTCACTCCCATCGGGCGGAACGGGATGGCGTGGTCGTGGAGTGCGACACGACGGGCCGGCTGATGCCGGTTTTCTACTCACTCTACTGGTCCTCGGTCGATCGCTGGGCACGCCAGGCCGGCCAGCCGCTTCAGTTGGCACGGCTGCGCGCGCGCCGGCGCGAGCCATTGCGCAAGTATCAGGTGATCGCCGCACGGCTAGGAACGGCATGCCGCGTGTACGTGGCCTGGGTAGGCGGCCAACCCGCTGCCGCCAGCATCGTCTTGTATCACGGCGCCAACGCCAGCTACTGGCGTGGGGCGATGGATAAGGGCCTGGCGGGACCAGCACAAGCCAACTTTCTGCTTCATCGTCGCTCGATCGAGGACGCCTGCCTCGCCGGCTGCTGCTACTATCATATGGGCGAGAGTGGGAATTCGGATTCGCTGGCGCACTTCAAGGAGGCCTTTGGGGCCGTGCCCTATCGGTATCTGGAATACCACCTGGAGCGGCTCCCGATCACTCGACTGACCAGCGGGGCGCGCCAACTGGCGAGCCGTGTGGCGCGCGGCAAGCTCCGCC
>DASUBU010000087.1:0-25216 GCA_035763125.1 Ktedonobacterales bacterium
GCGCCGTTGGCTCAGCTGGTCGCGCAGGCGCGTGAACTCCTTCTCTTCGGCCAGGAGCTGCTTGCGCGCGGCGAGCCACTCGTCGTGGGAGACGACTTGATGCTGCATGATGTCGGACATGTGCTGTAGTACCTTTCTTACTCTTCCACGAACCGCCTCAGGCGGTCGAGGGCCTCATCCCAGTGCTGTGCGATCTGGTCGAGATAGAGGCGCGCCTCGTCGAGCTGGTGCGCGTCAAGCGTCCAGATGCGTTCTCGCCCCCGCCGGCTATCGTGGACGAGCCCGGCCTCAGCCAGGGTCTGCAGGTGTTTGGTGACGGCCTGGCGCGTGATGGCGGAGCCGGCCGTGAGCCGGGTGATCGACTGTGGCCCCTCGGCGCTCAGCCGGTTCACCAAGGCGAGGCGGGTCTCGTCACCTAGCGCGGCGAAGAGCGGTGCTGGGTGCGCCAGATGGCCTGTCGCCGCGCTAGGTCGTGACATACTCGGCGATGTGCGTGAGCTGCTTGGCCCAGCCCTGCTCGTTCATGCGGAAGGCGGTGACCCGCCGCGGCGGCGAAAGGCGATCGAAGCCGGACTCGACCACCGTGAGCTGCGTGCCGTCCGCGATGTCGGAGAGATGGAATTCGACGAGGGTCATCGGCTCGGCGGCGTAGTCCACGCCGGGCTCCATAGGATATGGGTGCCAGCGATAGGAGAACAGGTACTCGGGCTCAACCCGCTCGACCACGATCTCCAGGGTCACGCGCTCGTTGCCGGCGCTGGTGAGGCTGCCCATAAGGCGCGCGCCCGGCGCGAACGTGCCCTCCAGCGCTATACCAAACCAGGCGCTGAACTGGTCCGCCTGGGTGAGGGCGCGCCAGACGCGCGGACGTGGCGCGCGCAGGGCGACGGTCTTCTCGATGCGGTCCGTTGGTCCGTCGCCGCGGTCTGTGCTCATATGCAACCTCCCAGTTGCATATTACCATGCGCTGCCAACAAATGCAAGTATCTGGTTGCGTTAGCCTGCGGTGCGGCCGTGGCGCGCGCGGTGAGCAGTCGATGCTTCACCATGTACGTGGCGCGGCGACGCGATGGAAACCCGTGTCAAGCTCCAGAATCTCTACCCGGTCGTCAAATCGTAACCGGACTGGGTACTAGGTGAGCCCGGCGAACGAGTCCGTCTTGATGCGGTTTCGCGCGATCCCCAGCGCCCGAAGTATGTGCTCATGTTCGCGCACCATGGCCGGCGGCCCAGAGAGGTAGAACACGCGCTCGCGATAATCCGGCACCGCCTTGCGGATCATCTGTGCGTCAATTCTACCGGTAGAGCCGGTCCAGTCGCGTGGGGCGGCCTCGGTCAGCGTGTAGACCATCTTCACGCCGAGCTTTGCCTGGGCCTCGCTCAGCACGTCCCGGTACGCGATATCAGCAGGCGCCCGGTTGGCATAGAGCAGCACGATGTCGCGCCGCTGCTGGGTGTCGAGCAGGTACTTCAGCATGCTGCGGAATGGAGTAATCCCGATGCCGCCGGCAATGAATGTGAGCTTCTGGCGGCGGTCTGAGGGAAGCGTAAAGTCGCCCGCGATATGGCCAGCCGTGATCTTGGCACCCGTGCTCGTGGCGTGCAGCGCTCGCTTGAAGCTACTGCCGGGCTTGTAGAATCTGACGCCTAGCTGCACGAGATCCTCGGTGGGCGATGAAGCGAGCGTAAAATAGCGGCGATTGCCTCGGCTATCCGCGCGAGGATGGTCAATAGTGAGCTCGACGTATTGCCCCGGCGTGAACGTGGGTTTGTGCGAGGGCTTGAACGCGAAGGCGAGCGTGTCGGGTGCGAGCTTGCTCTTCTTCTTCAACTGCAGCACCATGGTCCGCTTGGGGCTAGCCACGAACGAAGCCAGATTGCCGACGAGCAACGCCAGCTCCGGCGTCGAGTAGAGCGCGCCGACGTGAATCTGCGGAATGATGAGCACGCTGACGAGTGCCCCATAGAGGACCTTGAGGGTTCGCGTGGCCGGCGCGGTGACGGGCTCCGTCAGCATGATCGAGCCGAAGAAGAACAGCGGCGACTCCACCAGGAGCTGCTGCAGCTCACGTGAAATGGAGAGCCGCAGCACGATGCTGACGAGCCAGACGGCAACCAGCGCGGCGGCCAGGAAGCTCGCCACCATCTTGGCGTCGCGCAGCTTGCGCACGATCAGCAGGCCGCCGAGGAGCACAATTGGCAACATGCTGGCCGTGCCCACCCACCAGCTCGCCGACCTGCCCAGCGCGAATGAGATGACCACCGCGGCGAGCGCGGCGGGATTGAAGATGTGGGTGTTGCGCAGTGTGAGGATGTACTTCGACGACATCGCCAGGATCGCGGCCCAAAAGAGGATCTGCAGGTCGTTCAGCGACTGAGCGGGATCGAGGATCAGCGCCAGAATAAGGCCCGTGATGGCGGCCGATTCCAGGTTGGCCGGCACGCCAAGCACCCGCCGCAGGACGCTATTCGCCGCCCAGCAGATGAGGACGAGAAACGCAGCTGAGCCGAGCAGCGCGAGCGGCGCGAAGGGGAGCAGCCCAAAGCCCGCCAGGATGGTCGCCAGTGCGACATACGCGGCGAGCACATAGAGCACCAGCCGGTACGTGGTGATGCCGTCGAGGGCGTGGTCAATCCGTGACATCATACGCGCAGTAGGTACCTCCCAAAGCCGGTTGTGTACGTAGCTTGCCCCGCGGCGTCTATCATGTAGGCTTCGAGGCCGGGCATGCGCTCGATGAAGTTGATGCCGTCTCTGCCCATGGCGAACGCGGCGGTGGCAAACCGGTCCGCCTCGTACACGTTCGCCGCGACGACGGTTACGCTCACCACATCGAGCAGCGACGTGTCGCGGCGGTGGGGGTTGTAGACGTGCTGGCCGCGCACGGCCGTCCCCGATGTGGCAATCCCACAGTCGGTCAGTGCCAGAATCTTCACGTTCTCGCGGCGGTTGAAGGGGCTGCGGATGCCAGCGCGCCATGGCTGGCCGTCGTTGGTCCCGGCGACCTCGATGTCGCCGCCCGCCTCGACGTAGAAATTGCGAAACTGAGCATCCCGCAAGAGCTGCGCGGCGTTTCGGATCGCCCAGCCTTTCACGATGCCGGATGGATCGAGGCTCCCGTCGTCGCGCCGGATGTCGAAGTAGCCGCGCGTCTCGCGTTTAGTCTGCTCGCTCAGCGCCAGAATCTCGCGCAGGTCGGCGCTGTACTGGTCGTCGGCAAGCTCGCCGCGGTTGAGCCGCGAGATCTCGCTCGTCTCCTTATAGGTGCTGAAGGCATCGTCTACCGCGGCGAAGTACGCGAAGACCGCGTCCAGGTGATGCGGGGTGACGCCGGCATCTCCCACCTCGACGGTGATGGGCATCCCCATCAGAAGTCGCGTTTCTTTCATTGGCATGATTGTGGCTGGCATGTCTGGGTCACGCCTGCGCCTGCGACAGCGCATCGCCAAGCGACTGCATGAACGCGAAACTGGAGTCGGTGGCGCCCGTCACGAAATCCACCTGCGCGCTTTGCGCCTGGATCGCCTCGCTCGTCAAGACGGGATCGGCGTAGGAATTGATTTCTATCGAGCGGCTGCGATCGTTGGGATACTGCACCCACTGCACATCCGTCAGCTTGCCCCCCTGGACGATCGCTTTGATCTGCACATAGCCCCATTGCGCGTCGGCCACACTGCCCAGATAGCTGCCGTCTCGATAGAGCGAGCCAGCTGGGGTCGTTGCGGTCGCCACGGCGCTCGCGGTTGCCGTCGAGGCGGAGCCAGGAGTGGTGGCCGAGCCGCCGGTGGCGTGCGGCGCCAGCGCGGAGGCAGTGGGCGGGCCAGCGCGGCCGTGGATCAGAATATAGAAGACGAAGGTGCCAATGACGACGACGGAGACGACTAACCTCTTCATGTGCCGAGTGAGCCTTCCGTTCCGGTGTGCGCGTATCGCGGCGCTACCTGATTCTGCTCTGATCGTATGCGCCGATTCTTGAAAAGTCATGAAAGAAAGGTGTGGGGACTCACAGATATTCCCGCCTATTGACGCTCGCTCTCGCGACCACTGATACTACTTGCATCTGGTGTCTCGACCTCGGTTCGCGTTGCAGCGTCAAGTGCTGGAACCGGCTGGCATTGCGCCCGGGAAGAGCGCATCCGGCGCGCCGCAGGTGCATAGACCGGCCGCGCTACGTGTTCTGATGACACCAGGTGCAGAAGGCTACCTGCTCGATTGCATCTTGTAAGCATTCATTCGCAGTAGCTTCTCCAAAGTGGCAATACTGCGCCACATGCGGCTTACGGGGCAATAGGCATGCACGTTCACAACCGACGATAGGCGTGGCCGAGCTGAGCTGGGTCCAACTCCGGATTCTGTTGCGGATCGGCAGTGGTTCCGAGGACATACCAACTAATGGCCAAGAGCAGGGGCGGTTTCACGCGCAGCGGTGCTGCCGGTTGGCGCCGGCTGCTGTCCATGTGCACTGTAGAACTCACGAGCTGAGCGAGAGGGTCAGCGCCGCGGTGAGGTCGGCTCCAGGGGAGACGCTGACGCGGAAGACGTGGGTGGCGGGATCGTAGCGCACGCGGCCCGCGCTACCCTGCGTGACGCTCACGCGCGGCGCCGACGGCGCATAGCCGTAGAGTGTGACGGCGCGCTCGCCCGCGGCGAAGCTGAGCGTGGCGTGGATCACCCCATCATCGGCGAGCGCCGTGATGCGCTGGCGACTCGCCGCGACGAACTTGCCGGCGTCGCCCAGCAAGGCGATGCCCGACGGCCCGACCGGCGCGACGATGTAGTAGGCGGTGTCGGGGTCCGTCGCGTCGCGGAAGCTCTGGCCGGCCGGCACCAGCGTGCCAGTGTCGGTGAAGTAGTTGTAAACGTAGGCATCGCCCGCCACGCCCAGCGCGTTGGGCGAGAACCCGATGTCGCCGTGACCGCCGTGGCGCTGATACGCGACCACGTAGGCCTCGCGCAGCCCTGTATGATCGCTGTAGGAGGCGGCGACCATCGGTGCATTGAGCTGCTGCGCATCGGCGAGATAGGTGGCGTCAATTGGCACGACGGGCGCGTCCGGTTTGACGATCACGCCGTCGGGACGAACCGCCTGCAGCAGGTTATGGGTGTTTGTGGCGCCGAGCGGGTCGCCGATGCCCACCATGCCGGCCGAGAGCGTCGCGAGCAAAAGATTGACCGACTCGTCGCTCATGAACACATCGCTGAAAGGCAGCAGCCCCAGCGCGCTGGCCAGCCGCGACGTATAGAGAAAGTCATCCCAGTGCGAGCGCCTGAAGCGATCGCTGCTGACGCGAATCGTGGTGAGCGCCGGATAGCTCGTGCTCTGCAGGAAGTCGTTGGGAGTGGCCGTGCAATACTGGATGGTAAGGCCGTGGGCGGCCGCCTGGCTGGCCATGTTGCCAAAGAAAGCGTACGGATCGCTGAGATTCTGCTGGGCCTTCGCCGGGCCGCCGAGCCAGTCTTGCTCGAACGTGACCACCCCGGACGACTGCAGATAGGCCATCGTCGTCTGCCAGAACGCTGGATCGGTGATGACATTGTCGGAGGTCGTGTACTGCTGGCGCAACGGACTGGAAGCATCTATCCAGCGCGCATGGACGACGAGCGGCAGGCCAAGCTGACGCTGGAAGGCGGCGAGACCGCCTGGGAAGATGTCCGTCGCGGCGGAATAGGTGTACTCGCCTCCGCGCTGGTACGCGTGCGTGTCGCCCTGCCAGCTATCATTGGGGCTCTTGGGATACCACCAGCTATCGAGCTGCATGTAGCCAAGCGTGACGCCCCGCGCGGCAAGCTCGCGCTGGATGGCGAGCAGCGTTCCCGCGTAGCCGAGTGACTGGCTAAATCGGTAGTAGTACGCGGCGCCGTTATCTGTCCAGTAGCCCAGGGTGCGCAGGGTCACGTCGCCTTCGGGGTCGGTGGGACGCTTCCCGGCCAGGGCGAGCAGAGCGTGGCCCCACGTCGCATACACACCGTTGATGCTGGTTCCCGCGACCAGTAGCGTGCGCTGGGTGAAATTGGCGGGCAGCGTGTGAATGGCCGGCACAATGCCGCTCGTGATGGACCCGTCGGCGTTGGCAGCCAGGCGCGCGGAGAGCTCGTGGGAGGCGGGCGACAGCAGGAACGCGCGGTGCTGTCCGTCCAAGCCCAGCAGCGGTCCCTGCGTGCCCTGCCAGTTCCATTGCTTTGGCGCGAAGCCCTTGTCGGCGTAGCTCAAGTGATACGGCACCGCCGGGTACGACGTGAGATGCGGGAAGCCGTCACTATTGGGCGCGGCGGTGAGATACGTCGTCGAGAACAGGACATCCGGCTGGTTCTCGTACGCGCGAATGCTGCTTTGCCGTGGGCCATGCGCCTGATAATCGAAGACGATCTCGCGGTAGGGACCGATGCCATCGGCTCCAGCGCGTACATCGGCGCGCGCGAGCGGTTGGCCCGTAGCACCACCAAACGTCCATGAGAGCGTTCGGCTGGTGACGCTGTAGTGCCCATCAGGCCTGACGACGACGGTGATGCCAGACGTTGTGGTGATCTCGGCCGCCCCAAGCGCGTCGTGCTGCAGGGTGACGAACGCCGTCCCGACGTCAATGAACAGCAGCGCGAAGATGAGCGCGATCAGCAGCGCACGCCGAAGCCGTGTGCTGCTACCAGGCGAGCTACTTCTCTCCACTGCTGCCCCACTTCAGTCCATGGACCATCTGTCCCGCTCCCTTGCCATGAAAGTTAGGTTAGCTGCTACCTGCTCGCTGCGCCATCCCCACGACACGTGCGGCTCGGGTTTCACACGTCGCCTCAAAGCGTGTGGATGGCCTGCTGGCGGGCGGCGGCGGCCGGGGCGAGCGCACGGAGCTGAGTGGGCACGTCCGCGGCCGTAGATGTGCTCCCGGTGCGCCCAGTCACCTGCGTTGACGTTGCTGAGCGCGAGTATACTCCTCCCTTGACGGCGGAGTATACTGCTACGCCTTCAGCCCGTCAGGTAGGCCACGCGACACGGCCATGCCCTGAAAGCTGCGAATTGCGTGCCGCAGCTGGCGCGACGCGCGCCCCAACGACAAGGAGTCTCCCCGCATGCGCATCTTCAGCTTCGAGGCTGCCACCGCGCGGCCGCTTACGGCGTTCGGCAGCGCCAATGCCAGCATAGCACCCCTCGCGCGGCCCAGTGGCTTCGTCCAGCTCGTCTGTATGCGGCTGGAGGCTGGCGGTGTGGTGGGAATGCACCCGGCCACGATCCCGCAGCTCTTTCTGGTCGTCACGGGCGAGGGCTGGGTGCGCGCCGGCACGGGCGAGCGCGTGCCAATCCGCGCCGGGCTGGCGGCGTTCTGGGAGGCGGGCGAGGAGCACGAGTCGGGGACGGAGGCCGAGGCGGGCATGATGGCGATCGTGCTGGAGGCCGCGCAGTTGGACCCAGCGCAGGTCCTGCGAGAGGAGATGACGGCGGGATGATCACCTGCGATATGGGGCAAACCCGCTTCGCATATCGTACCGTTGGCGTCTGCGTGGAGGACGGCTACACCCCTGGGCCGGGCGCATCCGGCGATGGGCATCCGCCAGTCGCTGGCTGCACACGGCATCCGCGCTGAGGGTACTGCGTGCGATGCCCGCCACCTGCCTGGAACGCGCGACGCGCTCCCGCACGGCACGGGCTCCCGTCGAACGTATCGCGCAGGAGCGCCGCTCCTGCGCAATGGGACGAATCGAGCTCACGGCATCCGGTTGATGCGCGTGTTGGGCAGTGCTGGCGGCCTGACGCGACGCGCCCTCAGCAGTCGAACACCGACCAGCAGATGTCATTCCGCAAGCGCTGGTCGTCGAGGACGAGCGCGCGAATCGCCGCCGGGAGCTGGTCGCGCTGCCACCGGCACTCGCGTCGCCCTGCGGCCTCACCCTCGCCTGCCGGCGCGGCAGCACGTGCGGCCTTGATCGCATAGGCGGCCGCACCGAGCTCGTGCGCGGCGACGTGTGCGACGACCGCCGCCTGGCCGGCAGCGTACGCGGCATGCCGTGCGGCCCCCCGCAGGTCTCTGGCCGCGCCCATGGCATGACCGCCCGCCGTGCGCGCCTGGGTCATCGTGATCTCGCCACACACCCAGGCGCGGGCCGCCGCGATCGCCTGTCGCGGGCGCGGGTCCTCGGGCTGAGCCGACTCGAAGAGGGCGAGGACGTGCTCCGCGCACGCCGCCGCCCACAGGGCGAGGAGCTGGTGATCCGCATCGGTGAGGGTCCCACCGCGGCGGATCGTCACGAAACGAGGGTCGCGGACTTTCGGTAGGATCACACCCTGCCCCCTTCCCTTCAGCGCGTATCTGCCTAACGACCAGCGGCCGGCGGCAGGCTAAGAAATACGCTACAGACCGTCACGGCTGGCCGCACAGAAGTGCCCTACAAGACCGCCCGCTGTAAAGCCGGTCAGCTAGAGCGCGGTGTGAGGCGCGTTGGCTATGCCTGACGGAGCGCTGTGAAGGCCTGCCGCATGGCCCAGGCCGACACCATCACCATTGTAGCAACCGTAGCAGCGGTTGTCCCACGCGTACGAGCCGCCAGATGGCCACCCTGCCGTATGCGGACGAGCGGCGAACCAGCGACGGCGTGGGGCACGTCCCTGCGCCATGCGCATCCAGCCGCGGTATGCGCCGGCGACTGGCCGCACACTGTTCCATCGGCCACCAGTGTGAGAATCCCCCTGTTTGAAGCGGAGCTGGCTGACTTCGCGCGTCGGGCCGGCGCAGTCCAACTCGTTAGCTCGCGGGAGGCGGCGCTGGAGTCTGCTCGTCGAGAGCGCGCTCGAGCACCGGGATCAGTGCGGCCACCGCGGCCTCGACGTCCATCTTCAGCGTGCAGCCGGCGGCGCGCAGGTGGCCACCGCCGCCAAAGTGCCGCGCGACAGCCGCGGCGTCGTAGGGGGCAAGCGCGCGCAGGCTGGCCTTGGTCGTGCCGTCGGTCTGCTCTTTGAGAATCGCGGAGAAGCGGACGCCGGTGATGTCGAGCAGATAGCTGGAGAGGCCGTCATCCATGTCGGGGGTGGCGCCCGTCTGGGCGAGGTCGCCCTGGCGGACGGCGGCATAGACGATGCGGCCCTCGGCAGCGGTTCGCAGCTCCCGGTCCAGCACGCGGCCCCACAGGCGCGCTTTGGCCAGCGGCTTGAGGCGGTACATCGGCTTGATGATGGCCTCGGGGATTGCGCCCAGACCACGCAGATAGGCGCCCGCGGCGAGCGTACGGGCAGTGGTCGCGTCGTACTCGAAGGCGCGCGTGTCGGTGATGATGCCAGCCAGCAGGCACTTCGCGGCATCCTCCGAGATCGCCACGTCGCGGTTGAGCAGAAAGAGTGTGAGCAGCTCGGCGGTGGCGGCTGAGAGAGGGTCAATGACGTTGACGAGGCCGCAGCCGTGTGTGGTGACGTGGTGATCCATGTTGAGGATGACGGCGGAGTCGAAGAACGCCTGATGGTCAAAGTAGATGCGCCCATAGCGGCTCAGCTCGCCGGCATCTAGGGCGATGACGAGATCGAAGTCAGTGTCGGGCAGCGCCGTGACGACCGCTTCGTGGCCGGGCAGGAAGGTATAGTCGGCGGGAGCGGGATCGGCGCAGGCGACGACGCAGCGCTTGCCGAGTGGCTCCAGCGCGAAGGCGAGGCCCAGCGCCGAGCCGAGCGCGTCGGGGTCGGGATGCTCGTGGGCGAGGATCAGCACACGCCTGGCAGGGGCGATCAGCCGCCAGGCCTCGGCGGCCAGCCGCGCGTCAATCTGCACCGCGAGCATCTGTGCCAGCGCGGCTTGCTGCTGGGTCGCGCGGGAATCCTGATTCTGCGCGCCCTCATCCATGTACTTACCCTTTTCAATCCTGAAGACGGATGGGCGGCGAGCGCCCGGCCGCAGCCAGTCTCACCCGCCGCCCATCCATGCTCAATCCAGAGCGCACCTAGCGCTCTGGCTCCGTTCCAGAAGGAGCGCGCTCCGCCTCAGGTATGCCATTCCCTGCCGGCTCGGCGTTGACGCGGTGAATCAGGTCGAGCACGCGCGTGCCGCGCTCGATGGAGGTATCCAGCCGGAACAGCAGCTCCGGGGTGTGACGCACGGTGAGGCGCTGCGCCAGCTCGTGGCGCAGGAATCCGGTGGCGTGCTCGAGTGCGGCGAGCGTCGCGCGCTGCTCCTCCTGTTCACCCATCACGCTCACGAACACTTTGGCATGCCGGATGTCGTTGGAGACCTCGACATCCGTGATGCTGGCGAAACCGACGCGTGGATCCTTCAGACGCGTGCGGATCAGGTCGCTCAGCTCGTGGGCGATCACCTCGCCGAGCTGGTCCTGACGCCATCGCTTTGACATACCGCACCTCCGACGATTGGCGCCGGCACGCACGAGCGCAGCCGGCGAAGCGCGGCGGGCGCAGTCCTCCCGCCGCACTTATAGCATAGCCCGAAACCTACACCCGGACCATGCTGAAGGTCTCGACTATGTCGCCGGCGGCCAGCTCATTGTAATCTTCGAGCAGGATGCCGCACTCGTAGCCCGCGAGCACCTCGCGCGCATCTTCCTTGCCCCGCCGCAGCGACTCGACAATGCCCGTGAACACCACGTTGCCATCGCGTTGCACCCGCGCCTGCGTAGAGCGGACGATCTTGCCGTCTGTCACCCGGCAGCCGGCGATAATACGCTTGCCGGCCTTGAAGAGCTGGAGCACCTCGGCATGGCCATCCACCTGCTCCTTGTAGACCGGCTCCAGCAGGCCTTGCAGTGCCGCCTCGATGTCGTCCACAAGCTTGTAGATGACGTCGTACGCGCGGATGTCAACGCCCTCGTTGGCGGCGAGCCGCTGTGCCGGCCCATCCACCTTCACGTTGAAGGCGATGATGATTGCCTTGGAGGTCGCGGCCAGATAGACATCGGTCTCGGTCACGTTGCCGACGCCGTCGTGAATCATCCGCACTTTCAGGTTCTCGGTGCCGGCGCGTGAGAGCGCGTGGCGCAGCGCCTCGATGGAGCCTTGCACGTCGGCCTTGACCAGCAGGTTGAGCTCCTTGACCTTGCCTTCTTGCATCTGCATGTAGAGGGTGTCAAGGGTCAGTTGGCTCTGGGCGGCTGCCGCGGCATTCTTGCGCTGCTGCACCAGCTCGCGCGCGGCCTTCTCGTTCTCGACCTCTTGCAGCAGATCGCCAGCGTCCGGCACCTCCGAGAGGCCCAGCAGGCTGACCGGCATCGCCGGCGTCGCCTTCTTGATGCGCTTGCCAGTGTCGTCGAACATCGCGCGGACCTTGCCCGAGACAGTGCCGACGACGATGGTGTCGCCCAGCTTGAGCGAGCCTTCCTGGATCAATGCGGTAGCGGTAACGCCGCTATTCCTATCCAGTCGGGCCTCGATGATGACGCCCTGGGCCCTGGTCGTGGGATTGGCCTTTAGATCCTCGATGTCGGCCACGAGCAGAATCATCTCGAGCAGATCGTTGATGCCAGTGCCCTGCTTGGCCGAGACCGGCACACAGATCACATCCCCGCCGTAATCTTCGATCACAACGCCGACATCGGCGAGCTGCTGCTTGACCTTATCGGGATTGGCGCCAGCCTTATCAATTTTGTTGAGGGCGACGACAATCGGCACATTGGCGGCGCGCGCGTGATCAATGGCTTCCTGCGTCTGCGGCATTACGCCATCGTCGGCGGCCACCACAATCACCGCGATATCTGTCACCTGCGCGCCACGCGCGCGCATCTGGGTAAACGCCTCGTGACCGGGTGTGTCCAGGAAAGTGATCTTGCGGCCGTTGACCTCGACCTGATAGGCGCCGATATGCTGCGTGATGCCGCCGGCCTCGCCAGCCGCCACACGCGTGTTGCGGATGGCATCCAGCAGCGAGGTCTTGCCGTGGTCAACGTGACCCATGACGGTGACCACCGGTGGGCGGGTGACACGGCCGGGCTCGCTGGCACGTGTACCGATCTGGGCAGCCTCGGGACGCTTGGCGGCGGAAGGCGCCGGGGCGGCGGCGGCCTCGAAGGGCTCCATGCCGAGGGCGGTGGCGACCGCTGCCGCGGCGTCGTAGTTGACCACCTGATTGATGGCGGCGAAGATGCCGTTGGCGATCAGCGTGCGAATGACTTCATTGACTGACGTGCTCAGCAGCTCGGCGAGATCTTTGACCACGACCTGCGCCGGAATCTCGACAGGGCCGGTAGGTCGCACGGGGGCCACAGCTGCGCGCGGGGGGGCGCCCGGCGCACTTCGGCCATGACCACGGCCACGGGGACCGCCGCGATGCTGGCCGGGACGGCCGCCACCAGGGCGCTGGCCGCCACCACCGGGACGCGGTGGACCACCGGGACGGGATGCGCCTGGGCCACTCGAGCGGCCCGGCATCTGGCGAACGCCGCCGTTGCCATTGGGACCGCCTGCCGGGCGGACAGTCACGCCCGGAGCGACGCGGCTGGCTGCGGGCTGCGGGCGTTGAGCGCCAGCGGAGCCGGCGGCGCCGGTACCAGGAAGTCGAGACGTCGTATCTGGCATGATTGCCCTCCTTCGTGCGAGACACCCCGACAAAAACGTAGGCCGGCCTCTCCCAGCGGGAGAGAGCCAGCCCAACGCGGCGCAGAGTCTTGTGTCTGGGCCAGTGATAGCGATCGCCGGCCGGGGAGATGCCCTCTGCGGCTAGCGAGCGCCCTGGTTAAGCACACATGGCAACACTCTCATTGCCCCGCGCTGGGGTCGGAATTGGGGGATGACGAAAATACAAGTGCGTGATCTTCTGTAGCGGGTCTGGCGCGGCGCTCACGGGTCCACAGCGCTCCGGCGCGGAGGCTGGACAGCGGCACGCACGCACTGCCCCAACCTTGTTAGAATGCCCCAAAATAGGCAAACTGTCAAGAAGCGTAGGGCGAAAAGGGGTGGCTGCGAGAAGGCTGAGTGTCGCGTGAGAAGACTGTGCGGTGTATCATAGTGCCGGCGGAGGAAGATGCTATACGCTGGCGTAGGCCGATGTGGCGCTCAGCGGGGCGGCTCCCGCCGGATACGCCACTCGGTCTCTCTTTCTTTTCGTGGGGTGGAGGCGGCGAGGCATGAACGTTGGCGGTAGGTGTCTGCGCTGCGGCGCGCCGTACGAACCAGACGACACCGTCTGCTATACGTGCGGGGCGCCGATCGGCGAAACCCAGGGCAACACGCAGCCGGTGCGCGCGGTCAAGGTTGCGCGTGGCTCCGAGTCAGTGCCGCAGGCCGAGGATGGCGGCGCCCCAGAGGAGACCGCTGAGCGCGAGCCGGAGCAGGGCACGGCAGGGAATACGGCGGAGGAGGCGACCGCGCCGCCGGAGGTGGATATCTCGCGCATCACCGTTGGCTCGATGCCAGCGGTACGGCCAGCGCTGGTATCAGCTCCGCGTGCCAAACGGCGCGTGTGGCCGCTGGTACTGGTGGCGTGCGTTGTCGTGCTGGCGGCACTGGGCGGCGCGCTCTACGCGACTCGCGCGCTCAACCCGCCGTCACCGCCGGTGGCACACCAGACACGCTATAGCGATCCCAATGGGCGGTTCCACTTTGTGCGGCCGGCCCTGTGGAATATCTCGTCCTCTAGTGAGAGCGGCGTCACGCTGACCGACAGCAGCGGAGCGAGTGTGGTGCAGATCATCGTGGCGGCTCCGGGCGTGGGGGACGTGCCGCAGGATGCCGCGCGCTACGCCGGCCAATTGGCAGCCGCGGCGGGCAATGGCGGGCAGCCGCTAGCCGTGCAAACCGCGCGGACTCTCGCCGGCGAGCGCTGGGAGCAGCGCGCGGGTCCGGTGACGGGCTCGGATGGGGCGGTGCGCCGGGTACTGCTACTAGTGACGGAGCATGGCGGCAGCCTCTACGCGATCCGCTGCACCAGCCCCCTGGCCAGCTTCGAGGCGACCGACAATCTCGTCTTCGAGCCACTGCTCTCCTCGTTCACGTTCGATGTGTGAGGCGAAGACCGCCATAGCGGCTCTGGACGTCCATCAGACGCCCCTCCGCTCTAGATCGGCGCACGGCACGACGGACGGTTGTAGCGGCGAGGCCCGCCTCGCCGTTCGGCGCGCGCGAAATGCTCAGGCGGGCGGCGTGTACTGCGGGCCACTGGCCGCGGCGAGAAAGCCGTACTTGGCGAGGATGGCCTGGCCGGCGGGGTCGAGCGTAGCGGCGACGAACTGGGCGGCCAGCGTGGCATGAGCGGAGCCGGAAACGGCGGCGATAGGGTAGCTAGCGATGCTGTTGAGGGGATCAGGGATAGAGACAGTGGCGACGTTGTCGGAGCTGGTCGCCGCATCGGTGGTGTAAACGATGCCAGCGTCGGCCTCGCCGAGCGCCACCTTGGTGAGGACCGCCTTCACATCCGTCTCATACGAGACGACGTTCTTGAGCACGTTCGTTTTGTATGAGGCGCCAAACGACGGATCAGCGCTCGCCTTGGTAAGGAAGTCGAGGGCGTACTGACCGGCGGGGACGGCCGCCGCGGCCAGCACGAGCGTGACGCCGGGCCGCGCGAGATCCCGCAGCGTCTGGATGTGGGCGGGATTGACATTGGGAACGATCACGACGAGGCGGTTGTGGGCGAAAGTGCGCGCGCTGGCGCCCGCGATCCTGCCGCCCGTCACAGCGACATCCATCTGCCTGGTATTCGCCGAGGCGAAGACATCGGCTGGGGCACCCGCAAGGATCTGCTGGGCGAGCGCGTCGGAGCCGCCGAAGCTGAAGGTGACGCTCGCGTCTGGGTGGGCAGCGTGGAAGGCCGCGCCAAGCTCGGTGAAAGCCGCCTGGAGCGAGGCGGCGGCAAAGACGGTGAGCGTGGTGTGTGGCTGCGAGCCCGAGGGAGAGAGTGATCCGCCGCCCGCGCACGCACTGGTAATCAGCAAGACAGCCGCCAGGCACGCGGCGGAGACGGCAGCGCGTGGGGCGCGTAAACCGTGAGCAGGAAGGGTCGGGCGGCGCACGGTGATAGGTGGGGGCAGCGTCACGGCAGATAGACCTGCTTCCTGCGCGGATGGCCGACTGTAGACGAGCATGCGCAACGGGGCAGCGACCGGCATGCACTTCATGGCATGACTACTCACGTGATGAGTATCTTGGGGTGAGTATAGAGCACAGGCTGGTCTGTGGTCAAACGGGCATCTGGCAGGAGGAAGAGCTCCCGCACCTGGCCGAATGGCGGATGCGCTCGTGTTGTATGCTAGAGGCAGATGCGGCGGCTGAGACGCCCGGCTTGGCGTGACCACACAGCAGGCTTTCCTCCTCCTCAGTCCGCCGCCACTGTTGACCGCAAGACCCGCGCGCCTGCCTGTTTCGCCTCTTGGCGGGCGCGTTTGCTAAGGAGCTGCTCACCCGCATGGCGACCACCACCAAGCCCGCCACCATCCGCGAGCTGCGCGAAAGCGGCTACCGGCCGTTGCCCGTCCGCGAAGAGATGCGTCGCAACCTCGTTCGCAAGCTGCGCGATGGCGAAGAGCTCTTCCCCGGCATCGTCGGCTATGAAGAGACCGTTATCCCTCAGGTCGAGAATGCCATCCTCTCCGGCCAGGATATCGTCCTGCTGGGCGAGCGCGGCCAGGCCAAGACCCGCATCGCCCGCAGTCTGGTCAACCTGCTCGACGAAGAGACGCCAGCGATCTCGGGCTGCGAGATCAACGACAGCCCCTTCGCGCCCATCTGCCGAGCCTGCCAGCTCAGAGTGGCCGAAGAGGGCGATGAGACGCCGATCACCTGGATCCCACGCGACCGGCGCTACGGCGAGAAGCTCGCCACGCCCGACATCACGATTGCCGATCTGGTGGGCGAGGTGGACCCTATCAAGGTCGCGGAAGGGCGCTACCTTTCCGACGAGCTGACCATCCATTACGGCCTGATTCCACGCACACACCGCGGTATCTTCTGCATGAACGAGCTGCCCGACCTCGCTGAGCGTATCCAGGTGGGCCTGCTCAATATCATGGAAGAGCGCGACGTGCAGATCCGCGGCTACAAAGTGCGCCTGCCGCTGGATATCTTCGTCGTCGCCAGCGCCAACCCTGAGGACTACACCAATCGCGGCCGCATCATCACGCCGCTCAAGGACCGCCTCGGCTCCGAGATTCGCACGCACTATCCGCGCGATATCGAGCACGAGATCGCCATCATGGAGGCCGAGAGCACACCGATCGCGCTTGATGGCATCGAAACGCACTACCCCGATTATATGAAGCAGATCGTCGCCGAGCTGACGCATCTCGCGCGCAACAGTTCTGAGATCAGCCAGAAGTCCGGCGTGAGCGTGCGTGTCTCGATCACCAACTACGAGAACGTGATGAGCAACGCCGTACGCCGTGCTGTGCGGCTCAAGGAGAAGCAGGCGGTGCCGCGCGTCAGCGACCTCTCCGCTGTGATCGCCTCGACCGCCGGCAAGATCGAGCTGGATACCGTCGGCGAGGCACGCGAAGAGAAGGTGATCGAGAAGCTGGTGCGCCAGGCGGTCACCAAAGTCTTCCGCGAGTACTTCGACGCAGCCGACTTCGAGCAGCTCGTCGCCGGCTTCGAGAAGGGGCTGAGCGTGCAGGCGTCGGAACAGCAGCCTTCGATGGAGTACGTCACGCAGCTCGCGCGCGTGGGTGGCCTGAAGCCCGCGGTTGCCAAGCTCAACGGTCACGGCAGCCCGGCGTCGGTCGCCTCGGCGGTCGAATTCATCCTCGAAGGGCTGCATCTGCACAAGCGGCTCAACAAAGACGAGGTCGCCGGCAAGACACGCTATCGCCGCTGACCCGCTCCCCGTCGTGCCCCATTTCCGTTTCCATGGAAGGGAAGGGGGGCAGAGGCGGCCGGCGGAGATGACTGGGGTGGAGACCATGTTCGACCGATTCCGCGCCCGCAGGCGCTTCGCGTATTCGCGCTGGGACGGCACGCAGCGGTTCGACGACCTCGACGCTGGCTCGATCCTCGACGCCCTCTCCGACGACTATATGCGCCGTGGCAATCTGCGCGAGGCGCTGGAGCGCATGATGCGCCAGGGCTTCCAGCGGCCTGACGGCCAGCGCCAGATGGGCATGCGTGAGCTGATGGAGCGCCTGCGCCAGCAGCGCCAACAGCGTCAGCAGCGCTACAACATGTCGGGCGTGATGGATCAGGTCAAAGAGAAGCTGGAGCACGTCAAGCAGCTCGAGCGCGAGGGCATCCAGCGCCGCCTCGATGGCGCCCGGGGCGACCAGCCACAAGACGGCGAGCAGGGTCAACAGGGGCAGCGCGGGCCGGAGGGAGCGCCTGGGGAGTCGGGCGAGCAGGGCGAGCAGGGCGAGCAGGGCATGCAAGGCCAGTCCGCGCCGCAGGCCGGGCAACAGGGGCAGGCCGGACAGCAAGGCCAACGCGGCCAGCCAGGTCAGCCAGGTCAGCCAGGTCAGCCAGGCCAGCCAGGTCAGCCAGGTCAGCCAGGTCAGCAGGGCCAGCGAGGTACGCAGGCAGGGCAGACCGCTCAGCAAGGCCAATCAGGTCAGCGGGGGCAATCGGGCCAGCCAGGCGAACAGGGGCAATCGGGCATGCCGGAGGGCCTCGATCCTGAGGCGTTGCGCCGCATGCTCGAGAACATCGCCAGCCGCAAACTCGACTTCCTCGACCAGCTCCCCGGCGACGCCGCCGGCCAGATTCGCCAGCTCTCCGATTACGACTTCATGGACGAGCAGGCCCGCGAGGAGTTCCAGGAGCTGCTGCAGATGCTCCAGCAGCAGGTCATGCAGCAGTATTTCCAGGGCATGCAGCAGGCCATCGCCAATATGTCGCCGGAAGATCTGGCCCGCATGCGTGAGATGGTGCGCGCACTCAACCAGATGCTGCGCGAGCGCGCCGAGGGCGGCGAGCCGGACTTCGACAGCTTCATGCAGCAGTACGGCGATTTCTTCGGCCCCGGCATCAACACGCTCGACGACCTGGTCGAGCAGATGCAGCGGCAGCAGATGGCGATGCAGGCGGTGCTCGACAGCATGACCTCCGAGCAGCGCGAGCAGCTCGAGAACATGATGGAGGAGCTGCTGGGCGACGACCGGCTGCGCGTAGACCTGGCCGAGCTGGCCCGCAACCTGGATATGCTCAACCCCTCCGACACCCGCACACGCTTCCGGCTCTCGGGCGACGAACCGCTCTCGCTGGCCGAGGCGATGCACCTGATGGGCACGCTGCAGGAGATGGACGAGCTGGAGCATCAGCTCAACGACGCCCAGCGCCAGGGCGACCTGGAGGGCGTAGACCCCGAGAAGATGCGCGATCTGGTCGGCGAGGAGGAAGCCGCCGCGCTGCAAGAGCTGCAAGAGATGCTGCGCAAGCTGGAGGAAGAGGGGCTGGTCGAGCGCCACGGCGACCACTACGAGCTAACCTCGCGTGGCATCCGTCGCATCGGCCAGAAGGCGCTGGAAGATATCTTCGCCCAGATGCGTCGCGACGGCTTCGGCCAGCACAAGCTCTGGCAGCGCGGCCACGGCGGCGAGCGCGCCGACGAGACGAAAGTCTACGCCTTCGGCGATCCCTTCCATCTGCACCTCGAGCGCACCGTGATGAACGGCGTTGCGCGCGCCGGCTCCGGCACACCTGTGCAGCTCAATGCCGACGACTTCGAGGTCTATCGCACCGAGCACCTGACGCAGTCCGCCACCGTCGTGATGCTCGATATGAGCCTCAGCATGCTCTATAACGGGCTCTGGGTGCCTGCCAAGAAGGTCGCCATCGCGCTCGAAAGCCTGATTCGCGGGCAGTTCCCGCGCGACCAGCTCTACATCGTCGGCTTCTCGCACATGGCCCGCCGCTACACGCCGGAGGAATTGGTCGAGATCAGCGAGCTGGACAGCGATCAGGGCACCAACATGCCCTATGGGCTGATGCTGGCGCGCCAGCTGCTGGCTCGCTCGCGCAACACCAACAAGCAGATCATCATGGTCACTGACGGCATGCCAACGATGTGCGAGCAGAACGGCAGCTGGTACTTCACCTATCCTTACACCGATCTACCCGAGCTCCAGACTCTGCGCGAGGTGCGCCGCTGCGCCAAAGACGGCATCGAGCTCAACGTCTTTGCGCTGGCCGACGATCCGCACCTCAAGCACTTCGTCAACCAGATGGCCGCCGTCAACAAAGGTCGCGCCTTCTACGTGGATGCTGACAACCTGGGCGAATACATCCTGGTGGATTACCTCGCCAGCCGCACCAAGCATGTCCAGTGACGATCCCGGCGGCGACATCGTGGAAGACCTCCGCCCGCTCGCCGAGGGCGCGGCGACACTGGGCCTGCCGCTGGATGGTGGCCAGCTCATGCGCTTCGCCCGCTACCGCGAGCTGCTGCTCGACTGGAACGCGCGCATCAACCTGACCGCGATCACCGACCCCGCTGAGGTCGTAACCCGCCACTTTCTGGACTCGCTGACCTGCGTGCTGGTGTTCCCGCCAGAGGCGCGTGCCGCCGCCCGTACGCTGCTCGACGTAGGCGCGGGTGCCGGCTTCCCTGGCCTGCCGCTCGCCATCGCGCTGCCTTCCTGGCGTGTCACGCTGCTGGAGGCGACGGCCAAGAAGGTGCGCTTCTTGGAGGCCGTGATCGCCGAGCTTGAGTTGCCTAACGCGACCACGCTCACCGGCCGCGCCGAGGAGCTGGGCCGCCAGCCGCGGTTCCGCGGCGCTTTCGACATCGTCGCCGCGCGCGCCGTCGCCGCGCTGCCCACGCTGCTCGAATACTGCTGTCCGTTCGCGGGCGTGGGCGGGACCACCGTGATGCCCAAGAAGGGCGAGCTGGCCACGGAGCTGGCGGCGGGGGCGAGAGCGGCCCCACTTCTGGGGGCTCAATTGCTCACGCCCATCCCGATCCCACTGCCCACGCTGAGCGACGACCGGGTGCTCGTCGTCGCCCGTCAGGAGCGTCCCTGCCCGCCACAATATCCCCGCGCGGCCGGCGCGCCCGCCAGGCGCCCACTCGGCACGTAAGCTCCGACGTGCTGCCGAGCTGCTGGCTGAGGCCCGCGTGGCTCTGGCTGCGGCCACTGCCGCGGTGGACGAGACACCCTGCGGCAGATTGCGGGCGAACACTACGCGCGCTACCTGATCGAGCGGCTGCGCAGTCGCAGTTTCCTCGACACATGATGCCAGCCTGGAAGCTCGGCGATTTGCCTGCTACGTCGGCGAATTGACGCCGTGATCGCGCACACGGGATTCGCGGCGGGCTGCCGGAGCATCGCCGTGAGAATGGGCGTCGCCAGCGTCCGGCGAGAGCGCGCAATAGAGGTCATTGGGCACGCAGCCCGCGCATTCGAGCTGGATGGTGGTGTGGGCGATGCGGTAGCGGTCGCGCAACAGGCAGTTGAGGCGCTCGATCACCGTATCGCAGGCCGAGAGCGGCCGATCCGCCACCTGCACATGTGCCGAGAGCGCGTGCATGCCACCGGCAATTGACCAGACGTGCAGATCATGCACGTCCTTGACGCCCGGCACCTGAACCATGTCGCGCACCAGTTGGGCGATGTTGACATCACGCGGCACGGACTCCATGAGGATGCCCAGCGTCTCGCGCAGCACGCGCCACGCGCTCCACGCGATGAGGAGCGCGATAGCCAGCGAGATGAGCGGGTCCGCCGGGTACCAGCCGGTCAGCAGGATAATGACGCCGCCCACAATCACCGCGGCTGAGGCGCCTACGTCCCCAACGACATGCAGCAGCGCAGCGCGCACGTTGAGGTTGTCGCTGCCGGCGGCGCGCAAACCCAGGCCAATGTACACGTTGACAGCGATCCCGACAGCCGCCGCGCCGAACATCACCCAGGGCGTCACCGCCGCTGGATGCTGGAGCCGTTGGACCGCCTCGTAGGCGATGGCGGCGACGATCAGAATGAGCGTGAGGGCATTGGCAAGCGCGGCCAAGATGCCGATACGGTGGTAGCCATAGGTGCGCCGGGCGTCGGCCGGCCGCTCGGCCTGGGCATGCGCGAACCATGCCAGCCCCAGGGCGATGATATCGGTGAACACGTGGCCGGCGTCTGAGAGCAGCGCCAGCGAATGGGAGAAGACGCCGCCGACCACCTCGACCAGTAAGATCACAGCGGTGAGGAAGAAGGCGGTGCGCAGCGTCGCACCCGCCATCTGGTGGGCGTGGGAGTGTTGATGCGCGCGCACCTCAGCCATCAGTGCTCTCCCGCCAGTCGTACGTGCTCGCCCGCTCGCCGCGCGTGGCCGAAGTGTGCCAGCATCGGCGCGATCTGCTCGTGCTGCGCTCCATCCACATCGCGCACATGGCCGAGGCACACGGCCAGCAGCAGACTGATATGCGCGTCGTCCAGGCTATGGAAGACAAGCTTGCCCGCGCGCCGGCTCTTGACGAGCCGGAGCCGGCGTAGCACCCGCAGATGCTGCGACACCGCCGATTCGGAGCTGCCGATGATGGCGGCCAGATCGCACGTGCACAGCTCTTGGCGCAGCAAGCTGTACACGATCTTAGCACGGGTCGAGTCGGCTAGTGCCCGGAACGTCTCGGCCAGTGCGAAATACTCGCCGTCGTCGAGGAGAAGCTGCTTGCCGCGTGTGACGCGCTCGACGTCCGCTCCACGCACCTCGCACGTGTCGCCCTGCCTTGCCGCCCCAGCCACAGGCGCGCCTGCGGCGTGCTGAGAGCGCCGGCGCGGGCGATGTAGTTGCTCGCTTGGCTCAATTTCCATGATACGAGGTCTTTCGCGGCCGTGATACGAACGATTTAGCAACACCTAAATTGAGTATAGCGCGCCGCCTCCGCGAAGGCAAGGGTCAGCGGTTGTCGCGTCCTTCGGAGTCGGCAATCGCCATGAACGTGCGGCATGGCTGAGTCTCGTGTGAGCTCACGGCAAGGCACTGCCGGGTCATCTCATGCGCAAGCCGCCGCTAGCACGTGGCAGTAATCCGGCAGACGCTGTAGGCGAAGTACGGCATGGGGTCCACTGGCTCGTTGTTCCACTCGACCATGAAGTGCAGATGGGGGCCGGTCGAGTTGCCGGTTGAGCCTTCCAGTCCGATCACATCGCCCGCATGCACGTTCTGCTTAGCTTTCACCAGCAATTGCGACATGTGCCCGTACATCGTGGCGATGTGGCCGCAGTTGTTAATCTTGATCGAATAGCCCAGGCCGTAGAAGTCCCAGCCAGCCCAGATCACCTGTCCATCCTGTGCGGCGCGGATCGGATTTCCGAATAGAGCGGCAATGTCGTCCCCGTTGTGGGTCCCCGTGAAACCACGCACCCAGTGGGCGCCCGGGTTGGGCGAGACCAGCTTGTATCCCAGCGGGTTGCCTTGACCGTCGGGGGCGCATGGCTGCTCGGGCATGGGATTGCCGGCAATCGAATTCCAGGGGCTCGATCCATAGACGGTTGTGCCGTTGCCAGTCTGCACCAGCGAGGGCGGACGGTAGTTCTTGCCGTAGAAGGGATCATCTGGGATCTTGTACTCGACACCCAGCTTGACGTCCTGGCCCGCATACATCTTGTTCAACTGATAGATGCCGCCAATCTGAACGTGCTCCTTGGCGGCGATTGATTCGATCGTGTCGCCAGGTTGCGCGACATACCAGTGATAGCTCACCTGATTGTGCCAGAGCACCGCACCGGAGAGTGCCTGGAATGAGCTCAAGCCGCTGTCGGCGCTGGCGCCCAGCGACGTAACAGAGAACAGGCCCGTCACAAGGATGCATACGCTGAGCGTCACCACCGTCAGGCGTGCCGTCAGCGACCGCTCCCGGCGTGGTATGTAGAGCGTGGCAAGCACCTTGCCGGTGCCGGGGATGATGGTGGGCGCAGGGGTATCTTGCTCCTGGTAGGGCGCGAGCATTCCCGCATCGCCGGCATCGCGAGGCACGAGTGGGCCGGGCCGGAAGCCTTCTCCTCGATGGGGGTACTCGTCGGCATCGCCAGCTACACCACCCTCGCGGGGCATCGCATAGTAATCCGGCTCCGCGTCGTAGGTGGGCGAATTGTCCACGTCATGCCAGCCATGCCGGGCGCTCTGATCGCCATACTCCGAGGAGTATCCCGTCGCGCCGCGATCATCGTCGCCGCGCCTAAAGTCGGCGTCTGAATCTTCGCGCGGGTACCGGCCTCGAGCCATGACGTACACTCCCCCCGCCCCAACTGACCACGGCTGCCTTCCACCTGGCACGTGCATAGGGCTTCTTCAGGCAAGAGTAGCGGGGCGCGCCGTGAGCGTCAATCGCCTGGTACTGACTGAGGATGCGCGGGTCTCCGGCCGGGCACGGCCGAGGGCGCCGTGAGGGTGCCCGCGAACTGATAGCATGACGGCAGGCGCGGATTCCGCCAATGGTGACCGAGGAACGTTACGGATGGGGTGCGATGCTCGCCCGGCAGCAGACACACAAAACGGCCGGATCCCGCATGCCCTGGGGGAATCCGGCCGTCGCCGTTGAGCAGCGCCTACACCTTCTCGACTTGCAAGAAGTCGAGCTGTACGGGCGTCTCACGGCCAAAGAAGGAGACCAGCACCGTGACTTTGTTGCGCTCGGGGTGAATCTCGCTGACGGTGCCGATAAACTCGGCAAAGGGGCCGTCAATGACCTTGACGGACTGGCCGACGGTGTAGTTGATCTTCGTCTTCGGCTTGGGCGCCTCGCCGGTCTCGGCAGGTGTGCGCAGGATGTAGCGCAGCTCGCTCTCGGAGAGCGGCACCGGCTCCGTGCTCGTCCCGCCAACGAAGCCCGTCACGCCCGGCGTGCCACGCACGGCGTGCCAGGTGTCCTCGTTGAGCACCAGATCCACCAGCACATAGCCGGGATACACCTTGCGTGTCACCGTCCGGCGCTGGCCGCCGCGGATCTCGATCTCCTGCTCAGTCGGTACGACGACGCGGAAGATCTTGTCTTTGAGATCGAGCGCCTGGATGCGTGCTTCGAGGTGCGTCTTGACCTTATTCTCGTAGCCAGAGTAGGTGTGGATGGCATACCAGTGGCGGCCAGGGACGGGAGCCTCGGCTTCGGGCAAGGCATTGTCTTGTACGTCGTTGGTTTGGGTATCCATGGTCCCGTCCTTCAATGAACGCGGGAGTAGCCCGCCCGCGGCTACTTCCCACTATGAGATGGGGGCCGCTGAGGATCTGCTCCGCGCCGGGTTGCGCGCTTTCCAAACGGCTAATGGCCGATGTTGATGATCCAGGTGAGAGCCCGCACGAGGCCGAGGTCTGCCAAGCTGAGGACGGCGGCGAGCACGATCGAGAAGATGATGACGATGAGCGTCATGTTCCAGGCCTCGCGTGGCGCCGGCGCCGTCACCTTGGTCAGCTCGAGATACGATTCCGCCAGGAAGCGCGTGACCGGATTGCGCATCAAGAAGTCGGGCACGGCCGGAGCGCGCGAAGTCGGCGCGGCCACCTTGGGGCGATTCGCAACAGCCCGGCTTACCGCCTCGTCGGAGAGCCTGAGATCCTCCTCATCCTCCGCCGCATGGTCCCCGCTGGGCAGGTCCTCGTCGCGCGGATCCTCGTCGGCGCGGGTCGCCATAGTCGCGTCCTCCGTGTCCGCTGAGGCGCGCGCGCGGGTAGCGGAGCTCTTGTCTTTTCCAATCGTCTTCGCCACGGAGCGTCTCCTACTACGAGGTGTTGGACTCAGCCGGACCCAAAACCGGGAACCACGCGAGCGCGATTACTTGGTTTCGCGGTGGGGGTAATACCGCCGGCAGCGCGGGCAAAACTTGTTCAGCTCCATGCGCTCCGGATCGTTCTTCTTGTTCTTGGTCGTCACGTAATTACGCGACTTGCACTCAGTGCAGGCCAGCGTAATGACGATGCGGTTCTCTTTACTCTTAGCAGCCATCTGGGGGACGTCCTCTCCGTGATACGCGAGACACGGACGACACGCGATACCATCGCCGGCGCCACGCCCGCGATCACCAGCATATTGTATCCTATTGCCCTGGCACTGTCTACCATCGCCGCCATGCACAGGACCACGAGATCATACATACGCCGCCCGCGCGAACGCTCCCGGCTGAGTAAGCCTCAGCCGGGAGCGCGCGGACGTACGCGTGCCGTCGGGGACTAGCGAGAACTAGCCGAGGACCTTGGTGACGGCGCCGGAGCCGACCGTGCGGCCGCCCTCGCGAATGGCGAAGCGGCTGCCCTGCTCCAGGGCCACCGGCGTGATCAGCTCCACCTGGATCGTCACGTTGTCGCCCGGCAGGATCATCTCCATCCCCTCCGGCAGGATGATCTGGCCCGTCACGTCGGTCGTGCGGATGTAGAACTGCGGCCGATAGCCATTGAAGAAG
>DASUBU010000088.1:0-53589 GCA_035763125.1 Ktedonobacterales bacterium
GACCTTATTTTGATCGGGATACCAAAATCCGCCGCCGCGCGTGCTGGTGAGGTCTTCCACCTCGAAGCCGATCGCCGACGAGAGCCACTCGCGCGCCTCGTCGGTGTAGGGGAAGCGCGTCAGCACCTCGTCGCGGAAGGCGGCCGCGGCGGAATGGTCGGCGGCCGCGCTCGACGCGGAGTATTTCGGCATCGCGTAGGCCTCCCTGATCCGGCGCCAGAGGCCGCGCAGGCCACCGGGCAGGCCGTCAGGCATCGTGACCGCCCTCAGTAAATGGGTGCTCGGCGCGGGCCAGGCGCGCGGTGACGGCCAGCGGCAGCAGCAGCCACGGCAGGTTCGCCAGCAACACCACCGGGAATTGCGGCGTCGCGTAGGGTCCGAAGCGCTCTTCGCTCAGGATGATGATGACGTTGGCAAGCATCAAGCCCGCCCACAGGAAGCACGGCACGCGAATCCAGTCTTTGCCCTTGATGAAGGCGTAGATCGCTACGGCATAGAACGGCCCAAAGCCCAGCGCATCAATCCAGATCGTCGCCTTCCACCACACCGGCCGCGCCAGCAGCACCGGATCGAAGGTGCGGCCCCACCAGTGCACCAGATCCACCAGCGGCGCCGGCGGCCAGAGCGGATAGCTGAAGTGTGCCGGGTCGGCGATGACGAGCTGCTCCAGGTCCACGATGTACGTGATGAAGCAGAGATTGACGAGGAAGAAGGCCACGAAGAGCAGGTCTATCCGCCGCCGGGCAAGCGGAATCGGCCGGCGCGCCCCTGTGGCCGGAACAGCCGCCACCTTGATCACGCTCGCCATTGCTTCTCTCCCTTTCCACTCGCGCCCGCTTCGCCCCAGCGTGGAAGCAGCCGGCGCGACGCGCGCCCAGCATACCATACACAGCCCGCTATCGTTGATGGCAAGGGCAGCCTTGTGGCGGCTCTCCTCCGGCTGTGACTACGGTCGCGCCTCGAAGACCGCGCGGAACGGATCGTCGAGCGGCAGCCGCCGTAGGCCGGAAAACCCAGCGCCTTCGCAGAGCTCGCGTACCCGTGCCTCGGGTAGGCCGGCGGTGCCGAGACCCACGCCACCCTGTGCGAGCGAGGTGGTCATGCAATAGAAGACGCTGGCCCCAAAGAGGTAGGTGCCGTGCGGGCCAGCCAGCTCCTCGATGGTCTCATCGGCGTGCGGCTCCAGGCAAAGATAGGCGCCCCCAGGCCGCAAGCCGGCGTGGATCGTCCGCAACAGCGCCGCGGGGTCCGCCGAGTCGTGCAGCACGTCGAAGGTGCAGATCAGATCGTAGGATTCGGGCAGCTCCTGCGCTGCATCCAGTGCGGCGAAGCGCACGCGGTCAGCAACACCGGCCGCCTCAGCGTTGGCGTTCGCACGGGCGATGGTGGGCGCAAAGATGTCGTAGCCGACGAAGCGCGAGTTGGGGAAAGCCTCGGCGAGCGTGATGAGCGCTTGCCCGCGCCCACAGCCGATGTCGGCGACGGCGATGCCCTCCCGCAGCCGCTGCTCGACGCCAGTCATCGCGGGGATCCAGCGTTGCAGCAGGAGGTTGCGGCAATAGATCAGGCTCGAGCGCTCGAGGCCGTCCCAGAAGCTCTCGTGGTACGCCGATTGCGGCACGCCGCCGCCCTGCCGGAAGGCTGCCAACAGCGGATCGAAGACACCGAGCAAGCCCTGGAGCTGGTGGTACTCAGGGCCGAGCGACGAAAGACCGGCCTCCTCGGCCAGCACCGGCGCATGCTCGGGCGGCAGCGCGAAGCGAGTGGTCGCCGGGTCGTGCGCGAGATAGCCGGCGCAGGCCAGTCCGCTCAGCCATTCGCGCAGATAGCGCTCGTCGAGCTGTGTGCGCGCGGCAAGCTCGGCGCTGGTCGCCGCGCCGTTCGCCGCCAGGTCCTTGAAGAGACCGAGCCGGTCGCCCAGCAGGCAGAGCGCCGTAGTATAGGTGGCCGTCAGATCTTTGAACGCACGCTTGGCGAAAGCGCTCGCCTTCTCCTCGTCGAGCTGCACAGCGGTGGTCGTCTCGGCGGTCGTATGCTCGTCGCTCATCTCTCCACCTCCCCGGCGTGTCCAGCTCGTCTGCGCTAGATAGCCTGCAAGCCACGCCGGCAGCTATCTCTCATGTCTCAGCTCTCAGCCGCACTACCAGCCGCCGGACCCTCCGCCGCCTGCCACACCTCGTAGAGCGAGAGCGTGGGCTCCGCGCCGACCGAGCGGAAGAATAGCACTCCGCCCGGCGCCTCCACCGACTGCTGGTACGCGCTCAGCGCTTCACGGCTCTGCCAGACCGCTACAGCGCGCCACTGCGCTGGGTCCGTCGCGCTCTGCACCAGGAACATGCGCACCATCGGCGCGGGCATCTTCGCCGGGCCCTGCGCGAAAGCTGCCTTCAGGTCGTCCCAACGCTCTTGCGGCACGCGTGCCTCGAGCACAGTCATCACCATGTTTGCCATCTCGCTACTCTCCTCTCCCTGCCGTCTTCGCCGCGCCTGCGACACCGCCGCTGGCGTCGGGCCTGGCGCCCTCCTGTTCGGCGCCATCAAGTATAGTGCCATACCCTGCCGCGTCAAGTTATCGCCCGGTTTCCTGCGGGCCGGTGCCAATCCATCACGCTTGACAAGCACCAAAGCGAGGCGTAGAGTCAGCCTCGTTGGATGAGTGCGCCGGGAAGCTTGGTCGGCTCCCCGGCGCTTTGTGTTGTATCGCTTGCTTGTCGTACCGCGTTCTAGCGTGGGAATGCGAAGGGGGCGCAGCCGATGGCCACGGGATCTGACGGGGCACGCGAGCCGGGCTGTGCGCAAGCGGCGCGCAGCCTGCGCCTTGCGCTGCTCGGCTTCTGCGCGCTGGCCGTGGCGCTGCTGCTGGTCGTGTACGCGGTTGCGCCGGCCATCTACGTGACAACGCTGCTCGGCACAGCACGGGCGGGAGACGCGCATCCCCCAGTAGCCACGGCGTTCATGGCGGCTATTCTGGCGCTCGTGGGTATGCTGGGAGTCGGCATCCTACGCCGCTGGCGCTGGGTGTTCTGGCTGGTCCTGGTAGCCTTCAGCGCTTCGGTGCTCCAGATTCCGGCTGCCGCGCTCGCACTGGCGGGCATCGTGCCGAACGCGGCGCCGGCCTGGTACGTCGTCGCGCGTGGCCTCGTGGCCTGCGTGCAGGTGGTCATCGCCGTCTCGATGATCCGCTTCTATCGCCGCTACGGCATCGCAGGCTGGATGGCATAGGCTCCGTGTGCAGTGCGAGCGGCCTCGGCTGCTAGGCCTGCGACCGCGCTGCCGGCGCCGCCCCTTGGCCCACCTCGCCGCCGGCCATCTCGCCAGCCGACATTTCGCGTGGCTCATATGGCTCGTCGAATTCGCCGGCGTCCTCGCGCTCGCGACGGTCGTGGATGCCGACCCAGATGAAGAAGAAGGCGCTCAGGGCGATCAGATACGGGATGTTGGAGGGCAGCCACATGATCAGCCCGCCAAGCTGCTGGTCGCCGAGCGGCGTGGAGCCCCAGATGCGCGGCGCCTCAACGTAGGGCGCGTAGAAGGGCGTCGAGGCGAAGGTCAGCAGCGCGCCCAGCGCCACCATCGGCTGGCAGGCCGCGAAGAGATAGAGGATGCCCGTGCCGTAGCCGACGCGCGGCACCTGTGCCAGCGGGCTAAGCACCACCCACCAGAAGAGCACGGCCGTGGCCACGAACGTGAGATGCTCGACGACGTGGATGGCCTCACTCTCCAGTGTGGCGTCATAGAGCGCGGGCCAGTGCCAGAGCCACAGATCGCCGTTGAAGAGGGCGAAGGCGACCGCCGGGTGGGTCAGCCAGCGCGCGCCCCGCACCACCGCCGCGCGGCGGAAGAGCGGGGCGAGCAGCCAGCCTGGCGTGCCAAGCAGCCACAGCGGCGGCGCGACCAGTGCGATCAGCATGTGCTGGATCATGTGCGCGCTGAACAGGTATGCGTCGCCGAGCGTATCGAGCGGGGAGACCAGCGCCAGCGCGAAGACCAGCGTTCCGGCGAAGAAGGCCAGCGCCTGCCCGCGGGTGACACGCTGGCGCACGCTGCTCCGCTGGCCGACGAGGCCGCCGAAATAGGCGTAGGCCCCGGCGAAGAGCAGGATGCCCAGTATCAGAAAAGGGTCGAGGTTCCAGTCCAGGGCGGACGGCGCGTCCGCCCCGACATGCGCGAGGATCATATCGCTGTGCGTCCCTTGCGGTTGTGGCTCGTCATCCCTGGAATTATACCCTTACGCGGGAGTCACAAGCCACTGCAAGAACGCGGGCACATCCTCGACCGAAGGCAGCGTGAGATCGGCGTCGGCGGTCAGCTCGGCGGGCGCTTCGGATGAGGCCACGGCGACGGCCAGGCCCGCGAAATCACCTTCGCTACCCAGTCGGCGCAACGTGCGGAAGGCGTCGAGGTCGGTCTGGTCGTCGCCAATATAGATTGCCCCGCGCAGACCCTTCTCGCGGATGAGCTCCTCGATCGCCACGCCTTTGTCCACGTCCACTGGCGGCCGCAGCTCAATCACCTGCTTGCCGCGTGTCACGCGCAGGCCGGTGCCTGCCGCAAGCTGGCGGGCAAGGTCATAGACCGCGCTGGCCGCCTCCTCAGGGGACGCCGTGCTGCGGACGTGGATGCTGCCGGTGACGCCCTTTGGCTCAATCCAGATGCCGGGATAGCGCCGCCCCAGCGCCCCTTTGATCGTCACCAGCGCATCGTCAATGGCGCGCGCGTACGGCCGCGCGGCAGGGTGTACGTGCCGGCTGGCGCCGGTCCGCCCGCGTGTGTGGAGATCGGCTTCCATGCTTTCAAGGCCATGGTTGCCGATGTAGGTGAGACCGCGCACAGCGATCATCGCCTGCGCCTCCTGGGCGGTGCGCCCGGAGACGATCGCCACCACGTCGAAGGCACCGCGCGCCTGCTCAAGCAGCTCGCGCACTTCTGGCAGCAGCACCGCCGCCTCTGGTGACGAAGCGATTGCGCTGAGTGTGCCGTCCAGATCGGAGAAAAGGCCACGCGGCCGCGCCTCCAACGCTGCCTGCGCCTTCGCCTGCGCTTCCGCGCTCATGCCAAAGGGAGCCGCTCTGTTCTTCACCGCCATCGTGATCCGCCTCTGCTCATTTCAATCCATTGCGCATCTTGCGCCCCTCCGTGCGGACGCCATACCGGCTAGTGTATCAAACCGAAGGGACAGACTGGTACGTATGGGTCACAGCGACCCAATGCCACGCTGGCTTCACGCTCCTGCCGCGTGGAAGAGGGCGCCAAGCGCATACGTAATGGCCGCCTCAACCGCACCCACCACCGTCATCTCAGCGCCGCTCACCCAGACCGAGCGGCCGGTGACGAGCGTCTTGGCCGCGCCGACCGCGAAGTGCGCCGCCAGGCTGATGATGGCCGCCCAGATCACGGCGGCAAGGCCCGAGAGGAAGAAGAAGGGGATGATCGGAATGAAGGCGCCGATGCCCGTCGAGACCGCTGCCGAGATCGCCGAGAGCACCGGGTTGGGGAACGAGCCCTCCGAGAGTCCCAGCTCTTCGTGCGCCAGCGTCTGGAGGAACTGCTCGGGCCGCTCGGCCAGCCGGTCGGCCAGCGTCTGCGCCTCCTCGGGTGTGAAGCCCTTGAGCTGGTAGAAGAGCGCCAGCTCCTCTTTCTCTTCCTCGGGATCTTCCTCGATCTCCGCGCGCTCGCGATCGAGCTCCGCCTGGTAGATTTCGCGCTCGCTCTTGGTCGCCAGATACGCGCCGGAGCCCATCGAGAGCGCGCTGGCGAGCATGCCGGCCAGGCCGGCGATCAGGACGACGTTGCTGCTGCCGGCGGTGGCGCCCGCCACGCCGCTGACGATGCCGAAGACGGCGCCTAGCCCATCGTTGGCGCCATAGATCGCGTCCCCGATCCAGCCGCCGCCACGCTTGTGCCAGCGCTCGCGCCGCAGCAGCACGTCGAGCGTGCCTTGCGGCCCCTCCTGCGCGAGCATGTCGCGGATCACCCGGCCGTGCGCCTCTTCCTCGTGGCGCACCTCGCGCAGCATCTTGGCCGCCTCGGCGTCGCTGACGCCTTGGGCATGGCGCTCGTAGCGGGCGATATCCACGTCTTCGGCGTGCTCCATACGCCGCAGCGCCGCATCGGTCCCGGTCCCGCGGTTGATGAAGTCCTTCAGCCGGTGCTGCCAGGTGAGATGAAACGGCGGCGGCGTGGCGCCCAGCTCGGCTAGCTTGCGCTCCCACTTCTGGGCGTGGCGCTCCTCGGCCTCGGCCATCCGCAGCAGCACGGCGCGCTTCTCGGCGTCCTTCTCGTGCGCGGCGAGGTCGCGATAGGTGTGCGCGCCTTCCATCTCGCGCCGCCAATTCTGCTTGAGCGCCGCGATCAGCTCTACCTGAGGCGAGCGCTCAGTCGTTTCAGCTCGGGTATTCTTAGCGGCTTCTTGCGCCTGGCCCATGTCTTCTCCTTGGCGCCGATCAGGCCGCGTGAATGCGACCGCGCGGCACCGTCACATTATAGAGTGTCCGCACTGTGTGCTGTGCGCCCCTCTTGGGGCGGGTCGCCAAAGGCCCACGCGGGGCGGCGCATGCGGCTTGCCAGGCGGCGCGTGCAACGGGTACGATACGATACATGGAGAGGAGCGCCCGGATGACCTCGCTATGGTGTCTGTGTGGCAGTCCGCTGGCTGGGCCGACCGACTACGCCTACAATAGCCATTTCTTCGCGGCGGCGGATTGGGCGCACTCCGGCGAGCAGATCCTCGACACGCTGGCCCGCCTGCTGCAGGAAGACGAGCCGCTGGAGGGCGATGAGTCGGAGGCGGACGAGCGGGCGGATGATCTCGTCGGCGGTTTGTACGCCTGCGACCACTGCGGCCGGCGCTGGCTGCGCACGCCTGATGGGCGCTTCGTCTTTTAGCGCGAGCAAGCGCCGACGGCCTGGCGCCTTTGCCGGCGACTTTGCCAGCGCCTTTGCCAGTGACCATGCGCGCTCGCTGCTTGTATTCTCGCACTGACGACCTGTTCTCATTGGCACTCAAGGATTCCTGATGACGTTCCCCCAGGCGCTCCTGCTGTTCGCCGCGGCGCTGCTGGCCGGCGGGCTGAACTCGGTTGCGGGTGGCGGCAGCTTCATTAGCTTCCCGACCCTTGTCTTTACTGGTGTGCCGTCTATCCAGGCCAATGCCACCAACACCATCGCACTGTGGCCGGGCCTCGTCGCCAGCGCCGGCGCGTATCGCAAGGAGGTCGCCAGCCAGCGCGCACGGCTGCTGCTGCTGGCGCCGATCAGCCTGGTGGGGGGTGTGCTCGGCGCGCTGTTGTTGCTGCACACGCCTCCAGCCACATTCAATCTGCTGATCCCCTTCTTGCTGCTGCTGGCAACGCTGCTCTTCGCCTTCGGCGGCAAACTCGCGGCAGCTCTGCGCAAGCGCCTGGGAACGAAGCACTCTTCATCGCGACTGATGACGGCTGGCATCGTCGTGCTGCAGTTCGCGCTTGCCATCTACGGCGGATTCTTCGGCGGTGGCCTCGGTATTCTGATGCTGGCCACCCTGGCGCTGATGGGCATGGAGAATCTGCACGAGATGAACGGCGTCAAGACGGTGCTGGCCGCATCCATCAACGGCGTGGCAGTCATCACCTTCATCATCGCGGGCGCCGTCTTCTGGTCGCAGGCGCTGGTGATGATCGCGGGCAGTATCATCGGCGGCTACGGGGGCGCATCGCTGGCGCGCAGGCTGCCGCCGCGCGGCGTGCGCATCTTTGTGATCGCCGTCGGTCTGGCGATGACAGTGCTGTTCGTCGTGCGGCTCTTTGTGTCGCAGCCGCAGTGATGGCTGTCGTCCCGACTTACGCCTCCAGCCCTTCGCGTGCCAGAATCTGACGCACGCGCGCGTAGCGCTCGATGCCCACCAGGCCGCGCGGCTCGACGTGCGCGATGATGTGCTGCGCGCCGGCGGCCACCATCTCGCGCAGGCGCTCGGCCACCTGCTCCGCCGTGCCCTCGATGACGCGCTGCGCTGGGTTTTCGGGCTGCTCGTCGCCTTCGAGCATCCGCACGTCGGTGCCGATGGTATGCTCGATAGCGCCTGGATCGCGGCCGACCTTCTCGCAGGCCGCGTCGAACGCTGCCAGGCGCTCGCGCACCTCCTGTGGATCGGTATGCCAGACGGTGTTGAAGCCGTCGGCGTAGCGCGCGGCCAGCTCCAGCATCTTTGGTCCGCTCGCGCCGATCCAGATCGGTGGTCCGCTGCGCGAGGGACCGCGCGGCCGCAAGAACGTCTCGTGCGTCTGGTAGAACGTGCCCGTGTGCGTCACGCGCTCGCCATGCAGCAGCCGCGAGATGATATCGAGCGCCTCGGCGAAGCGCGTGTAGAGGTGGTCGAACGGATAGCCGAACGCCTGATACTCCGGCTCATGCCAGCCCGCGCCGAGTCCCAGGATGAAGCGCCCGTTGCTGATTTCGTCCAGGCTGTCGGCCATCTTCGCCAGCAGCGCGGGATTGCGGAACGACGTGGCGGCGACGAGCGGGCCGAGCGTGATGCGGTGTGTGACGGCGGCGAGCGCGCTCAAGAACGTGAAGATTTCCCAGGGGCCAAACTCCTCCGCGTCTGGTCGCCGGAAGATCAGGTGGTCCGCCAGCCAGAGCGAGTCGAAGCCGAGCTGCTCGGCGCGCTGCGCGATGGCCTCCATATCCTTGTAACGCGGCGTCCGCCCGTTGAGCGAGCCTTCGACCAGCGAGGGCATCACCCCCAGCTTCACTCCGCGCGCTGTCTGCGCTTGCGCGTGTCCCACGGTCAGCATCCTCCCTCTACGCGTCTATTGCTCTGCTATGATGCTACCGTGCGCCGGCAAACCGTGTCAGCGCGGGTGGGTGCAAGGGAGTCTTCTGCATGGAGCTCGCCATCCAGATGGGCTTGCAGGGCGCGGGCAAGAGCACCTTCGCGCGCGAGCGCTTTGGCGACTACGAGTACGTCAGCAAGGATCGCATGCCGCGCTCGGCTCGCCACAAGGAGGCCCGTCAGCGCCGGATGATCGCGGAGGCGCTTGCCGCCGGCCGCTCAGTCGTGGTGGATAACACGAACCCCGCGCCGGCCGAGCGCGCGCCGCTGATCGAGCTTGGCCGCCAGTACGGCGCTCTCGTCACGGGCTACTACTTCGTGCCCGACGTGCGGGGTAGCCTCGCGCGCAACGCCACCCGCGCCGGCTCAGAGCGTGTTCCGCCGGTGGCGATCTATGCGACGGCCAAGCGCCTCACCGCGCCGACCTACGCCGAGGGCTACGACGCGCTCTATGCGGTGCGCATCGCCCCAGAGGGCAGCTTCGCGGTCTCGGCCATCCCGGGCTGAGACGAAGCCGGTTGCCCGTCATGGCACCGTCAGCATGAACGTGTAGCGGGTGCCGAGCGTGTCGTTGGCGACGATCTTGAACGAGACCGGCGAGTCTTTGCATGGAGCCGTCACGGTCAGCGTGTCGTGCTCGCCAGGCCGGATGCCCGGCGAGAGATCCCCCGGCCAGCTCGCCATTCGCCCGTTCAATGTGTAGAACAACCCTGCGTGTGACGGCGGATTCTGCCAGATCCAGCCGATGGTTTGCCCGGTGTTGTTGGTAATTATCTGTGTGGCGCGGCAAACCTTGTCATTCCGTTCGAGTACCAGCGGCGCAGGCGCATAGCGCAGGGCGATGGAGGGCTTGGGTGAATGCGTGGCCGTCGGCTTTGGGCGCGCGGTCGGTGTGGAGGTTGCCGTTGCCGCAAGTGATGCCGCGCCATCCACTGATGCGGCCTGCGTGCCGCCAGGGCCGGACGCGGGAGCGAGCCCGTGCAGGGCAAGCGCCGTCGCGCCCGTCACCGCCAGCAGCAGCAGTGCGGCGGCGGCGGCCGTCGTGGGGAGAGGGAGCCGCGGCGCGGAGAAGCGCGCGCGGGCGGTGACGGGTGGGGTAATAGGGGGCAGCGTCTGCGATGTCCACAGCGCATCGGTGCGGTGCTGCGCGAGGTCCAGCGCGGCGGCGAAGCTGTGCATGTCGGGATAGCGGCTGGCGGGGTCGCGCGCGAGCGCCTTGAGGATGGTGTGCTCGAGCGCGGGCCAGATGGCGGGATTGTGGCGCGAGGGCGGCTCCAGCGGCGCCATCAGCACCTGCGCCCCAATCTCGTACGGCGTCGTGGCCTCGAAGGGCGGCTTGCCGGTCAACAGCTCGTAGAGTACGACCCCTAGCGCGTAGACGTCCACCCGCTGGTCGAGCAGATCGCCGCGCAATTGCTCGGGCGCCATGTACTCCGGCGTGCCGACCGGTAAGCCGGTGCGCGCGATGGTGCGCGCCGCGCCCGGCTCGCGCAGCGCCGAAAGCTCGCGGGCGATGCCGAAGTCGGTCAGCAGGGCGTTGCCATCCGCATCGAGCAAGATGTTCTCGGGCTTGACGTCGCGGTGAAGCAGGCCGAGCTCGTGCGCGGCCTCCAGCGCGGAGGCAATCTCGCGCGTCAGGCGGATCGCTTCGTTGGGGGTGAGCCGCCCATCGCTGTTCAGCCGGTCGCGCAGCGAGCCGGCCAGCAGCGGCATGACGTGGTAGAGGACGCCGCGCTCCTCGCCGAAGGCGTAGATCGGCACGATGTGGGGATGCTGCATCGCCGCGACCTGCTGCGCCTCCTTCCGGAAGCGCCGGACGAAGTCGGCATCGGCCGCCAGCGCCGGCGGCAGCACCTTGACCGCCACTTCGCGCTCGAGCGCCAGATCCATGGCGCGGTAGACCTCGGCCATCCCGCCGATGCCCAGCAAGCCGCGCAGCAGGCAATCGCCGAGCGACTGCCCGATCAGGCTTCCTGTCTCTTGCCCGTCCATGTTGCCGCACCTCCTCACTCCGCGCAGGCGCGTGCGCCGCTTCCTCTTCCGCTCTGCCTACCCTCCCCACCGGCCGCACTGTCCAGACGCTTCGACACTCCACGCGCCGCTGCAAATAACATGCTAGCGCATAGTGCGACGTAATGACGCGCGCACGGAAATTATGGCTATGGCGCTGGTGGGATCGCCTGGGTCGCCAGGCAGGCCGAGGAACGCTAGGGCCGCGCCGCATCTCGTTTTCTGCGGCTGTTGTGGTCGGCGCGGGTTCCCGGCCTGAAGCTTCGGGGCGAGTCCTACACAAAGAAACGTGACCGGTCCGAGTCCCTTGGGCACGTTCCGGGCGCGCTCAGCGCAGCCCCATCGCGCGCAGCACGCCTTGCAGTGCCGCATCGTAGTCGCGCGTCGCGTCATAGCGATGGAGAGCATCCCAGAGAGAGGGGACGGTGCCGGAAGTGCAGGGCGCGGCAAGGACCGGAATCACGCCGTGCATGCGGCCCTGTTTCACACGGTGCAGCGCGGTGAAGACTTCTTCCTGGACGTACTGTGAGCCAATGGCGGCAGGCGTGAGAACGAGCACCATCCACTCATGGGTATCGAGCGCCTGGCTGATACGCTGCATGAAGTTGCCGGGATCCATGCCGGTCATGTCTACCCACACCTCAGCACCGGCTCTGCGCAGGTCCGCCACCAGGCGGGACGTGAAGGCATCATCGCGGTGGCTATGGCTGACAAAGATGTGAGGAAACGGTTTGCTAGCCGTTTGCACAGGCTGCGACACCCACTGGAAGAAGGCGCGCAGGTTGTCGCCGGTCACGTTCTCCACCTTCAGTACGTTGTCTGTGAGCTGCTTCAGCAAGGTGATCGGCACATTGTCGCCGATTGCTAGCGCAATGATGCTGGCGAGCTCACTGTGTGCCCGCGATTTCAGTCGTTGTGCTTCCACTTGCCATATATCAGTTGGCGGGCCATCAGTCAGGATGAACACCAGCGGCTTGTAGTCGCCTTTCTTGCCGGGCTGGTTGATGATCAGATCGCTGTCGAGCGACTGATTCAGCAGGCTCAGCGCGGAGCCCAGCGCCCTCTGTCCATTTGCTTTCAATTGTGGAGGAGTAAACTGGGCGATGGGCACCAGGTCCATCTGATAGGCGCTGCTGGCGAACGGAATAATGCTGATGTAGACCGTATCAGCGCTGCGCGGGTCGGCCATCAGCTCTTGATAGAGCATCTGTACGCCGGTGTTGACTTGCTCGATCTTCACACCCGCCATCGAAGAGGAGCAATCCAGCAGCAGGTAGACCGGCAGGCGCCGAGTCTGTACTCTATCCCATTCATACGCCATTCCGCGCCGCCTTCTCGCCACGTCTCACCGATGGGCGCAGTCTACCACTGCTCGCCTGTGCGTTCAAGCGGCAGGCGAACCCGAGGCGGGCTGTGAGCCCACGTCTCCTTCACATGGCGCGATTGTCGTGCGGCGCGGCGGGCGATGCGTGCATCGCCCCTACAGGCGGCCGGAGCAACGGGTGCGATGCGGCACGTCTCGCGTGAGTGGTGGACGCGGCGGTTTCGCGGCGGCGCGGGCGATCTGCACGGCGGCAAGCTGGTACGACCAAATGCTGGCAGGCCAACTCGCCGATACGGGCATGCTATCCCATTGGTGCGGCCAGAGGGCGTCCACCGGACGCCCCTACCGATGGCCGGCGGGATCTGCCAGGTGCGGAGGGCGCGTGGCCGCATTGGAGAGGCGATTAAGCCGGCGATTGATAGGAGTAACTGAAATCCGAGAAGACGGCTGTAGCGGTCCTGTCGGTTGTGGGTATCTTGGTTGGTTGTGCGGTGACGAGCTCCAAGAACGATGTCTGTGCGTAGGCGGATGCCCTCGTGGTCTGATTGACCACCACGCCATCTACCGTCGAGATGATGTCCTGGCCGGCGACATGGACCTCGACGTTGAATGCGGCCTGCTTGGCGAGCAATCCCGTCGCGATGATGGAGGCCGTGCCCTTCTCGTCGTAGCGCGCCACTAGCCACTCGCCGTCGGAACAGACCAGGAGGATGTAGGAGCCGGCGGTCGAGCCTAAGACATCCAGCCCACCACAAATCGTCTCTCCATTGCTTGTCGCGTGTGGCGTGACGTTGACCTTCGCGCTGTAGTCTTGCGGAAACGGATGATTCTTCCACACAAAGGTCACTTCCGCATTGAGCCTCACGGCCACGGTGGGATCAATCTTGGCGGTAACGACGAGCCCCGATTCCCCGCACGTGACCAGCGCATTCAGCGCCTTCCACCCTGCCTCTGGATTGGCGTCACACCCCGGACCCGGCTTCTGCGCGGAATAGGTCAGCACGACGGGGGTAGGTGATGGCTTAGGGGTAGCGGTTGGTTTCGGCGCCGTCTTCCCGAATGGAAGAGAGGGACCAACGAGGAAGAGAACGCTGATGATAGTTGCCAGAGCGGCAACAGTGCTGATGATGATATACCAGCGCGGCTCACGCGCCTTTGCGGCATTGGGCTGGTCGGGGTCTGGATTGAAGGCCACGGTAGATAATGTCTCCTCTGATCAGATCGAGCCGAGCGCACCACCTCATCTATTAACGGTCAGTAGTTACAGCCTCGACCGGGTAGCCGTGAGTTGCGGCGCGCAGCCAAACACTACCCTTCCGGGCCGGGTGCGTGCGCTCGTCCATCCGCACCCTGGCTCCCCCTCTCCGCGTGCGGAGAGGGGTGGCCGAAGGCCGGGGTGAGGACTCCCTACCCGCCGAACGCCGCGCCGAAGAACTGCGCCAGCCGCTGATAGAGCACGCGCTGGTTGGCGGGCTTGCCGATGCCGTGGCCCTCGTCCTCGAAGGCGAGCACCTCGTAGGGCACGCCGGCCGCGCGCAGGGCAATCTCCACCACGCGCACCGCCTCGGGCGAGACGTTGGGATCGCGCATGCCCTGCACGATCAGCAGCCTCCCCTTGATGTTGCCGGCGAAGTGGACCGGCGAGCGCTCGCGGTAGCGCTCGGGCACCTGCGCGGGCGTGCCGCCCAGCATCTCCTCGCTGTACGGCCGCAGGTCCGGCCGTGTCGTCTCGTAATCCACTACCAGATCCGTCATGCCGCAGATCGGCGCGGCGGCGGCGACCACCTCCGACGGGAAGCGCGTGATGGCGCACCACGATGAGTACCCGCCGTACGACGTGCCGGTGACGCCCACCTTGCCCGGCACGGCGATGCCGGCGGCCAGCAGCGCCTCGATCCCCGCGCGGATGTCATCCTGCTCGGCGCCGCCCCAGCCCTGCGCGCGGATCGCCTCGCGGAACGCGATGCCAAACCCGGTGCTGCCGCGATAGTTGGGGTCCAGCACGGCGAAGCCCTCGCGCACAAAGTACTGAATCTGCGCGTTGAGCGCGTCCTGGCTGTGCGCGGTCGGCCCACCGTGGATGTAGACGATCGTGCCGCGCGACGCGCTGGCCGGACGGTAGAGCCAGCCCTGGATCGGCAGGCCGTCGGGCGCGCGCCAGCGGAAGTTCTCGGCGGCCGTGAGATCGCCGGGGGTGAGCGGCGTGCGCTCCCACACGCGCGTCAGGCTGGTGAAGCGCACGGGATCGTCCTCACCCGGCACGAAGCGCTCGACCTCCGCCGGTTGCTGGGCGCTGGCGAAGAGGCCGACCCACGCGCCGCTGCCGTCGCCGGCTGGTGCGAGCGGCGTCAGGTTTCCGCGGCCAGCCACCGCTGGCCGCTCCGCGCCGGTATCTGGATTCAACAGCGATGCCCGCACCTGCGCCTCGCGCACCTCGATCACCACGATCTCGCTGCTGCCCTCAGGCGTGGCGATGCGCTCGATGTTGCGCGCGGGATCGTCCACCAGCCAGCGGACCCGCTCGTCCGCCAGCGACCAGATGCCCAGCCGGCGGTGCGTCGGCGTCTCGGCCAGCACGGCGACGCGCTGGCTATCCGGCAGCCACGACGCGCTCACCTTCACGTCGGCGCCGAAATTCAGGATTTCGCGATCGCTGCGGCCCTCGATATCCACCAGCCAGATCTGCCGCCCCGCCGGATTCTGATCCTGTCGCGCGTAGAGCACCCAGTCGCCGTCGGGACTGAGTTTGGGCGAGGAATCCGCCGGGCGATTGGGACGCGCCAGCGCGCGCCGCTCGGCGGTCTGCAAATCAACGCGGTAGACGCGATCTTGCTCGATCTCCTCGCCGGTCGTCTCGTCCAGATTGACGCCATAGACGAACCAGCGGCCGTTGGGGTGCAGCTCGCCGCCGGAGGGGAAGCCTCCCGACTGCGTCAGCGGTTCCAGCTCGCCGGGCCGCGCCAGCCGCACGCGGAAGAACCGCGTTCGCTCGTCGCCCTGGTGGTCGTAGCCGACGATCACGCTCTGGCTATCAGGCGCCCAGGAGACGATGTAGGTGTTCTCCTCCGTCTCGGTCAGGCGCGTGGGCGGCGCGGAGCCATCGGTTGGCGCGGCGTAGACATCGGCGGTCGGCCCGGCGCGCAGCCACGTCCACGCCACCCAGCGGCCGTCAGGCGATGCCTCGGCGTTCGCCACCGCCGGCAAGGCCATGAGCGCGTCCAGATACTCCTCGCCCGTCATGCTCCGTCTCCTCTCGCGCGGCGTGCTGCCGCCGATGTTGGCTTGCTGTGGGTTGCCGGCTCCCGGCTTGCAGCGCCGAGGGCATTCTCCACCGAGGCAGGGCAGCCTTCGCTGGCCTGCGATGCTGAACAGTATTGTAGCGGGGCGTCAGCGCGGGATAGGAGAGACAACACCTCAGCGATCACGTCTAGAAAGGACCTGGGACGTGCTCAACACCGTTTTCTGGACGGTCTGGTGCGCCTCGCTCAGTGTTCACCGTGGACGGCGCTGTTCGAGGGTTCAAGCGGCCGGTGAATAGCAGAACAAGCGCGAACGCCGCGATAACTGCCACCTCAATCAGACCGTATGGTGGGCGTAATAGTGAGTCCGCAGGTGGAGCCAGCACGAGCAGTGCGATGCCAGCCTGAGCATTGGCGGCGGCGTGGGCCAGCGTCGAGGGCCATACACTGCCGGAGCGGAAGCGCAGCCAGGCGTAGACGAAGCTGAGGGCAGTAGTGAGGAGCACCATCGCGAGGGCTCCGAGCCAGGGATGGCCAAGGAAGTTGTAGCTCGTGGTGATGATGAATGGGGCATGCCACAGGCCCCAGATGATGCCGGTGAGAAGCGCGGCCCAGCCACCGCCGAGCGGCGCCAGCCGCGGCAAGAGATAGCCTCGCCAGCCGAACTCTTCACCGAAGGTGAAGATCATGTTGATCGGGATGCCGAGCGTGACCGCCAGCCCGAGCTGGCTGAGGAGGCCGACCAGCGCGATCTGATGGAGTGAGTCCCCCAGTGGGAGCGGCTGGTGTGCGGCGGCGAGCTGCGCGGCGAGGGCCTGTTGGAGTGTGGCAACGGGATCGGTCCAGTGCTGGTAGCCGATGAGCAGCGAGAGGCCGATGCCGGCGGCGATCAGCAGTGGTATGACGAGATAGGCCGCGAGATACATCCAACCACCGCCGGGCCGGTCACGTCCGACCAGGCGCAGGCCAGCATCGGCGAACCCTTCGTGCCGCAGCGGGCCGCGCACGAGCGTAGCAGCGATGGCAGGTCCGAACATGCCGAGCGGCGCGCGAATGGGGACCGGGACGCCCAGCGCACCTAGGCCCAGCCAGGTGGCCCAGCTGATGGCGCACGCCAGCGCCACAAAGAGCGCGATGCCGCTCCAACGCACGGACGAAGCGCTGGCTGTTGAGGTCGCCTTGGCGGACACCGTCAGGGAATCTTGCTGCATGGATAGACCCTCCAGCTTCTCTTGCCGCATGTCCCGCGGTCTGCGGCGATGGACCGCATCTGGACTCTGCCTGCCATATCACTCCTGCCGGGTAGTGGGGGCTGGCCCGGCCTCGTCATGTGTGTCCTCCGAGGAGTCGACGTCAGGGAGGACAATCATCGCGACGAGACGCCTGCGGCGGTGTGGTGCCGGCTGATTGTTGAGATAGGGTAGCAGCGCTTGACTGACTGCCGCCGCCGCCTGGGCATATTCCTCGTCGCTGAGATAGAACGGCGTCTCGCGGTAGCCAACGCCGTCCGTGAGCGGATCGATCGGCGCGTCCTGCTGCAGATAGCGGGCGAAGTCGGCGAGCAGAGTGGCGACGAAGATAGTGAAGTAGCGGAGGTGGTCGTCGCGCGAGGCGTTCGCCAGTTCGGACGGACCGAGAAAAGCAGTGTCGTTGGCCAGCCCGTAGAGTTTCTCGACGGTGCCGCGCACCCGGCGCTCAGAGACGATGCGCAGCAGGCCCGCGCGCGTGAGTACGCCAAGGTGATGGTAGAGCGTAGCCTGGGGAACATCAGGCAGCAGCTCGCTCAGTTGGCGCGCGGTGAGCTGGCGACGCGCCAGTGTCGCCAGCAGGCGCATGCGGACGGGATGCATGACGAGGTCAGCGTGAGAGGTTGCCATTGCACACTCCAAATATTTGGACTATTCTATGAAATTAGAATAATGTGCTTTCGCGGGCCTGTCAATGGCGTGCGCGATTGCAGCTGAACGCCGGCCGGCGGCCTTTTCTGAAGCCGAGCGCCGGTTGGTAGATGAGATCGTCGTCGAATCCCACAGAAATGAGGCGATGCCATGGCGGCTTTCTTTTGGCCTGAATTCATCATCTTGTTCGGCGCGGCAGTCATAGGGATTGCTTGCGTCACGCCGTACAGCCTGGAGCTCAGCGGTGATGCAATCAGCAAGGCCCAGCAGCGAATGCGCCAGCCGCGGTGGGTGCTCGTGCTGCTCCAAAGCGCGCAGAGCGTCGTGTTGATGGGCGTGGCGACCGGCCTCGGCTTGCTCATCGCTCATTGGATCGGCCTGGGCGCGCCGCTGGTAGAGGGACTGCTTGCAGGCAACGATGTGACGGGACAGGCGCTGGCGATGATCGCGCCCGCACTGCTCCTTGGGATCGCCTCGTCGTTGGTCGTGCTGGTTCTGGAGATCACGGTGTTCTGGCCGCGGCTGCCCCAGGCCATGCGCGACCACTTCCCCATCCCCTCGCTTTGGAAGCGCCTGCTCGCGTGCTTCTACGGGGGTATTGATGAAGAGATCCTGCTGCGCCTGTTCCTGCTCTCGTTGCTGGCCTGGCTGATCGGCTTTGCCTGGCATCTGCCCGACGGCAGTCCGACGCTGGGGGCGTTGTGGCTCGCCAATATCCTGGCGGCGGTGGTCTTTGGTCTGAGCCATCTGCCGGCCACCGCCGCGCTGACCAAGCTAACCCCGCTCTTGATCGGGCGTGCCATCCTGCTCAACGGCATCCTGGGGGTCGCCGCTGGCTATCTCTTCTGGCGCTATGGCATCGAGGCGGCGATGCTGGCGCACTTCAGCGCAGATCTCGTCCTGCACGGTATTGGCGACTCCATCGCCAAGTCGCTCCGTGCCGCGTCGGCCTCATCGAATAGCTGAGCGGGGCAGCGTGGAGAGCTACGCCGTGGCGGTCGGCGGCCATCAACGTGATGCCGACTGGGAGGCGGAGTGTGAGCGCGTCCGGAGGGCGGCTCAGGCTGGCGCGACCTGGTGGGCAGAGTGGGTGCCAGTCTCCGACTAGGCGACCATGCGCGCCGCGATCGCGCAGGGGCCGCTCCGCGCTGAGCAGTTGGCGCCGGCGGGTCGAGTCCATGGGTTTCGCGATCGACTTCGTCGTGGCCTTCATCCACCCGCTTCGCGCGCCGGCCGCAGCATCGCCCAGACGTGCGGGCCGCCGTGGGGCGCGTCGCCCTCCGCGACGACCTGAAAGCCATGGCGCTGGTAGAAGACGACGTTCGTCTGGCGCTCTGTCTCCAGGTAGCAGGGCAGCGCGGCGGCATCTATGCGCGCCAGCACCGGGCGGAGCAGTTGCGAGCCGGTGCCCTGGCGCCAGTGCGACGGCTCGACGCCGATCTGTGAGAGATACCAGTGCGGCCCCGGCGCGCAGCGCTCGTGCAGCGCCACGGAGTAGCCCCCAGCGTGGGCCAGCCGCCGGAGCACTGGCCAGGGCAACTTGAGCGGCGCGGCAAGCATCCCCGCACGCAGCATGCGCCAGAATGTCCTCGTCGTGTGCCCTGGCGGGAGCCAGATAGCAGCGCCCGTGCAGCCGCGCGTGGCGTAGACCTCGCCATAGCGGCAGCCGTAGCGTACGTTGAGGCCGATCAGCCAGGGCAGGAGCGTGCGCCGCTGGTTGGCGTCTGGGATGGCGTAGCGCGTCAGTGGATCGTCTTGGAATGCGCGCGCCAGCAGTGCCGCGATGCGGGGCGCATCTGGTAGGCCGGCACGAGTGAGATCGGGGGTGTCCATGCAATCCGCTCCGCGTACGCTGGGCGATGCGTGTATCGCCCCGAGAGGCCTCCACCGGACGCCCAGGCCGGCGGTGCGGCCTCTATTCACCGTCGCCGAGATACAGCCCCGCCAGGTCGCCGGATGTGAGCGCCTGGGCCAGCGTGCGGAAGCGCTCGAACTGACGTATATAGGCCTCGTGACGGTCGGTCGGCATGCTGGTCGCGGCCCGCTCGTGGGCATCGGGCGCCAGTGCCCGCTCCCAGGTCCAAAGCCCTGTCGCGATGTTGGCCAGTGTCGCGGCGCCCAGCACCGAAGCATCTATCGCGCCGCGGAACTGTACCGGAATGCCGAACACATCGGCGACGAGCTGGCGAATCCAGGCCGATTCCAGCACCTTGCCGGTCGCCAGCACGCGCTGTGGACGGCCGAGCCGCGCAAAGAGGCCGCTCGCGATCCAATAGGCATTGAAGATGATCCCTTCGACCGCCGCCCGCATCAGCGTCGCTGCGGTATCCTCCAGATCGAGGCCGAAGAAGACCGCCCGGGCGCCGGACTGCCAGAAAGGCGCGCGCTCGCCCGCCACGTACGGCAGGCAGAGCAGGTGGTCCGCCCGCGCTGCGCTGGCTGCCGCGATCATGTGCGAGAAGTCGGCGTCATCTGGCTGTCCCTGGCCTTGCCCAGGCCCGCGAGTGCCCAGCACCTTGTGATACAGCCAGTCGAGCACGATGCCGCCGCTGTTGCTGGGTCCGCCGGCGATGAAGCGGTCGGCGTCGAGCACATAGCAGAAGAGCTGGCTGGCCGGGTCCGTCACTGGCTCGCGCGTGCCGGTCCGCACGGCCAGGCTGGTGCCGATGGTCAGCACCATCGTCTCCGGGCCGACCGCGCCGACGCCGAGATTAGCCAGCACGCCGTCGGAGGCGCCCACGTTAAAGCGTGCCTCGGGGGTGATGCCCGCCGCCTGTAGCGCCGGATCACGCTGCTCAGCGCGGGCGTAGGTCGTCGGCACGATCCGCGAGAGGCGCTCGGGCCCGATGCCGGCCAGCGCCAGCGCCTCGGCATCCCACTCGCGCGCGCGCAGGTTGTACATTCCGGTCGCGCTGGCGATCGAGGCATCTACACTCCACTCGCCGAACCACTGGTGCCAGACCCACTCCTTGAGCGAGACAAACTTGTAGGCCGTCTGGAAGAGCTTGGGCTGCTCGGTGCGCAGCCAGAGCAGCTTGGCCAGCGGCGACATGGCGGCGACCGGTGTGCCGGTACGCGCATAGAGCGCCTTGCCTGCGGGCGTGGCCCATAGCGCGCGCGCCTGGTCGCTGGCGCGCGTGTCCATCCAGGTCATGGCGTTGGCGAGCGGGGTGCCATCGGCAGAGACCGGCAGCAGACTGTGCATTGCCGCGCTGAGGCCTACTCGCTCGACAACGTAGCCAAGCCGTTGCGCCGTGCTGGCCGCCTGGGCCAGTGCAGCGGTCGCCGCCGCGTAGACCGCGCGCGGATCCTGCTCGGCGACACCACCCTCGGCATGCAACAGCGGCACCAGCTCGTCGCCACGCGCAATCTCGCGCCCCTCGGCATCGAACGCGATGGCCTTGGCGTTGGTCGTGCCGATATCGGCGCCGATGGTACACGTCAGCCCGCCACTCATAGCGTCACCTCAGCTTTCCCGTGAACGCTCGTCTACGATGAGATCGTACAGGGAGGACATAGAGTACACGGAGAGGGGGCGGAAAAGGTTGGCGGCGCGGCCTTCGACGGGCGAGGCAGGCCTCGCCACTACAGACAGATAGGCGGGAGCGCTGCCCGCACCAGGGCATGCTTCTGGGCATGCCTCTCTCGATCCCTCTCCGCGTATGGCACCGGCGCCTGCCCCTCTCCGAGCATGGCACCGGCGCGCCGGGGGAGAGGACCGCGCCTGCCACTCTGTCTGCCACCCCCTCTCGGCGCACGGCTTGTAGGGGCGTCCGGCGGACGCCCTGGCCGCCGCTGTCTCCCCCTCTCCGCACACGGAGAGGGGGTCGGGGGGTGAGGACCTCCTACGCCGCCGCCGCCGCGCTGGGACCGCCCGCCGTTGTCGCACTGGGCTCGGGAATCGGCTCGATACGGCCGAGCAGGAAGACGTAGCAGAGGATGCCGACGAGCAGCACCACCCCCGCAACGATGAAGCCCAGTGCGAACGAACCGGTGCCGCCGGCGATGAAGCCAGTCACGATCGGCGCGGCAATCGCCATCAGATTGTTGACGAAGTTCATGATACTGCCGACGGTGCCAACCGTGCCGCGCGGAGCGATCAGCGCCGGAATGCTCCAGCCGATCGGCGCCGAGAAGGCCAGCCCACCCAGGGCAATCGAGATCCAGAAGATCGCCACATTGGCGCTGGTGGTGAAGGCCGCGCCGGCCACCGCCAGCCCCAGAATCATCCCAGCCACGATCAGCGTCTTGCGGACGACGTTCTGATTCAGGCCGCGGTTGATCAGGTGGTCCACCAGCCAGCCGCCGATCACGAGGTCGGTGATGGTGGCGACCAGCCACGGGATGATGGTGTAGATGCCGCTCTTGAGCACCGTCATATGGAGTTGCGTCTCCAGGTAGCCAGGCAGCCAGGTCAGCAGCAGGTAGAACGAGTAGCCATAGGCGGCGAAGCCCAGCGTCAGACCCCAGACCTTGCGCTGACGCAGCAGGTAGCCCAGGCTGTTGAACGTGCTGGCGGTAGCGGCACCCTCAGGCTGCGCGCCGCCCTGGACGATGTACTCGCGCTCAGACTCGCGCAGCCGGCGCATACGGCTTGGATCGTTGTAGAACAACCACCATGCGACGGTGTAGAGCAGGCTCAGGATGCCCGTCAGGATGAAGCCCGCTTGCCAGCCACCCTGTGTCACGGCCAGCGCGACGATCGGCACGCCGATCACATTCGAGAACTTGGCAGCCGCATCGAAGGACGAGGTTGCCAGACCGCGCTCGCGCAGCGGGAACCAGTAGCCGGTGGCCTTCGATGCGCCTGGGAAGGCTGGTGCCTCGGCGACGCCCAGAATGACGCGCGCCAGAATGAGCAACCCCAGGCCGCTGACGGCCGCCGTCATGAAGGTCGCCAGCGTCCAGAGTGCCGTCCCGATCCGGTTCAGCCACTTGATGCCGATCTTATCGAGCAGCGTGCCGACCGGAATCTGCAGCAGCGCGTACGACCAGCCAAAGGCCGAGAGCACGATGCCGAATTGCGCGGTGGTCAGGTGGAAGTCTGCGATCAGCGGCTTGGTCGCGACCGAGATGTTGACCCGGTCGAAGTAGTTGATGAGGATACCCGCGCCCAGCAGCAGCGCGACGCCCCAGCGCAGGTTGCCCCGTGGCCGCACCTGCGTCATCACCTCGCGCTGGCGCGGTGTCCGTTCCGCGTACTGTCGTCCTGTCGTGGCGTCCATGGCGTGCCTCCTTCTGCCATGTGAACATCAACGTATCGCGCAGATGGCTTCCGCTCCATCTCGCACAGCGCCGTCTGTCCCGGCGTCTCCTTCTCCGCCGCATACGACGACGACGCTTCGCATTGCGATGCGACGTTTGCAGAATGCACGCCAGCCATTCCGTCGGCACGGCGTGGCCCCATGCTATACTTGGAAGCGAACATGTAGAACAGGTGTACACAATCCCGCATCGCTTCCGGTTTCGTCGCGACGTGCCGGAACATGATGGTTGATGGCGGCCGCATCCTCGCCGGCCCGCACTTGCTGGAAGGTCGCTCGCCCGTGCGCATCACCCGCGTCAGCCTCGACAATATCAAGAGCTATCGCCGCGCCAACATCCCGCTCGCTGGCGGCACGGTCGCCATTCGTGGCCACAACGGCGCCGGCAAGTCTACGCTGGTCGAGGCGATTGGCTTCGCGCTCTTCGATTCGATTAAATACAATCAGGCGCAGTTTGTGCGGGAAGGCGAGAAGTCTGGCACTGTCACGGTCTCGTTCATCTCGGCGCTCGACGAGCGCGAGTATCAGGTCGTGCGCCGCTGCGGCGCCAACCCGACGTGGTACGTCTACGATCCCCAGCTGCGGATGCGGGTGGTCGAGCAGAGCACCGATGTCACCGATTTTCTGCGCAAGCACCTGCGCATCGAGAGCGAGATCACCCTCCATGCACTCTTCGACGACGCGCTCGGCGTGCCCCAGGGCACCTTCACCGCCGATTTTCTGCTGACGCCGACCAACCGCAAGAAGAAGTTTGACGCGCTGTTGCAGGTCGAGGAGTACGCCAGCGCCGCCGCCAGGCTCAACGACACGCGCGCCTATCTGCAGGAGGAGCAGCACGCGGCCCAGCGGCGTATTGACGAGCTAGAGCGCGAGACGGGGCAGCTCGACGCGCTGCGCGAGCGCCTGGCACATGCGCACCAGCGCGAGCGCGAGCTGGCGGCCGAACTGGAGCGGCTCCAGCGCGAGACGGCAGAAGTGGAGGCGCGCCGCGACGCACTGCAGCGCCGGCAGGCCGAGCTGGAGCGACTGGAGAGCGCCGCGCGGGTCGCTGCCGCTGAGTCCGCCGCCGCGGAGCAGCGCGAGCGTGCCGCGAGCGCTCTGTGGGAGGAGGCGCGCGCAGCGGCCGACATCTGCGCGGCCGCACGTCCCGGCTACGACGCGCATCGTGCCGCGCAGGCACGGCAGGCCGAGCTTGCCGCTCGTGCGCGCGAGCGCGACGCGCTGCAGCACCAGCGGGCGCAAGCGGCCCAGGCGCTCGAAGGCGCTGAGCGCGACCTCGCCCACGGCCAGAATCGCTTAGCGGGGGCCTGTGAGGCTGGACGGCGGATCCTCGAGCTGCAGCCAGCCATTGCTCGTCAGTCCGCGCTGGAGCAGCAGTGCGGCACCTTGCGCCACGATCTGCTGCGACTGGAGGAGCTACGCCGGGCGCGTGAGAAGGCCGAGCGCGAGCGGGCCGCGATTGCCCATGGCATCGCTTCCGCCGAGCGCGAGATTGCGCGTCTGGAGGGGCTGCTGCCGCTGGCCGCACAGCTCGAAGCGCGGCGCGAAAAGGTGACGGGGCTGCAAGACCTGCGTGCGCGGCGCACGGAGAAGGAGACGCGGCTAGTCGCCGTGCGCGCCGAGCGGGGGAAAGCCGCCGTCTCGCGCCAGCGTGCCGGGCAGTCCGAGGCCAAAGCCGCCGAGAAGGTCCGCAAGATCCGCGAGACGGAAACGTACGCGCGTCAGCTTCCGGCGCTGGAAGAGCGATACGCCGCGCTGGAGGCCGATATCCACAAGCTGGAGGCGCGCCAGGAGCATCACCGCCTCTCGAGTGAGCAGTCCGGCGCCGGGGCGTGCCCCTTCCTGCGCGAGCCGTGCCTGAACATCCGCCAGCGCGGCGAGAACAGCCTGACCGTCTACTTTGACCGCCTGATCGCTCAGGATGAGCAGGCGCTTGCTCCACTGCGTGAGGAGCGCGCTGGGCTGCTCGACCAGCTCGCGTACGCGCGTAAGGTGCGGCCGTACTGGGAACAGCTCGATCAGTTCGAGGAGCAGCACCGCGCCGCCGAGCAGCAGCGTGGCGAGCTCGATGCCCGCGAGCAGGAGCTCGCGGCCGAACAGGCCGAGCTGGAAGACTTCGTGGCGCGGGCTCCCGGCGAGGCCGCACTGCGCGACGCTCAGTCGCAGTTCAAAGCCAGCGACGACGCCGACAAGGCCTGTCGCGAGCTTGGCCCCCGGCGTGCCGAGCACGCCCGCCTCTGCCAGCAGCGCGATGCTCTGGATGCCGACCTCGCCGCCAATGCCGAACAAGCTGCGGCTCTCGCCGAGAGTCCCGCTCAGCTCGCCGCCGCGGAGGCCGAGCTTGCCGCGCTCGATGATCCGCGCGGCGTCGTCAAGGGGCTGGGGGAGCTGGCCAACGAGCAGCAACGCATTGAGGCGGAGGTCGCCGCTGCCGATGCGCGCGTTGCGAAGCTGCGCGACAGCCTCACCGCGCTCGATCGGGCGCTGGCCCCCTTTGTCGGCCTTGACGACAATCTGCGCGCCATCCAAGGCGAGCTGGATGCCACTCGCGACGACCACACGCGCTATCTCCAGCGCGAGCAGACCGCCGCGCAGCTTCAGCCGCGGGCCAAGACGCTGGAGGAGGCCCGCGGCGCGGCGAAGGCCGCCGCCGCTGCGCATGCCAAGGCGCGCGCTACCCACGAGCGCGCCCGCGCTGGCTTCGATCCTGAGGCGCTGGCCCAGGCCGTCGCTCGTGCCGATGCGCTGGCCGGCGAGCGCGGACGCGCCACCGAAGAGCTGCGCCACACACAGGAGACCAGCACAGGCCTCAGCGCCGAGATTGCGCGGGCGGAGGCGCTGCTGGCCGATCTCTCCGCCGCGCGCGACGAGCTGGCCACGCTGGTCGAGCTGCACGCGATGCTTCAGCAGCTCCGTGAGACGATCAAGGAGGCCGGCCCGTACGTCATGAAGGCGCGTCTGCGGCAGATCTCCGCACAGGCCAACCGCATCTTTGGCGAGGTCATGGGGGACCGCTCGGCGGAGCTGCTCTGGCAGAACGACTACGAGATCGTCCTGCGGCGCGACGGCGTCGAGCGCAGCTTCGCGCAGCTCAGCGGCGGCGAGCAGATGTCGGCCGCGCTCGCCGTGCGGCTGGCGCTCCTGCGCCACCTCACACGCCTGGACCTGGCCTTCTTCGACGAGCCGACCCAGAACATGGATGGCGAGCGCCGCGGCAACCTTGCCGAGCAGATTCGGCGTGTGCGCGGCTTCGACCAGCTGCTGGTCATCAGCCACGACGATACCTTCGAGCAGGGACTTGATAGCGTGGTGCATCTCGAAAAACGCAACGGCGAAACAGTCGTTATAGACGAGGGTGCGCTTGTTCCGGCGTGAGGAATCATGCGCTGGTTCGTTACAACGATGACACATTCGCGTTCAAATAAGCGTGTAAGGAGTGTGTGACGCCGCTTAACTGAGGCGTATGGCGGCGCTGAAGTGGCATCGCTGGGAGGCTGGGGGACTGGATGGACGAGGCTCAGGAGACACAGCAGGAGTCAACTCGAACGCTTGTCGAGGCTGCCTCGCCGCCCTTTGACGCTGGCCCTCCAGAGGAGCCAGCTACCGCACCACTGCCCGCCGCTGTGCCCCGCGCGGACGACGATCTGCCGGTGGCGCGCGCCACGCCTGCCATCCCCGTCGTCTCCGCTGTGCCGGCGCCGCGCCCAGCGACGAATAGGCTCGCTGCCCGGCTTGTTGCTCCCCTCTCGCCCTGGGTCGCGGCCTTTCTCGCGGTTGGCGCCTTTACCCTGCTGGGGTTGGTCTATTCAGCCGTCGAGCTGTTCACCGGCGCGGATTGGGCCGATGGCGCTCGCACCGCTGCGTTCTCCGCCTTCGGGCTGGCCGTGGTCTGCGCGGTGGTCGCCGGCGGACGGTACGCGTTGGGCCGCCGGGCGGTGACGGTGATCGCGTTGGCCGCGTTACTGACCATTACGCTAGCTGGCACAGGCGTGGGCGCGCTCACCTTCTCGTCGCAGCTTCATCGCCTTCAGGCGCGCTCGCTGGAGCAGAGTGGCCGCTACGAAGGGGCAATCCACGAGTACGAGCTGGCTGGCGATACGCCCCCCACGGCTCCCGATACCGCGCGCGCCTACAACGAGTGGGCCGAAAGCCTGCTCGCGCAGCGTCGCTACGCCGACGCGCTCTCGCGCTTTCTCCTCGTCAGCACTACATATCAGCAGAGCGGCGCCGGCGTGGCGCGTGCCGAAGCGGGGATCTTCCACGCCTACTCAGCCTGGGTCGCCAGCGGTTCGCTAGAGGTGCCCTATCCCGATGCAATCGCATACTTCCAGGGCTACCTGAATATGCCTGCCTGTGACAGTGCTTGCCAGAGCAGCGTCAAGGAGAGCCTGGCGCGCGCCAGCTACCAGTACGGCCTCCAGCTCACCCAAGAGGGCCGCTATGCCGATGCCATCACGCAGCTTGGCACTGTGCAGTCGCAGCACCCGCAGAGCAGCTATGCCGCACAGGCCCACCGCGCAGCCGCCACCGCCTATCTCGACCTCGGCCAGCAACAGCTCACCTCGATCTGCGGCAGCGCCCTCAAGACGTACAAGACGCTCGTCAAGAGCTACGCCGATACGCCCGAGGGCCAGCAGGCCAAGAAGGCGCTCGCCGCGCCGCAGAGCGTGACCGGCAAGATCAGCGGCTTCCTCAAGAATCCTGCCCCGACGGTCTATCTCTCGCGCTCGGCCAGCCCCATCGCCTTCTACTTTTCCAATGACTACCACGCCGCCCTCGATTCTTCGAGCGGCACCTTTGCGTTCAACAACATTCCCCAGGGCACCTACTACCTGGACGCGGTGCGCGATTCCAGCGGCGGATCGAGCACCAAGTACTGGTTTGCTCACGATGGCTCACTCTTCGCCGTGCACGTCGGCCCGCTCTGTCCCGTTACCCTGGGCACGTTCCCATATGCTGGTTAGCGCGATGCGTCTTCGCGCGCTGCCTCGCGTGGCAGCCCGCCGCGGCTCGTGCGCAGACGCTCCCTTCGGCCGCCGATATCCTGCCGGCGGCCCGCAGTCGCATATCCCCGGGATCCCTGACGCGCCATCGTTGTGTGGTGAGAAGCGAGGAGCTTGATGGACGACCAGCAACGCGATCCCAACGCAGCGCCGCCCGCGACCGCGGCGCCTGGCGGCTACCCCAACCCCTGGCAGTCGCCGGAGGCGCCGCCGACGAATCCAGGTGTCGGCGGCGAGCCACCTGCGCAGGGTACACCGGGCGAGGCGCCCGTTCCACTGTATCCGGTCTATCCAGGGGCCAATCTCGCATATCCGACATATCCGACATATCCGACGTATCCGACGTATCCGCCCAACGCCCCGTACCAGGGCGCCCCTTCCACGCCGCTGCCCGGCAGCTATCCCTCCGCTGGTCCGGGCAGCATGCCCTCGATGCCGCTGTATCCGGGCGGGCCTCCCGCGCAATACTATCCGGTTGGCGCGCCGGCGACTATTCCGTTCGGCCATCTCGGCGAGAGCCGGCCCGTGCCCGCCTTCGCGCGCCCCTTCCCGCTCTGGCTCGTCATCGTGCTTCCGGTGGCCGCGCTGGTCACCGTCGTGGGCGCCTTCATTGCCGACACGCTGGCCACCCACGCCGACTGGGCCGATAGCGCCTCCGTCGCTGGTATCATCGCGTTGGCGCTGTTTGTGGCCGCGCTGATCGTGCTGGGCGTGCGGATCGCGCTCGGCCGCCGTGCGGGAGCCAGCATCGCCCTCGGCCTGGCGCTGGTGTCCGCGCTGGCCGTCACTGGCATCGGCGGCGTCACGTTCTCATCACCTATCCATCGTTTTCAGGGCCGCTCGCTCGAAGGACAAGGTCTGTGGGCCGCCGCGATTGACGAGTTCGGTCGCTCTGGCGAGCGCGCCCCCGATGCGCCCGACATCGCGCAGGCATACGACGAGTGGGGCGAGTCGCTGCTCGCGCACAACTCCTACACCGCGGCGCTGGACCGCTTCAACACGGTAATCACGGTCTATGACGAGAGCGGTGTGGCGGTGGATCGCGGCTACGACGGGCTCTTCCACACGTACGCCGGCTGGGTGCGCAATAGTCCCTCCGACGCCCCCTACGCCAACGCGATCGAGTTCTTTGGCACCTACGCTGGCCGCACCAGCTGTGACAGTACGTGCCAATCCAATGCCCATGGTGTCGAGGCGCAGGCGCGCTATCAGTACGGCCAGCAGCTCTTCGCCGGTGGATCCTTCGAGGACGCCATCACCCAGTTCGAGGCTGTGCAGTCGCAGTTCTCCACCAGCCCGTACGCCGCGCAAGCGCACACCGCCGCTGCCAAGGCCTATCTCGCGCTGGGCCAGCAGCAGCTCACCAGCGGAGACTGCGTGAATACCGCCGTCCCGACCTACAAGACGCTCGCCACGAAATATAGCGACACGCCGGAGGGCAAGCAGGCCAAGGCCGCGCTTGCCGCGCCTGTCAGCGTCACGGGGCATATCACGGGGCCGTACCCGCGCAATCCCACTCCGGTGGGGATGCTCTCCAAGCACGTTGACCCACCCAACTTTGTCTTTTCCGCCGAGTACACGACGGGTGTCAACGCCAAGAGCGGCGCCTTCACCTTCCGCAATGTCAAGCAGGGCAAGTACAACTTCAGCACCGTCGCGCAAGACGGCAGCTTCATTGACTATGTGACGTGGTACGACGCCAGTCACAACTACTACTTCGTGCAGGCGGGGCCGCTCTGTACGGTACATCTGGACAACCTTGCGGACTACCCGACGTTCTAGCCGCTTCGGCCCAGGCGCGCCCCTCCGACCCGGCGTCGGTGTGGTGCGCCGTATACTTGGGGAAGCGTCCTCACCCCGGCTGGGGTATCCGCCGCGGGCGTCCACCGGACGCCCCTACGAGTCGTGCGCGGCAAGGGGTGGCAGCCGCGCCGATTCTCCCAAGGAGGCCGTGCCGTGCTTCACCTTCAGCAGCTCGCCGCCGAGCTCGAGCGCAAGCGCGAGGCGCTAAGTGCCTACCAGGATGACTACCGCGCGGGGCTGGACGCCTACCGCGCCGCGCTCCGCTCGCTGGCCGCGCGCTATCCCTCGGCCGCGGCGCTCGGCGCCGCCCAATCCGCGCGGCTGAGCTTGGGCGAGCGTCCGCACTCGGCGGGCGCCCAGGCGACGGCGGAGTACGACGCATGGGCGCGAGCCTCAGCCGGTGGATGGCCGCTAGTGCCCTTCGGCCGCCACTTCGCCCATCATGCCGAGGCGCGCGCATGGGCGGAGGAGCGGCTGGCGGGCGTGACAACCTTCGCGGTGGACGGCAGCCAGCTCCCACCCTGGCGCGATGCCTCGATCCCCGTCGCACTGGTGCAGGTGGCGCTCTTCGAGAATCCGCACGACGCGGCGCGACCGTACACCAAGGATGTGACCGCCGAGCTGCTGACGCCGGAGGATCTGATCGTCACGCGGCCCGACACCGCCGATCTGCGCACTGGCCAGGCGCTGACCTATTCCACCCAGCTCGTTAATCTGCGCCGCTTCGAGCTGGAGACGCGCACGCTGGTCGCGCGGATGGAGCGCCACGCCGCGCGCCGTGCGGCAGGCGAGGCGCGCGAGGGCACGGTGGTCGCCTTCTACGACGGCAGCCTGATCGTCTCGTTCGCGCTCTCGCAGGCCGAGGAGTACCGCGAGCGCTACGTGCAGGCATCGCAGCGGCTGCTGGCGGTGTCCGCCGAGACGCGCATCCCGCTGGTTGGCTACATTGATACCAGCTACGCGCGCGATCTGCTGACGATGCTCGGTGGGCTGGCCGAAGCTCCCAATGAGCTGCCCCAGACGCGCGGCCTGCACGACGCGCTGCTGTGGCACCGGCAGATGGCCTGGGGTGACCGCAGCCTGGCCTTCATCTCGGCGCGCGATGACCTGGCGAGCATGGGCTATGCCGCGCAGGCGCACGATGTGGCCTTCGTCTACCTCCAGACCGCCAGCGACCGGCCGCCCGCCCGCATCGAGTTCCCGCGCTGGGTGCTCGAAGCCGGCCTGCTCGACGCGGTGGTGGACGTGGTGCGCGCCGAGACGGTCGCCGGCACCGGCTACCCATACGCCATCGAGACGGCCGACGCCGCGGCGGTGATCCGGGCCGCCGACCGCGCGCAGTTCTACGCGCTGTTCCAGGCATTTGTGGAGCGCGCGGGCCTGAGCTTCACGTTCTCGCACAAGGCGCTGAGCAAGTCGCGCCGGCGGAGCTGATCAGCCCTCACACCCCAGCCTCAGGCCTGCTCGTGCGTGACGAGCAGTAGGGTCGGCGTGCTGCCCTTGCCCAGCACCATCTCGACGGGGCTGCCAAGGTAGAGCCGGTCATCCGTGCTGCGATCCACGGCGCCCATCACGATCAAGTCATAGGGACGCCGTGCGAGCTCGCGCACAATCGCCTCTCCGGCGTCCTCGCCTACCTCCACGTGCTCACCGGCCCGGATGCCCAGCCGCCCCACGCGAAATGCCAGCTCACGCACGACCTGATAGCCGTTCTTCAGCAGCTCACGGTGACCGCGCTCGCGCCAGAAGAGCGAGTCGAGCCGCGAGCGCACGGTGGTGAAGAGCACCAGCTCGGCGCCGGTGGCTTTGGCCAGATAGCCGGCCACATCGCCCGCCGCCATTGAATACTCGAAGCCATTGACCGGCACCAGGATGCGCCGGATGGGCCTGGGCGGCAGTGTGTCGGATTCGCGCGTGACCACCGCCAGCACGTCGGCCGTCGTCCGGTCGGTGATGCGGTCCTGTAGGTCGCCCAGCGTAAACGCGCCGCCGACGATGGGCGGATGCGCGCCGAACACGATCAACACGTGCTCGTCGGCCGCGTCCAGAATCGCGTGCAGCGCTGCCGGATGGCTCTCGGCGTCCCGCGTGCGTTTGGTCAGCTCGACGGTCGCGTTCTCGCCGGCTTGGTCCAGCCGATCCTTAGCCTCGCTCACCGCTGGGGTCTGGATCGTTGGCGTGCGCGCCTCGGCGCCGTCGAGCTGAAGCTGCATGATGTCGAAGACCTCGCCCTCTTGCTCCTTTGCCCTGGCCAGCGCCTCGACCACCCACGCCGTGCTCTGGGGCTGCAGATCGGGCGCGAGCGGCACCAGCACACGCTCCAGATGCGGCAGATACGCTCGGCGCCGCGCCTCCTCGCGATTGAGCCGCGCCATCTCCTCGCGTGAGGGCGGCACCCGGCGTTCGAGCAGCGCCAGGACCGGCGGCGAGACGGCGACGGTCAGGATGGCCACTACGGCGTAGATCGTGTAGGTCTGCACCGAGAGCAGCCCAAGCTGCACGCCCAGAATCGCCACGATCACGTCGGTGCCACCCTTGAGATTTAGCCCCACGCCGACCAGTGCCGATTCCCACCCTCGCAGCCCGCCGAGCCGCGCACCCAGCGCGCCCATCCCTACCTTCACCGCCGTCGCGACGACGAATAGCAGCAGGATCGTCCACAGCGACGACAGCGCGCCGAGCTTGAAGATATCCACCCGCATGCCCGCTAGCACGAAGAAGATTGGCGCGAAGAAGCCCACAGTCAGCGTCTGGATGCGCTCCTTGAGCCGCGCGGTGGCGCGCGGCGCCTGACTGAGCAGCACGCCGAAGACGAAGGCGCCCAGCAGCGCGTGCAGCTCCAGCGCCTGGGTGAGGCTCGCGGAGATGAAGACCAGCGCCAACACCAGCGACAGCTCGCCATTGACGATCTGTGTGAGATCGGCGGTGCGGCGCATCGCCCAGTTCGTGAAACGCCGTCCCAGCGTCATCATCAGCACGAAGAAGCCGATGGCGAAGAGCGTCGCGCGGATGCCCGAGGCCACCGGCGAGCCGCCATGCAGCGCCGAGACAACCGCGATCAGCAGCCAGACCAGCACCTCGCTTGCCACACCAGCCGCGATGATGACCTGCGCGTACGTGCGCCGCAGCGCATCGCGCTCGATCAGCAGCTTGGCGACCACGCTGACCGCCGTGACCGAGAGCACCAGCCCCAGGAACACGCCGCGGTCCGGCGGGCGCCCCAGCGCCAGCGCGGCGAAGATGGTGCCCGCGGCAATCGAGGGGACGATGGCGAGGGCTGCCGCGAGCATGCCAGGGCGGACGTTGGCGCGCAGGATGCCCAGATCAACCTCCAGGCCGGCGATCATCAACAGCAGGATCGCGCCGATCCACGAGAGCAGCGATAGCCCTGTGCTGACCTCTGGAGTGAGATAGAGCGCCTTGTAGGCGCCGGGGAACAGCGCGCCGACGACCGAGGGGCCGAGCAGCACGCCGCCCAGCAGCTCGCCCAGCACCTCTGGCTGGCCGATGCGCCGCGCCAACTCGGCGGTGCCGCGACCGACGAGCAGAATCGCGGCGATGCCCAGCAGCGCGAAGAGCAGTTGATTCTCGGAGAGACTCTGCATGCCGGATTCAAGCCTCCAGTCCGAGCAGATAGCACTCCACTCAGGAGGGTTGCGCCTCACGTCGTGAGGCGCGACGGCTGGCGCAGTGGGGGAACTGCGGCCGCGCTTCGGCGGCCACGTTTCGCTGCTGCCACGACGCGCAGATGCCACACGCTGCTTGCCGTCTCTCAGCGAACGGCGAGGGCATCGCACGTTTCGCACCAGTCTGTGCAGTCCCGCTAACGTCGTTTCACCGCATTTGCCTGCTCGCCCGCAGCCCTGGCGCACCCGCCATTTGACACGCTGCGGACGGTCGGGATACCGTTCTTGTGCGGGCCTCAATGAAGGCCAGTGCGGCGTGGCAGCCTTCGTGCGTGATTAGGGCGTCAGCGGCGGTCGTCTGGCGGTGGCGAGGCGCATAGCTGGCGGACCCGGCGTGCGGGCGCTCGCCTGAGGCGGTGCGATACCAGAAGCGGCGGTGGTGAGGCATGTCAACGAGTGAGCCGTTCGGTGCCCCAGCACAAGGGGATTCCGCGCCGCCAGCGCCCTCCGCGCCGCTGGCAGCGCAGTCCCAGCCAGGGGCGAGTGGAGCCAGGAACAGCGGCCGCACCTGGGCCTACGGCATACCGGCGCTGCGCATCGGCCGCCCGGCGCACTGGCGCCTGCGCGGGGCGGCGGGAAACGGGGTCCCGAGTGGCAATGGAGAAGATCCAGCACCAGCGACCAGTGCGTCGTTTGGGCGGCGGATTCGCCTGGTCCGCCTGGTAGTTGGGGCGGCGCTGGTGGCTGGCGCGTGGGTCGCGGCGCTGGGCGCGTACCTGCTGGGACGTGCGGCGCTAGCGCCGGTGGGTGCGCTGGGGGCCGACCGGCTGCGGCTGGGCGGGCGTGCGCTCGCGCGGCTGGCGGAGGCGCTGGGCGCGTGCTTCGTCGGGGTTGTCGCGATGCTGATGATACTGGTCGGCTCCTTCGCGCTCGCGCTGGTGATCCGGCCCGCAGATAACGTCGCCGCCGATGTAGTCACCGACGAGGCGGCGTTCGAGCAGGGCGCGGCGCCCGCTCAGGTGCCTGAGACGAATTCGCCGCCGGCGGATGCCGCGGCTGCCGGCAACGGCGAGGACTGATACCGGCGAGAGGCTGCGGCTCGCACATTGACGCGCGCATCGGGCGGCGCGTATACTGAATGGGTTGATAGCTTCGTCGCGAGGGACCAGTACGCGCGGCGCCGGAACGCAGCGAGCCGGGGATGGTGGGAGCCCGGCGATCCAGGCGCGACGCGGAAGCCGCCCTCAGGTCCGGCATGTGGAGTCCGCCGGGCCGCGACGCGGGACGAACACGCAGGGGGAGCGGAAAGCCGTCTCCTCGCGCCAGTAGCGCCCGCCGGCAGCCTTCCGTTATCACGAGGCGGGACATCGAGCATCGCGTGACGCTGCTGTAGTGCGCGTCGTGTGTGTTCCGTGTTCGCAGAGTGGGCGGCTCGTCACGCATGGTCCTGCATCGTGCGCTGCGGCCGCCAAGCAGGGTGGTACCACGGGCAGAGAATTCTCGCCCGCCCCGAGCGTGTGCTCCGGGCGGGCGTTTTGTTTGGGCGCGAGACGACCGCAGCCGGCGCTACAGAGCGCATCCAGGGCGCACGCGAGCGGTGAGCCGCCACCCGCATACCCAAGGTCGCAGCGCGCGACGAGGGGACTCCGCAAGCAATCGCAAGGGAGTACCGTAGCATGGAAACCGGAACAGTCCTTCAGCCGTTCACGCGACGGCGGTGGCCAGCGCTCGAGATCGCCGACGCGTATCTGGCGTTCTTCCAGCGGCGCGATCACCTGCTGCTGCCGCGCAGCCCGCTCGTAGTGCCCGGCACCACCACGCATTTCGTCATCGCCGGCATGCAGCCGCTGATGCCCTACCTGCGCGGCGAGACGCCATCGCCTGCCTCGCGCCTGACGGGCGTGCAGACCTGCCTGCGCACTGTGGATATCGAGCGCGTAGGCGACAACGCGCGCACCAACACCAGCTTCCACATGCTCGGCAACTGGTCGGTGGGGGACTACGGCCGGCGTGAGGCAATCGAGCTGGCACTGGAGCTGCTGGACATGTTCGACCTGGACCGCTCGCGGCTGTGGGTGACGACCTTCGGCGGCGACGAGCCGCGCGGCCTGCGGCCTGACGACGCGGCGGCCGAGGAGTGGCGGCGGGCGGGGCTGCCCGACGAGCGCATCGTCCTGCTGGGCTATGACGACAACTTCTGGACGACCGGCGGGCCGGGCCCATGCGGACCCGACACCGAGCTCTGGGTAGACCGCGGTCCGGCGCTCGGCTGCGGTGAGCCGAGTTGCCGTCCTGGCTGCGAGCGCTGCGACCGCTTCCTGGAGATCTGGAATCTCGTCTTTATCGAGTTCGAGCAGACGCCCGACGGCCGCTACGAGCCGCTGCCGCTCAAGAGCGTGGACACTGGCATGGGCCTGGAGCGGTTCGCGGCCATCGCCCAGGGCGCGCCGACGGTCCACGGCACCGACCTCTTCACGCCCGCGCGGGCGCGACTCGCGGAGCTGGCGCCGCGGGAAAGCGACGGCGCTGACAGCCGCCTTCATGAGCAGCGGGCGCGGCACATCGTCGTGGACCATGCGCGGGCGGCGCTGCTGCTTGGGCTGGCGGGCGTCGAGCCGGCGCATGAGGGTGCGGGCTCGGTGCTGCGGCGGCTGATCCGGCGAGCGGCGGCGCAGGGCCACGCGCTCGGCCTACGCAGGCCGTTTCTGGCGGAGCTGGCTGGCCCGCTGGTGGAGGCGCATGGCGCGCTGCTGCGGCCTGAGGAGCTGCCGCGGCTGCCGGCGGTGGAGGCGCTGCTGACGGCCGAGGAGCGCGGCTTCGCGCGGACGCTAGCGGCGGGCCTGCGGCTGCTCGACCGCGTGCAGCCCGACGAGCGCGGCGTCGTGCCTGGCGAACGGCTCTTCACCTTGCACGCCGAGCGCGGCTTCCCGCCGGATCTGGCGGCTGAGCTGCTCGTGGAGCGTGGCCTCGCGGTGGACTGGCCCGGCTATGAGCGCGCGCTGGCGGCGCACCGCGCGGTGAGTCGCGTGGGCAAGGGTCAGTCGTAGCCTGCCCGCGGAGCAGCCGACCAGACGCAGACATCCCCCGCCGCACTGGATGACCACAACGGCGGGGGATGCGAGCTGGGCGAGTCCGCGACTGCGACGGCTACTTGACGGAGACCTTCGCGCCGGCCTCTTCGAGCTTGGCGCGGGCGGCCGCGGCCTCGTCCTTGGTGACGTTCTCTTTGATCGCGGTCGGCGCCGCCTCGACCACGTCCTTGGCCTCCTTGAGGCCCAGGCCGGTCAGCTCGCGGACCGCCTTGATCACGTTGATCTTGTTGGGGCCGATCTCGTCGAGCGAGACGGTGAACTCGGTCTGCTCCTCGACGACCGGGGCAGCTTCGGCACCGGCAGCGGCGCCCGCGGCAGGCATCATGCCCGCGGCCATCACCGGCGCGGCGCTGACGCCCCACTGGTCCTGGAGGGCCTTGCTCAGCTTGACGAGATCGAGCACGCTCATATCGCTGAGCTGCTTGATAATGGTATCCACATCAACGGCCATGTGTATCAACTTCCTCTCGTGAGTGGGAGCGCGCCGCGCATGTGGCGGCGTCGCCCAGTAGCGTAACGCGCGGGCGCGGTGCCCGGCGCTCAGACAGCCGCCCACCCTGGGGCGCAGGCGGCGGAACGACGATTACGCGGCGGATTCGCCGCCAAGCTGCTGGATGCGCGCCTCCAGCGTGTAGATCACGTCGCGCAGCGGGGCGATCAGGACGCTGTAGGTCTCGCTGAGCGGGCCCTGAATGGCGCCGACCACCTGCGCGCGGAGCTGGTCGCGCGGCGGCACCTTGGCAAGCTCCTCGACCTGAGCGGTCGGGATCGGCGCACGATCGAGAATGCCGGCCTTGATGGTGATGGGCTTGCCCGTCCTGACGGTCCGCAGATAGTCGCTGACCGCTTTCGCTGGCGCAACCTCATCGAGCAGGCTGAGGGCGATGGTCGTCTGGCCGTTGAGCAGTGCCGAGATGTCATGATACTGCGCGCGCTCGGAGGCGATGCGCAGCAGCGTGTTCTTCACGACGTGCAGCTCGACGCCGGCCGCGCTGAGGCGGCGGCGCAGCTCGGCCATCTCGGCGACGGTCAGCCCTTCGGTCGAGAGCAGCACGGCGGCTTTGGTCTGATCGAGCTTTTGCGCCATCTCTTCGATGACGGTGGCCTTGGCTTCGGTAGGCATAGCAGAGGTCTCCTTTCCCGAGCGGAGGTCGGAAGGTGCAAAACAGCCAGGTACGCTCGGTCCCCGGCGACGAGCCAGCAGCGTGCCGCATGCCGGCTTCGCCTCCCGCCATCGCGTGATCCACCCAGGCTGCCAAGACCGTGAGGCCACGAAAAAGGGCCTTCGGGTCGCCGACTCGAAGGCCCATCAGAACGCTCATGAGCCGCGGCACGGAAAAACGCGTGCGCAGCGTGGAGCGGGAATCGCTGATGCGATGCTCTTCGCCTCGGCAGGCCGGTATTAAGCCCCTATCGGGGCGCCCACTGTCTTTGGCAGACTATGCAGTTGTCGCGCGCCGCCCCGCATGGTGCCATGCAGGGCGATCCAAGGGTCAAGTATAGCAGGCCCAGTGCGCTACGTCAAGCGGACTAGCCCACTTTGAGTGCGAGCGCGGCGGGCAGGTCGAGCCGGAGGCCGGGGGACATCGTCGAGGCCAGCACCAGGCTCCTGACGTACTGCCCCTTCGAGCCGGATGGCTTGGCCCGCTGGATGGCATCAATCGAGGAGGCCAGGTTCTGCATCAGCTGCTCGTCGCTGAAGGAGACCTTGCCAATCGGCATGTGGATCAGGCCGGTCTTATCCACGCGGAACTCGACACGGCCAGCCTTGACGGCGCGCACGGCGGTTCCGATGTCGAACGTGACGGTGCCGGCCTTGGGGTTGGGCATCAGGCCGCGTGGACCGAGCCGGCGGCCGAGACTAGCGACCTTGCTCATCACGTCAGGCGTCGCCATCGCCACGTCGAAGCCGAGCCACCCTTCGTTGATCTGCTTGATGTAGTCGTCCAGGCCGACGAAATCGGCGCCGGCCGCCTCGGCCTCGCCAGCCTTCTCGCCCTGGGCGAAGACGAGCACCTTGACCTCTTTGCCGGTGCCGGCTGGCAGCGCCGCGGTGCCGCGCACCATCTGGTCGGCGTGGCGGGGGTCAACGCCAAGCTTCATGTGCAGCTCGACGGTCGCGTCGAATTTGGTGTAGCTGACCTTCTTGAGCAGCTCGAGCGCCTCGGTGGGGGTGTAGAGCTTGTCTTCGTCAACAAGCTTGGCTGCTTCGGTGTACTTTCTACCGTGCTGTGGCATGAGCATGCCCTCCTCGTGGAGTGAGTCCGCAGTGACTAGCGGGCGAATGATAGAGATAGCGCGGGCGCGGCGGCGCGGGCAAGCGCGGGTGTTTAGCCCTGGACGGAGATGCCCATCGAGCGGGCGGTGCCGGCGACGATCTTCTCGGCGGCCTCGACGCTGTTGGCGTTGAGGTCCTTCATCTTCAGCTCGGCGATCTCGCGCAGCTGTTGGGGTGTGATGCTGCCCGCCGTGCTCTTGTTGGGCGTGCCGGAACCCTTCTCGACGCCCGCCGCCTTCTTCAGCAGGTCCGCGGCGGGTGGCGTCTTGGTGATGAACGTGAACGAGCGGTCCTCATACACCGTGATGACGGCTGGAATGATCTGCCCGGCCATGTTCGCGGTGCGCTCGTTGTACTCTTTGCAGAAGCCCATAATGTTGATGCCGTGCTGGCCCAGGGCTGGGCCGATCGGCTGTGCCGGGGTCGCCTTGCCGGCGGGAATCTGCAGCTTGACGACAGCTCTGACGCGCTTTGCCATTGGGGTGATTGCTCCTTGGAGGTCACTGGGCTGAGTAGGCCCGGCGCGCAGCCGGACCGCGGGCGAGTCTGCCCGCGCCCTCCCTCAAACAGGTGGGCCCGGCCGCACACGCGGCACACTGGCCCAGAGAGATATTATCGCACATCGGGCAAGGATGTGCTACGTCAGCTCTTCCAGCGTGCGCTCCGCCAGCGCCCGCATGTCGGCCACCATCCGCGCGTTGGCATCCGGCCACGCGAGGAACTCTGCCAGGCTGAGCAGATCGAGCAGCCGGGTGAGGCGCGGCCACTCCGCCGGCAGGAAGCCGCCCGCCTCTGCGTATCCTGCAATCACGCCGTGTGTGAAGTCTGGCGGCAGCGTGTGACGATAGCGCAGCAGAATCCCCAGATCGAGCAGCGGCGTGCCAGCGTGCGCGAACTCCCAGTCCAGCACCGCCGCCATCCGCCAGCCGCCATCCGGATCGTGCCGCAGCAGCAGATTCTGCGCCTTGTAGTCCGCCTGCACGAGCGTCATCGGCTCGGCGATGGCGTCGAGCGTGTCCGCCTGGTCGCGCAGCAGCGCCTCGACGCGTGTCGTCAGGTCGCCACCCAGCCGCTCGCGCACCAGCGGCTTGCGCAGCAGTTCGCCCACATGCCCCTCGGTCATCTCGCGCGGCGTGCCCAGCGATTCGGTGACAGCCAAGTCCGGTCCCAGGTTGCCCGACCGCGGGAAGGCGAACGAGTGGATCGCCGCCAGCGTCGTGCCGACTGCCCGCCCCATGCCGCCCACGCCAGCAACGTCGCCCTCGGCCAGCAGGCGCTCCAGCTTCACGCCCTCCACCCAGCGCAGCACCGCGTATGGCTGCCCGTCTACCGCGCCGGCGGGGTTGGCATACAGCACCTCGGCCACCGGCACACGCCCCGCCACTAGCCGTGCCAGCGCCGCCTCGCGTGCGCAGGCCGTCTCGTCGCGCGTGTAGAGCCGGAGCACCACCGGCTCATCGCGCCCGGCCAGCGTCACGCGGTAGTTCGTGTTCGCCAGCCCGCCGGAGAGCGGCTCCGCCGCCACCACCGCGCAGCCGGGAAACGCCGGCTCCAGCAGCGCGCGGATCGCCTCGTGGTTCAGCTCGATATGCGCGTGCCGACGCTCCCATCCGTCTTGCATTACGCTCCTTCTTCCTCACGCGCCGCAAAGTCGCCGCCACTGGGCGGTTGCGCCACTGCCACTAGCGCCGCTCTCACGGCCGCATCCGCGAGCGGCACCTGGCCCAGCATCCAGTGCGCTGCATGCTGGGCCTCTTCGTCGCCGCTCAGCAGTTCGCCCAGCGCCCATTCTCGATACTCAGCCAGGAAACGGTTCTCGAAGGCGAGGATGCGCGTACAGATGTCGCGCAGGCGCTCGCGGCTCGCGACATCGGAGGGTATGAGATAGCTCCACTCCTGACGGCACCAGTGGTAGATGTCTTCGTGCAGCAGTGCGTGCTCGTCGCCGATATACCGCGCATAGGCGGCCGGACACTCACGCTTGCGCGCTACGTATGCGCCGCCCTTGCGCGCGACCAGTGCGGTTGCTGCCCAGCCGGTCACCCGGATCAAGTCGCGCGTGCTGGGCTCCTCGCGGCCGTCCGGCAGGCGTACGACACGCCGTGTGTAGCCGTAGAATTCCTCGCTGGGGTACGGATATGAGAGCGGCAGCGTTACCGGTGCCGTCCGCCCGAAGACGTTGACGATCAGCCAGTACGCGGCGTGCATCCGCTCGCGCGCCCATCGCTCGATTGGCATGAGTGGCAGCGCGTCCAGACGGTCCTCGCCCCAAACACAGCGCCCGCCGAGTCGCAGCAGGGGTGGCGTCCCCTCGCCTAGCTCGGCCTCGTCCGCCACTTCAGCATCTAGCTCGACGCCATCCGTCTCCCTCTCCTTCTCCGCTGCCGCGACCGCGGCGACCACACGCTCCGCTGTCGCACGCTCATCGGCTGAGATGAAGCGGTCGCGGAAGGCTAGCTTCACGTCGAGATCGCTGCTCGCCAATCCAGAGCCATCCGCAAAGCTGCCAGTGACGTACACGCTGCGCAGCCGTCCGGGCAGCGCCTGCTCGCAGCCCTCGATCAGCCGCCGCAGCACCGCGTCCATCCGTGCGCGGCCAGTTGAGCTGGTTAGGGCTGTCTCGCGCTCCTCCCGCATCAAATCCGCAGCTCGCGCAGGTGGATCGTCTCGCCGCGGCCTGGGCCGGTCGAGATGGTGGCCAGCGGCGTCTCCAGCAGCTCCTCGATGCGCTTGAGATAGTTCTGAGCGTTCTCGGGCAGGTCGCGCCACTGTGTGATGCCGGCGGTCGAGGTCAGCCAGCCAGGCCACTCCTCATAGATCGGCGCGCAAGCGGCGAAGACGTGCGGGCTGGCCGGCGGCGTGGAAAGCTCCTGGTCGCCCAGCCGGTAGCTGGTGGCGATCTTGACGGTCGGCAGGTGATCGAGCACGTCCAGCTTCATGATCGCGATGCTGTCGAAGCCGTTCAGCCGCGCCACCGAGCGACCCACCACGATATCAAACCAGCCGCAGCGCCGCGGCCGACCGGTGGTCGTGCCGTACTCCTTGCCCGCCTCGCGCAGCGTGTCGCCCTCGTCGTCGAAGAGCTCAGTTGGCATGGGGCCGCTGCCCACACGCGTCTGATATGCCTTATAGACGCCCAGCACGTGCTCGATGCTGCGCGGCGGCAAGCCCGCGCCGGTCGAGGCGTTGCCAGCGACGGTGTTGGAGGAGGTTACGAACGGGTAGGTGCCGAAGTCCACATCGAGCAGCGCTCCCTGCGCGCCCTCCAGCAGGATCGCCGCGCCGCGCCGCATCGCCTGCTGCAGCATCGTCTGCGTGTCGGTGACGTAGGGCCGCAGCCGCTGAGCATAGCCGACGTACTCGGTGTGGATCTCTTCCAGCGAGAGCGGCTCGCCGCCGTAGATCTGGGTGATCATGCGATTCTTCTGCGCCAGCACAGCTGCCAGCTTCGCGCGGAACTGGTCCACGTCGAGCAGGTCTGCCATGCGGATGCCGGCCCGCGCGTGCTTATCCACGTAGGCTGGGCCGATGCCGCGCATGACGGTGCCGATCTTTTCCAGGCCGCGGCTGTCTTCCTCCAGCCGGTCCAGCACGAAGTGATACGGCATCACCACATGCGCGCGCTCGCTGATGTAGAGCCGGCTCAGGTCCACGTCCAGCTTGCGCAGGCTCTCCATCTCGGCCAGCAGCCCGCGTGGATCCACCACCACGCCGTTGCCGATCACACACTTGACCCCCGCGTGCAGCACGCCCGCCGGCACCAGATGGAAGGCAAACTCGTTATCGCCATAGACGACGCGGTGCCCAGCATTGCCGCCGCCCTGGTAGCGCACCACGTAGTCGGCCTTGCTGGATAGCTCGTCAACGATCTTGCCTTTGCCTTCGTCGCCCCACTGGGCGCCGACGATCGCCATCACGCTCATCGCCCGCTCGCTCCCTTCGTGCAGCCGAGACTCCTTTGCTCGCCTAGCTGCCCTGTTGGATGTAATTCAAGAGAAGTTGATCGGTAATCTGCTCGATCGGCGCCTGATCGTCGGTGAAGACGATCCCGCCGCGCTCCGCATGTGCCACGCGCGCCACCGGCAACACTTCAGCCGCCACGATCGCCATCGTCGCATCCGGCGGCACCGCGGCGAGGTTGGCCCGCAGCGTGGCAAGTGAGGTCGGCTGCATCGTGGCCATCACCTCCGTGTTGAAGGTGCCGGGCACGTTGAAGGTGTAGACGCTCGGAAACACCTGACTCAGTGTATTCACAAACGCCTGCACCAGCCGGAAATCCGTGGCCGTGTGCCCCGTGTTGAGGCAAACCACGCCGTTTGGCGAGAGGTGCGCGCGGATCTCCTCGAAGAACTCTTTGGTGGTGAGCTGGAACGGGATATACGGCTGCTGAAACGCATCAATCGCCACCACATCGTAGGTTTCGTGCGTCACCCGCATGAAGGTCCGCCCATCCGCCACCGCGACGTGCAGATTCGGCTCCGTCATCGCGAAGTATTTGCGCCCGGCTGCCACGATATCAGGATCAATCTCGACGCCGTCAATCGGCACCGGCCCGTAGACCGCCGTGTACTGCCGCGCGATGGTGCCAGCCGCCAGCCCGATGACCGCCACGCGATGTACCTGGCCCGCCGCCGCTCCCGCGTTGAAGTACGGCGCCGCGAGGTAGTAGTCCCAATACCAGCCGGTCAGCAGTTGATCGGGATTGTAGACCGAGTGGATGGCCTGGCCCTCGTTCAGCACGAGCTGCATGGTACCATCCGGCTGCCGGACGACCTGGATGTAGTTGTAAAACGACTCCCGCGCATAGATCAGGCCTGGCAGCGGCTTGAGCGGTCCCATCACCTGCGGCGCCAGCAGTGGCACCAGCAGCAGCGCGCTCACCACGCCTGGCCCAGCCCGCAGCCGCCACGGCAGCAGCAGCAGCGCCGCCAGCAGCAGCGCGACGGCCGTCGCGATCAGCGTCCAGCGCACGCCCTGCCACGGAATGAGCGCCAGCACCGGCAGGAACGCGCCCACGATGCTGCCGGCCGTCGAGAGCGCATAGAGGCCGCCCGCCTTGCTGCCCGCCGTGCCGATGTGATTGACACTCAGCCGCACGGCGAACGGGGAGACAAACCCCAGCAGTGTCACCGGCACCGCGAACAGCAAGATAACGGCCAACATGGAGCTATAGAAGATGCTGGCGTTGACGGTATCCAGCCCGCGCACAGCCAGCTCCAGTACCGGATGGCTGACGAACGGGATGAGCGCTGTCGCCGCCCCCGCGATGGCCGTCAGCGCACCCAGCAGCTCCGGCCGCGGATGGCGGTCCGCCACGCGGCCGCCCAGGAAGTAGCCCAGCGCCAGGTAGATCAGGAAGAAGCCGATGATATTTGCCCAGACGAAGAGCGATGTGCCGAAGTACGGTCCGAGCAGCCGCGGGGCGCACATCTCCAGCGAAAGCGCGGCTATCCCTGCCACAAAGACCAGCACGCGCAGCCGTAGCGCATCAACAGAGGCCGCCCGCACGCTTGCCAACCGCGGCAACGCGTCGTCGCCGGTGGCGGTCGCGGCGCGCTCGTCCGAGCCTACTCGCATGTCCGCTGCTCTTTCTCAGGCCGTCTCAGGCAAGAACGCGAAGCTTTGCAGCATCGGGTTGAAGTACGCGATCACGCCGGAGGCGAACTGATCGTTCCAGGCGAAGATGCTGATGACGTACGGCCGGCCATTGTGGATGGTGGCGTAGATCTCGGCGCGCGCGGGCGGATCGCTCTGCGTCAGCAGCACGCCGCCGCTTTCCCAGGTCGCGCCGCCAAAGTAGATCGAGGGGGGTGGGTCCGGCAGCTCCTGGAAATAGCCCGAATTCTGGCTCCTCAGCACGTTCAAGCCATATTGTACCCAGACTTGCGGATCGTTCGGGTCTCCAGAGACGCCCACCGCGGTCGCATCGCTCGGCAGCAATACCTGCACTACATAGCTGGGTGTCTGCGGGCTATCCAGACAATCCACGCCGCCGACGCGGTTCGCCGTACACTGCCACTTCGCGGGAAACTGGATCTCGAAGCCCGAGTCTTTGTCCGCATACAGATTGAACCCTGTCATCGGCGTCGCGGTCGGTACGGGTGTCAGCGTGGCCGTCGGCGTCAGCGTGGCCGTCGGCACTGGACGGGCCGCGCTCAAGCGGCCGGTGGTCGTCTCACGAGCGTCGGCCAGCAACAGCACCATCGTGCAGATCAGCAACACGATACTTCCAGCGATCAAGCGCTGTGTGCGCCTGCGCCGCGCCTGAGGCGGCGTGGGCGGCATAGACGGCATGGATGGCGTTGGAGGGCGCTCCGTCGCACCGGACGGGACCGTCGCCGCGTCCACACGCGCCTCGTTTGTCGCCTCGCCGCTGGAAGGAATGTCCGGATCACTGACGGTCACAGTGCTGTTCCCCGTGTCGTGGTCGTGGCCCTCTGTCTTGCCAAGCTCGCCGCGCCTCCCTGTTCCCCTATCGCGTAGACGCCCACTGGCTGCCCACGCGGCAGCGACGGCCCTCGCCGGACCCATACCGCTCCTTCGCTAGCCGCTCCCAACAGCCGCGTCGGGGGGGTGGCGCCGCCGTATTATACCCTATTGCGCTCCTACGCAACACCACCCGCGCGATACGCGCCGACCGCCGGCCTTGGGCGTGGTGTATACTGATGATGGCACTCCACAGCGGTTGCATGCGGCAGCCAGCGGGTGTGGAGTGCGCCGGCGAGACCTCATCACAACGGCGTGGAGGCGCGGGGAGCCCTCGTTCCCCGGCCTCCCTTTCTTTGGGCCGGCATCGTACCGAATCAGCCACAGCCACGCGGAGGGCATTATCATGGAGAAGCGCATGGCCGGCGACTCCGACCGTATGCAGGACGTCATCTCACTCGCCAAGCGGCGCGGCTACATCTTCCCCAGCAGCGAGATCTACGGCGGCATCAACGCCGTCTTCGATTACGGCCCGCTCGGCGTTGAGTTCAAGAACAACGTCAAGCAGGCCTGGTGGGAGGCGATGACACGCCTGCGCGACGATGTGGTTGGGCTGGACGCCTCGATCCTGATGGCGCGCCGCGTCTGGCAGGCATCGGGCCATGAGGATGTCTTCACCGATCCGCTGGTGGATTGCACGAACTGCAAGGGCCGCTTCCGTGCCGACCATGTGGAGGAGCTTTCCGGCGCGCCGGATGTCTGCCCCAACTGCGGGATGCGCGGCACGCTCACCTCGCCGCGGCAGTTCAACCTGATGTTCAAGACCTACATGGGCCCTGTCGAAGAGGAGGCCGGGCTGATCTACCTGCGCCCCGAGACGGCGCAGGGCATCTATGTCAACTACGAAAACGTGCGCGAGTCCATGCGCAAGCGGCTGCCCTTCGGCATCGCCCAGATCGGCAAGGCCTTCCGCAATGAGATCAGCCCCGGCAACTTCACCTATCGCATGCGCGAGTTCGAGCAGATGGAGATGCAGTTCTTCATCCCGCCCGAAGATGAGGAGAAGTGGTTTGACTACTGGCGCGAGCAGCGCATGCAGTGGTACCTCGGCCTCGGCATGGATCCGGCGCACCTGGACTTCCACCCGCACGGGCCAGAGGAGCTGGCGCACTATGCCCGCGCGGCGGTGGATGTGTACTACGAATTCCCCTTCGGCTGGCGCGAGATCGAGGGCATCCACGACCGCACCGATTTCGACCTGCGGCGACACATCGAGTTCAGCGGCAAGGATCTGAGCTACTACGACGACATCGAGAAGCGGCGCTATGTGCCGTTCATCATCGAGACGTCGGCCGGGGCGGACCGTACGGCGCTGGCCTTCCTCTGCGACGCCTACCACGTCGAGGAGGTCAACGGCGAGGAGCGCGTGGTGCTCAAGCTGAGCAAGAAGCTCGCGCCGGTCAAGGTCGCCGTGATGCCGCTCTCGAAGAAGGAGCCGCTGACCGAGCTGGCGCATGAGGTCCAGCGCGCGATTCGCGACCTGGGCGTAACGCAGTACGACGAGACCGGCGGCAACATCGGCAAGCGCTACCGCCGCCAGGACGAGATTGGCACGCCCTACTGCGTGACGGTGGACTTCCAGAGCCTGGAGGATCGCCAGGTGACGATCCGCGAGCGCGACACGATGGTGCAGCGGCGCGTGCCCATCGCCGAGCTGCACGACATCCTGGCCAGGGATCTCGCCTCCTAGGCAGCACGCGACTGATACGCCCGACTGGCAGGCCGTTTCGCGTGAACGCCCGGCGAGTCAGGCGTTGTGAGCACACGGCGCCAGCAGGCTGTGCTGCCGGCGCCGGTACATTACGCTCCATCGGGTCCGGAGGCGCGCCGTTTGGCCGGCGAAAGGCATGCACAACATGACCAGACGACGAGAAGTCAGCAACGAGTACAAAGAGCGCAAGCTCCGCGGCGGCGTGTATACGATCACCAACACCGCGAACGGGAAGTACCTCATCGGTCACGCCACGAATCTGGCGAGCGTGGGAAACCGCTTCGCATTCGCCGTGGCGACCGGTTCGGCGGTTGACCCGCGTGTGCGGCAGGACTGGGAGGCGCTGGGAGCGCAGGCGTTCACGCTCGACGTCCTTGAGGAGTTGGAGCAGAAGCCCGATCAGACGCAGGCGGCGTTTCTGGACGACCTGAAGACGCTCGAGCAGTTGTGGCGCGCCAACCTCGATCCCGCGCAGTCATACTGCTAGTGGCCTCCGGTCTGACGCTCATCGCGCGCGAAATGAGCGTCGCGCGCCGTGCCCCATACGGTCTGGTATATCAGCAGTGGTAGCCGCGATTGGGAAGCACTGCGGGGCGAGAGCTTCCCAATCGCGGTTACCGTCGCGCAGGATACTCTTCCACCACCCCGTCCGGCTCGAGCACGTAGCCCGCGCCGCATGCGCACATAACGAATCGCGTGGGCGTCTGGCCCTCTGGCGCGTCGAGCGGCCCGACGACGAAGGTATCGCCGCGCGACTTCATCTCCAGCAGCCGCGCCATGCCCGGCATCCCCGCCGCGCCGCCCGCGCGCAGCAGGCTCGCCTTCGCCACGTGGCGCCTCCCCACCTCACACGCCGGCAGCACGTCTATGCTCAGCACGGTATACTCGGCCACCATCCGGCTCCCTTCTGTCTCGTCGGTCTGATGCTCCCCATGGGCAGTACGCCGCCGGACCACGCACGGCGGAGCTGCCCACCGCTGCGTGTCCAGGACGATCTCCCTCCGCCAGCCCAGAAACGCCGAGGTGGACACTCCGCAAGCGGATACCAGTCGTCATCGGCCAGGCTCCAAATTCCGCTGGTACTCCCGTGGTGATACAGACGCCTGTGCTACCATCTCTATTACTGGCTCCGCCTACGGGAAACGATCGTTCGAGTAGACGGAGAGCCAGACGAGCCGGGAGGAGCCGCCGCGATGAGCTACGACGAAGCGCTTGGCATCTACGCCGAGGCCGCGCAGGACCTCACCAGCGCCGGTCTCGCGCAGGCCGCTGGCAATCTCTATAACTGCGCTGACCTGTGCAATCAAGCGGCGGAGAAGACGCTCCAGGCGGTCTACGTGCTGCGGCACGACGGCCGCGCACCCTACAACCACGACCTGCGTGCGCTCGGCGTGCTCGTCGGCGCCCCACCTGAGCTGTTGGATGATCTCGCCGTGCTCAGTGGCTACCACCCCGCGGCTTTCCTGGCTGGGCGCAGTGTCGAGGAGGCCGACGACGAAGTGGGCGACAGCGCGATCGAGCTGATCCAGCGAGCGCGGCGCGTCATGCGCTGGGCGCGGCCGATCGTGCATCAAGGATAGGTGCCGACGCATGAAGATCATCTCACTGCTGCCCAGCGCTACCGAAATCCTCTTCGCGCTCGGCCTGGGCGACGAGGTCACTGCTGTCACGCACGAGTGCGACTATCCGGCCGCCGCGCGCGAGAAGCCGAACATCACGCGCAGTCTGCTCGCGCCGGGGATGTCCAGCGGCGCGATTGACGAGGCGGTCCGCGGCCAGCTCGCCGCCGACGCCCACAGCCTCTACACGATAGACCGCGAGCTGTTGGCCCAAATCGCCCCCGATCTGATCGTCACCCAGCAGCTTTGCGAGGTCTGCGCGGTGGCCTATGACGACGTGCTGGACGCCGTGCGCGCGCTGCCCAGACGTCCGGAGATCCTCAACCTGGAGCCGATGGGCCTGGACGACGTGCTATCCGATATCAGCCGCGTCGGCGCCGCCACTGGCCGCGAGGAGGCCGCTCGCGCGCTGGTGGCCGAGCTGGAGGCGCGCATCGCCCGCGTGCGCGAGGCCGTTGCTCGCGCCGAGTCGCGCCCGCGTGTCGCCTTTCTGGAGTGGCTCGACCCGCTCTTCTGCGGCGGGCACTGGAACCCCGAGCTGGTCCGGTTGGCAGGTGGTGACGATCCGCTCGGCCGCGAGCACCAGCCCGCCGTCGCCATCTCCTGGGAGCAGGTGCGCGACCTGCAGCCGGAGGTGATGGTCATCTCGTGCTGCGGCTTCGACGAGGCCCGCACGCGCCAGGATGTGCCGTTGCTCGAGGCGCTGCCCGGCTGGGATACGCTGCCATGCGTGCGGTCAGGACGCATCCACGTCGTAGATGGCGCGGCCTATTTCAGCCGGCCCGGCCCGCGGCTAGTGGATAGCCTCGAAATCCTGGCGCGCTTCGTCCACCCGGAGCTCTTCACAGCGGATGTGGCGCATGCGGAGGGCATTGCGTGATGCACGACTGCGTCTTCTGCCGCATCATCGCCGGGCAGCAGCCGGCCGACGTGATCGCCCAGACCGAGCGGCTGATCGTCTTCCTCTCGCTCGAAAACCACCCGCTGGTCGTTCCCAAGGCGCACTTGGAGAACATCTACGGCCTGGATGACGCGCTGGCCGCCGGCTTGATGCGTGCCACGGTGCGCGTCGCTCGCGCCCTCAAAGCGGGCCTAGGCTGCGACGGCGTCGCCGTTACCCAGAGGAATGAGCCGGCCGCCGGCCAGGACGTCTTCCATCTGCACATCCACGTCATTCCGCGCTGGCACGGCGGTCAGCCGGGCTGGCGGATGCAGGTGGAGCGCGATTCCACCGCACGCCGCGAGTGCCGCGACCGCATCGCCGCCGCGCTGGAGCCGCTCGACGCGTAACGATAGCCGTCTGTAGGGGCGATGCCGGCATCGCCCAGCGCGCACCGGCCCGCCGTGCATTTGCCGCTCTCGCTCGCTACAATCGGCGTGAGTGTCGCAGCGGGGCGGCGCCAATACGGCAGCGACGAGGAGGCCAACATGATTGTCATCACCGGCGCCGACGGCTTCGTCGGCCGGCACATCGTGGCGCGGCTTACTCCCGACGGCGAGCCTTTCCGCGCGCTGGTGCGCAACGTCGAGCGCGCGCGCAGAGTGCTGCCCGCCGGCACGCAGATCGTCGAGGGCGACACCACACGCCCCACGACGCTTGGCCCGGCGCTGGAAGGCGCCGACACCGTGATCCACTGCGCCTTTCTGGTCGCCAACCGCAAGGAGCGCCCGGGCGCAACGTACCGCGAAGTGAACCTCGGCGGCACCAAGAATCTGGTGGCTGCCGCGCAGGCCGCCGGCGTTGGCCGCATCTGCGTGATGGGGGGGCTGGGCACCGTGCCCTCGCCACACGATGCCTATGTGCAGGGTCGCTACGAGGCCAATGAGGCGGTCAAGCAGAGTGGGCTAGGCTGGGCGATCATTGGGCCGTCGGTCCAGTTCGGCCCGCACTCGGCGTTCTTCTCCGGCCTGGCCGGCCTGATCCGCAGCCCGCTGCCGGTGGTCCCCATGATCGGCGATGGCAGCCTACGCTTTCAGCCGATCTGGGTCGAAGACGTCGTGACCTGCATGCTGAAAATGGTGCGCGAGCCCGACGCCTACAATGGCCGCGAGATAGACATCGGCGGCCCCGAGATCCTGACATACCGGCAGATTCTTGCGCTGTTGATGCGGACGCTGCACAAGCGCAAGCTGCTGGTGCCCGGCCCCAAACCGCTCGCCCGCCTGGGCGCAGGCATCATGGAAGCCGTGCTGCCCAATCCGCCCGTTACCCGCGCCGCCACCGGTCTCTTCGACGTTGACAACGTGGCCGGCCTTGACTCGGTCGAGCGCAACTTCGGCTTCGCGCCGCTCTCCCTGCGCGCCTACCTCGCCGACCACGGCGTAGAGTGAGCCTCCTGCCGCCTGAAGTGGTACGCCGACTGCGATGCCGGTATCGAGAGCGGTGGCGACGCACGACGACGGGCGGGAGGAGGCCAGCGATGATCCAGCGACTTCTGCGGCGATTGGCAGAGCTCGAACCGGCGGACGCTCCCGTGCTGAGCATCTATCTGGACATGCGGCCCCACGCGGGGCGCCCGGAGCTGCGCGAGAGTGTCTTGCTGCTCGAAGATCGGCTGCGCGAGCTGGAGAAGACCTTCTGGCCGCGCGGCCCTGAGTACGACTCACTTCGCACGGATGCGGCACGTATCGAGACCTACCTGCGCGAGCATTATCCAGTCTCAGCGCACGGCGTGGCGATCTTCGCCTGCGCGGCGACCGGCCTGTTCGAGGTCGTCGAAGCTGGCGTGCCGTTCGAGCATCACGTCGCGGTCGGCGCGGTGCCCGATCTGTTCCAACTGGCTCGTCTGCTGGACGATCAAGAAACCGCCGTCGCCGGCATCGTTGATAGCAACACCGTGCGCTTCTTTGTGGTGCGCAGAGGCTCGCTGGAAGAGGTGGAGGGGCTCGACGAAGGTGGCACCCACTTTCACAAGACCAGCCTGGGCGGCTTGAACGAGCCCCGCTACCAGCGGCACATCGAGAAGCATCGCGCCGACTTCGCGCGCGAGGCAGCCGCGGAGCTTGAGCTGCTGGTTGATAGCGAGCAGGCGAGTCGCGTAATTCTCGCCGGCAATCGGGTGGCGCTCCCGCTGTTGCTCGATGCGCTCTTGCCACGGGTGCGGAATCTGGTGCAGGAGGAGGCGGGTGGCCTGAATCTGGAGGCGCCGCACGATATCGTGCTGGATGAGATTGCGCCGATCCTCGCGCGTGCTGAAGCGGAGAGTGGCCGCTCGATTGGCGATCAATTGATAGACGCGGTGCGGGCGGATGCGCTTGGGGTAGCGGGCCTGGATCACACGCGGGAAGCGCTTGGGCACGCACAGGTGGACGTCCTGGTGCTGGTCGCCACGGCGGCGATCGACGCGGAGACGCGTAATGAGTTGATTCGGCTCGCCGTTACAACGGGCGCCGACGTCGAGGTGATCGAGGAGCACGCGGCCCTGGAGCGCCTGGACGGTGTCGGTGCCTTACTGCGCTTTCGCCACGCGCAGCCCATAGCGGCGCATTGACACTCCCCACAGCCAGGCAGGATGCGGCCGGGTGGTCTGGAGCGCGCTGCGCAACGAGCGGACCACTCTCCCGGCGCGCCCGGCTCCCCGCCGACTATGGCATGGGCCGCGCCGCGCGGTGGCGCTTGCCCATCGCATTCGAGAGTTCGCTGTGATACCGCCGGCCAACGCCGAGAAGCCGCTGTTACACCGGGAGCGCTAGCTATTTCCTGTACACCTTAGCGATGGGGTGAAGGCTCCTCCTCAGCCGGGAGCAGGAAGGAGTGCGGCGCATGCCGCGCAGGACATTCGTCGCCGGTCATAGCAGGCGCTGGCGTGCCGTCTCCGCGTGCCCTGGCCGCCGCGCGCTGGCGGCGCTCTTCGTCGGGCTCGCGCTCGTCATGGTGGCTTGCGGCGGCTCGCGGACAGGCGCCGCCCCCACGCCGACGGCCAGGCCGGCCACCAGCCCCACCGCGACACCGCAGCCCTCGTGTGTGCGCTGGCGCATCGTGGCCATTCCCGATGGGACACGCTACCTCGACAGCCGCCTGCTCGCGGTGAGTGCTGTGTCGCCCACCGATGCCTGGGCGGTCGGCATCAACTTCACCGAAGGCGGGACGGTCGGCCCGCTGACAAGCTTGATCGAGCGCTGGGACGGCGCTGCGTGGCATCTCCTCTCCAGCCCGGGGAGCGGTTCGCTGAATGGTGTGGCGGCAATCTCCGCCAACGACGCGTGGGCCGTCGGGAGCGCGCTGAGCACGCAACAGACGAGCTTGCGCGAAACGCTGGTCGAGCATTGGAACGGCGCCACGTGGAGCCTGGTCGCCAGCCCTGATCCGGGGGCGACCAACAACATCCTGAACGGCGTCGCGGCGCTGGCCTCCAATGACGCGTGGGCGGTAGGCGCCTACAATACCACCGACGCGCTGGTGCCGCTGATCGAGCATTGGGATGGAACGGCGTGGCACGTCGTCCAGAGCGCCGTGCCACAGGGTGTTCAGAGCGAGCTCTTTGCGGTCGCGCGGATCCCAGGCGCCAATCAATTGTGGGCCGTCGGCTCCACGCTCAAGCTCCCCCGTCCCTCCTTTGAGCAGCCGCTGATCGAGCGATGGAATGGCACGGCGTGGCAGATCGTCGCTGGGCCGACACTGCCCAGTGGCGCCCTCGGCGGCCAGCTCAAGGGGGTGGCGGCGCTCTCGGCGATGGATGCGTGGGCGGTGGGAGAGTACACAGCCAGCAACCACACCCGGCAGCCGCTCATGGCCCACTGGAACGGCTCCGCGTGGGCGAGTATGGCAGGCTCCCTGCCGAGCGGCGCGGAGGCTGGCTTTCTTTCGGGCGTGGCGGCAGCCGGATCGCGCGACGTGCGAGCGGTTGGCGGCTCCTTCACCGGTGGCGCGGGCATGTCGCAGGCGATGATCGCGCAGTGGGACGGCGCGGCCTGGCGTGTCATCGAGAGTCCCGCGCCGAGTGGCGCGAGCTACCGCGCGCTCAATGCGGTGACGACCGACGGCGCGGGCAACTATTGGGCGGTCGGCTCGTATAGCGCTGTCGCCGGGCGCGAGCAGACGCTGGCCGTACACTGCCCGTGAGTGAACAGGTGCATCGCATTGTTCCAGGCTGCGACCACCGGGGAGGCGACAGACGGGCGACCGCTCCGCCCGCAGCCAGGCCGCCAATGTGTATCACGCAGAACGAGCGATTCCAGAAACACTCGTCGTGTGGGCCACTCTACCGCATGAGAATTGAGGCAATCACGGTCGTGCCTGGGATCGCGTAGCGCCCGGTACTCCCCGGTACCGCTGTCTTCTGCGGAACCGCGTAACGCGCAATGCTGCCCTGCACCTCCGCCTGCCGCACAGCCTGCTGCGGAAGGCCGGACTTGGCATTCGAGGCCGAGGCGGCTGCCTTCCAGTTGATGGTGATGGGGCCTCCCTGGCCGACGAGGTTGACGAAG